>CAOKIL010000001.1 GCA_948468535.1 uncultured Eubacteriales bacterium
CTGGAGTTCAGACGTGTGCTCTTCCGATCTATACATTTTATGATTTGTAAAGAGGTTTTATGAAAATTTTTATATAATTTTAGGGAGCAGTATATACCTGCTCCCTAAACTATATTACTTTATAAGATTTGTGATAAAGTCAACAAAGTTGAACTTCATAACCAAACCTGCGAACACAATAGAAACCATTGATAACAGTTTGATAAGGATATTTACTGACGGACCCGATGTGTCTTTGAACGGATCGCCGACTGTATCACCAACAACTGCAGCCTTGTGATTCTCGCTGCCCTTGCCGCCAAAGTTGCCTGCTTCTATATACTTCTTGGCATTATCCCATGCACCGCCTGAGTTTGCCATCATGATAGCCACAACAAAGCCTGATACAAGTGCACCGGCGAGCATACCTACAACCCCGTTGGGTCCGAGTACGATACCTACGATGATAGGCGCCAGTATTCCGAGAGCCGCCGGCAGAATCATCTCTTTAAGTGATGACTTTGTACAGATGTCAACACATGTTTTGTAGTCCGCTTCTGCCTTGCCTTCCATAAGACCCTTGATTTGCTTAAACTGACGTCTTACTTCAACCACTATCTTCTGTGCCGCACGTCCAACAGCCTGCATTGTGAATGCACTGAACAGGAACGGAAGCATAGCGCCGACAAACAGTCCGATAAGAACCGGCGGATTTGTAAGTGAAAGTGAAAGCACTGATTCGTCAAATTTTTCTGTATACGATACGATAAGTGCAAGTGCAGTAAGCGCTGCGCTTCCTATAGCAAAGCCCTTACCTGTTGCGGCTGTTGTATTACCGAGTGAATCGAGTGCGTCTGTACGGTCGCGAACTTCCGGTTCAAGACCTGCCATCTCTGCAATACCGCCGGCATTATCGGCAACCGGTCCGTATGCGTCTGTCGCAAGAGTAATGCCAAGTGTAGCAAGCATACCAACTGCCGAAATACCAACTCCGTAAAGACCCAAATTAAAGCTATTAGCTCCGCCTGCCGCAAAGTAACTAATAAGGATTGAGATACCTACGATTATAACCGGTATAGCTGTTGAGTTCATACCAAGGGCAAGACCGTCAATGATGATTGTTGCACTTCCTGTCTGTGACGAACCTGAAAGCTTCTGAGTCGGCTTATATGAATCCGATGTATAATACTCTGTGAAGAATCCGATAAGAACACCGGCAATCAAGCCTGAAATAACTGCCCAAAGCACACCTGTGTTGCCCGGAAGCAGTGTGAAGATAAGAATTGCAGAAGCAATTGCTGAGATAACAGCAGCAATGTATGTTCCGCGTCTTAACGAACCGAGCAGACTCTTCTGATTTGCACCTTCTTTTGTTGATACAAAGAAGGTACCAATAATAGAAGCGATAATACCAATTGCTGCAATCAACATAGGAACAATAATACCCGCATAGCCAAGACCTGCGGCTGTTGCCAATGCACCTGTTGAGATTATAGAACCAACATATGACTCGTAGAGATCAGCGCCCATACCGGCAACGTCACCAACGTTGTCACCAACGTTATCTGCGATAACAGCAGGATTACGCGGATCATCCTCAGGAATGCCGGCTTCAACCTTACCAACTAAGTCAGCGCCTACATCAGCAGCCTTTGTGAAGATACCGCCGCCGACACGAGCAAACAATGCCATTGAGCTTGCGCCCATGCCAAATGTGAGCATTGCCGCCATAATTTCATCAGGGTTATTAAGAATTGCTTTAAGGATAATAAACCATACACTGATGTCAAGAAGTCCCAGACCAACAACAGTAAGACCCATAACTGTACCGCTTGAGAATGCAATTTTAAGACCTCTGTTAAGACCCTGTCTTGCACCGTTTGCTGTTCTTGAGTTTGCATATGTAGCAATCTTCATGCCAATAAAGCCGGAAAGACCCGAGAAGAATCCACCCGAAAGGAATGCGAACGGAACAAACCATGTGAGCATTCCGGCAGCCGCCATACAGCATATGATAATAAGCATTACTACAAAAAATATTCCGACTGTCTTATACTGTCTTTTAAGATATGCCATAGCGCCCTGTCTGATTTTTGAGGCGATATTCGCCATTTCTTCTGTGCCCTCAGACTGCTTTTTAACCCAAAAGAATTTGTATGCTGCAAAAGCGAGACCGCATATAGCAGCAGCCAATACAATCCAAGGTACGACGTTTACTATACCATTCATTTTAAAACCCTCCTAAAATATGTTTATTTAAATTTTTTATTCTAAAATATTATATATTTAGAAATTATAAAAAAATTAACAAATAATCCATATTATCCCTTTCTTTATTATACATAATTAATATATAATTCGTCAAGTTTTTTATTCCTTTGTAACACAATTGTAGTATGACGGAGAGTAAAAACATTTATTTTAAAAGCATAGGATTTTAAAAACAACTCAAAGCACACGGCTTTGAGTTGAAAGGAGCCGCAGCAGAATGAGCGTTGCGGTGACTTTTATAAAAAAGTCGCCGCAAGCGATATAACGCTTGCGGCGACGTGGTCGGGGTTACAGGATTCGAACCTGCGGCCCCTTGGTCCCAAACCAAGTGCGCTACCAAACTGCGCCAAACCCCGACAGAACTTTTATATAATACATCATATTATATAAAATGTCAAGACTTTTCAGCAATTTATTATTTAGTCATTTTGTATAAATTTTTATATCCTACTAATTCTGACCACAAACACTCTTATATTCGCAGTAAACGCACGGGTCAAAGTTCCACTTTTTATATGGATTGACCGATATTATACCGCCGAATATACCCTCTGTAGTCTCACTGATTTTCTTTGCTGCTGCTTCAAGGCGCATATTCATTTCTTCAACAGGTACAAGATGATTTTTGCCTGTCACAAATTCACTTGTTTTGTCAAACAATCCGGCAATACATTTATCGTCAACAACCCATCCGCTTGTTCTAATATTTTTATGAATTTCTTTTTCAAGCGCAATATTACTTTTCGCTTTGCTCTCGTCAACAATAGGGTCGTTCATCTGCTGATACAGCATTGCCGCCGGACGAACATCAAGTCCGCCGCAAAGAGCATTTGCGTACACAAGCGGCTGAAAGTGTACTCCGTCCGCCGCCAGATTTATATCCAAATCCCTCGCTGATGATTTATAATCTATTATACTAATATACCGCTGACCGTCTACCACTGCGCTGTCAACCCTGTCTATGAATCCTTCGACTTCAGCAGTGCCCAAATCCGTTTTTACAACCATGGGCGGTGCTTCGCCGCCTTCACCGATTCTTATTTCAAATCCATACGGACGAAAGTCTGAGTTCTGATAGAACTTCACCGTCTCCCATGCAGTAGCCGCAGCAATTCCGCTGATACGCATAATCAAATATTTATAATACGCAGAAGTCTGATACATTATCTCTCCATCACCTGAAGCAATTCCGCTCACTATACTAAAAAGTTCCCTCTCACAATCGTCACGAGTGATTTCCTCATATTTTGCGTTGTTCTTATGCTTATCCGAAAAGTAGCGTTCCAGTGCGGAATGCAGGACGTTTCCCATACTTAACGGGTCAAACTGAGCTTTATCTCTGGACTTTACAACCAAACCATACCGCATAAAGTACGAAAAGGCACAGGCATTGAACTTTTCCATTTTAGACGCACTGAGCATAATCTCACTGCCGTACAGCTCAGATACCGATTCTTTGGATAACTCTTCGTAACCCTGCTCTGCTCTGCGTATTCTTTCAAGATACCTAATTAACTCTCGCTCTGAATTTTTGTCCTTCATAAAATAGTCATAAACCACTTTAATATCCTGCGGCAATTCGCTTGTATCTTCATATAATCTTTGTTCTGCACAGATGCGTTTAAGCTCGTCAAATACTGCTTCGGAGCTTTCATAATCCAGAATTGATAAAAGTTCTTCATTATCACCGTTGTCAAAATCAAAAACTTCGTTTTTAATCTTTGTTATTATTTGTGAAGGTTCGAGTGAGTTTCCTGCATTATCGGCAATAGGAGAAAACAGATATAGTTCATCGCTCGCAGATGACAGTACATTATAAATCAGGTTTTGCTCGTCAAATGATTTTTCAGCGGCTGTCATTGCAAGACTGATTCCGTATTCACGCAGGATTTCACGTTCATTGTCACTAAGCAATCCTTCAGACGAAAATCCTTTCGGAAAAACTCCGTAATTCAGACCCAAAACAATAACAACTTTCGCGTCGGTATTTCTGAAAATATCTATATTGCTAAACGTCACTTCGTCAAGCGTCTGAGGTGATATACCGACTTTCAGCCCGGTGCTTGACGATGTAAAAAGCTCGTAAAAGCCGAGATATGTTATCTCTTCACCGCCCATGATGTCAACCATTCTTTCAAGTACGGAAACCATGCTGTTCCAGATTCGCCTATGTTCTTCCGCGGCGTATGTCATTCCGCTTTCAGAATAATCACGGCACACGTCCTTCATAAGATTCTCATAATCACATTCGGTTATGTATTCCATAACAGCTTGTGCAATATCTTCAGTATTTTTTCTGCCGTGAATTTTTGACTTCAGCCTGTATATTGGCGATATGACCACATCTTTAACACGGTTAATAAGCTCCATGTCATATCTGCGCTTGTCAGGGTTGAACTCCCACGGACTCTCGTCATTCCACATTGCGTGGCTCGGACTGACCGCAAGAAGGTAGTTGTCAAATATATCTATATCCCTTCGGCTAAGCCCTTGTTTAAATCCGCTCTTGGCGATCGTTATAACCCTCTCATATGAAAATCCGTAAGCGAGGATTTCGAGCATTGAAGATATGCTTCTGACAAGCGGATTACTCATTATACTGCGCCTGTTATCTACAAAGATATTAAGTCCGTACTTCCTGAAGATATGTGGAATAATCCTATCGTACTTTTCGCTGTCGCGCGACAGAATAAGAAAGTCATTCTGCCTGTAGCCGCGCGTCCTTATCAATTTTCGGACTATTCTTGCGGCACATTCTGTTTCATCATAATAATTAAGCGGCGAAACAATATGTACATGTTCCGGCTTGCCGCTGTATTTATCAGGATTAACCTTAAAATATTCTGACCATAAGTGTTTAAGGTCAGGCTTGTCTGATATATTGGGATTTTCAGCAAGCCGCCGCGGAACACCTACCTCAATGCCGATAACCTCTGCCGTTTGCTTTAAGCCACGGTATGTTACAGCGGCTGATGCAAATATATCAGACGGACATTCAATATCATCACAAAGCATTATCAAGTGTGTATTTTCGGTTTTCTTCATGAGCTCCGTAATAACATCGCATTCAAGCGGAGTAAAGCTCTTAAACTCAGTTATAAACAGCTCTGCGCTTCTTGGTATATCAAAGTCTTTTATTTTAGTCAGAGCTATCGAAAGGTTATCTTCAGCATCCGAGTTCTTCTCGTCAATCAAACTGCTGTATGTACGATAGAACTTTGCCAAATCTGCAAGCTTTAGTCTGAGTTCACTTCGTTCAACTTTTGAACTTGCCTCATCAAAATCATCGGGCGACAGACCGTATCGCTTAAATTCAGAAATTAAATTAACCAAAGTTCCGGAAAACCCTTTTTGATTAACATTTGATTTTAAGTATAACAGCTCATTTTGGATTATCTGCAAAGCCCGGCACGCCAAAATTTCGCGTCCTGCTCCGTCAATATAATTAAGGCGCAAAGGGCCAAGACTGCTCAACACCTCATTGCCGATACGCGAAAACGTCAGAACCTCAACCCAAACCTGTGCGGATACTCCGAGGATTTTTAAAACCTCACGCTCTGTCGAGACTGACAACTGCTCCGGCACAAGAACAAACGATTTAATCCCTGCGGATATATTCTGTTTTAACATATCAAACAAAGCGCCGTGCCTATCGGCTTCTGCGGTGCCGTATATTGCGTTTAGCATATTATCCTCTGCTTTCTTTAATCCAGACAGTCCAAAACTTTGATTATATCATCTTTTACAAAATCGGCTCCTGCCGTTTTAAGCTCATCTGCGGAAAATGATGTAGTAACACCAAAACAAGTCATACCCGCTGACTTAGCGGATTTAACTCCGCTGATTGCATCCTCTATAACCATGCAGTCTTTCGGCTCGGCTCCGAGACGCTCCGCCGCCAAAAGATACGGCATAGGCGACGGCTTCTTTTCGGTAACGTCGCCGCCGGATAGTATCACCTTAAAATTCTCTGGCATAATATCTGCTGCTTTCAGCGATACCATGAGCTTTCTCTTGGCTGCACTGCTCACCAGCGCCAATATATGTCCACGCCTTGAAAGCTCGTCTATAAGCGGTCTTGCTGACGGAAACACCTGCATATTGCCGATGTTATCCTCAAAATTTTTGAACATTCGCTCCATAAGCTCATCTATGAGTTCAGGCTGTCCCTGATTTGTACACGGACCGATGATAAAATTTTCCTCACCCGAACCTATGTATGGTATAAAATCCTCACGTCCGCCGCGGATTCTGCCGCTCTTTAGCGCATCTGCCGCCGCCTGCATTATCACAGGTTCAGAATTCACCAGTACGCCGTCCATATCGAATATTATATATTTCATAAATCCTCCGTAGTTTTTTATTTAATTATAGCATATACTCACAAGACTTGCAATTATTATATTATTTATTTGCAATTTTTGAATAAAGGGTGTATAATATTGTGAGAAAATTTTTTCCTGTGGAAAAACTAATTTCAACCCTTATTAAATTTCGGAGGAAACAAAAAAATGCAGCTTTTTCATAACTCACATGACAGTGTTTACAGAATGCCTTTCGGCGCAGCAGCAACAGACAGCGTTGTTAAACTAAGCCTAAAGGTTATCCCGGACGACGAGACCATAAAAAATATTCGCGTTCGTATATGGGTCAATGACGAGGAAACATTTTATGATATGTCCGCCGCCGGCAAAAAAACATCATCCGCCCGTTTATCAGCAAATGATTCAGGCGATAAATCGATACTGTACACTGCAGAAATCAAGACGCCTCATGACGGCGCTCTGATGTGGTATTATTTTATAATAGAGACTGAGAATGAGACTGTATATTATACCAACAACGCTGAATCTCTCGGCGGAGTAGGCACAGTAACCGCGGACCCAATGAACCGCAGTTATCAGATAACCGTATACGATAAAGATTATAAGACGCCCGACTGGTTCAAAGAATCAATAATGTATCAGATTTTTACTGACAGATTCTATGGCGACCACACGGATACAAACGGCGCAATCCCCAAAAAACGCAACGAATACGTTATTCATAACGATTGGTACGAACCGATTTCTTTTAATACACATCCGTACGAAATGGGACCCGCGTGCAACGACTTCTACGGCGGAAATCTAAAGGGTATAATCGCAAAACTGCCGTATCTGAAAAGTTTGGGAATCAGCGTAATATACTTAAACCCAATATTTGACGCGTATTCAAACCATAAGTACGATACTGCAGATTACAAGAATATTGACCCTATGTTCGGCACCAATGAAGTGTTCTCGGATTTGTGCCACGAAGCTAAAAAGCTTGGCATCCGAATAATCCTTGACGGTGTATTCAGTCATACCGGCGCTGACAGTATATACTTTAACAAATACGGAAGCTACGGCGGAGGTGTCGGCGCTTACCAGAATCCGCAGTGCGAGTACAGAGAATGGTATCAGTTCACCAACTATCCCGATTACGAAAGCTGGTGGGGATGCAGCAATTTGCCGAACGTGAACGAAATGACGCCGTCATACCTTGACTATATTTTAAGAGATGACGATTCAGTCGTAAAGACGTGGATTGAGAAGGGCGCAAGCGGCTGGAGACTTGATGTGGCGGACGAATTGCCGGACGAGTTTATACAAATCCTGCGCAAAGAGGTCAAGTCTAAAGACCCTGACTCCGTTATAATAGGCGAGGTCTGGGAGGACGCCTCAAACAAAGTTGCGTACAGCGTACCGAGGAAGTATCTGTTTGGTCATGAGCTCGACAGCGTAATGAACTATCCGTTTAAAGACAATATGATTTCATTTGTTTTGGGTTCGATTAATGCTCAAACCCTAAACGCAAAAATGATGTCTATAAACGAGAACTATCCGAAAGAAACTCTGTATGCTCTGATGAACATAATCGGAACTCATGACACAATGAGAATAAAAACACTTATGGGTGGACTGTCAAATGACTGCGGAACACAAAAGCTTTCATCAGGCAATGAAGAGCTTGCAACGTACAGAATAAAAATGCTGTCATTTGTACAAATGACTTATATCGGAGTGCCGTGCATATATTACGGAGATGAAGTAGGAATGCAGGGCGGAGCTGATCCGTTTAACAGAGGAACATATCCATGGCGTGCGGTAGACATTGACCTCAGACAATGGTATACTGAGCTCGGTAAGTTAAGAAACAGTACCAACTGCTTAAAACTCGGCGAATATAAAACTCTTTATGCGCATGAAGATTTGCTTGTATACGCAAGATATATTAAAAACAATAAAGACGTATTCGGCAATAAGTCAGAAAACTCTCTTGCTGTCTGCGCGGTAAACCGAAGCTTTGAGAGAAAACATGTGGATATCGACCTGTCTGAATTCGGTGACTTCTCGTTCTTTTCTCACGGTATAGACAAGACCGATGTCAAACCTATCAGAAACAACACACTTGAAGTTGACGTTGCACCTGTCGGATGTGAGTTTTTCCTAAGCACGGATAAGTTTTAATTTATGGAGGTATAAATCATGCTATCGGCTGATACTGATTACAAAGACGGATCGGACAGCGCCGTCCGAAATACCAAAGCCACCTATACACAAGTTATAGCTTTTGGCTTTCTTATAATAATCCTTGTCGGCTCGGCGCTTCTATGTCTGCCGATTTCATCAAAATCGCATGAGTGGACTTCGTTTTTTGACTCACTGTTCACTGCGACAAGTGCAACCTGCGTCACCGGTCTTGTGCTTTATGACACATATTCGCACTGGTCCGTATTCGGTCAGATTGTGATTTTGCTCATGATTCAAATAGGCGGTATCGGCTTCATGTCGCTTATCACCATTGTTTCAATATTCATGGGCAGACGCATTAGCCTGCACGAGAGAAAACTGATTATGCAGTCTGCCGGAAACACAAAGCTCAGCGGCATGATACAGCTTGTCAAACGCCTTATATTCGGTACAGTTTTGTTTGAAGCCGCCGGAGCCGTATTGCTTGCAGTCAGGTTTTGCCCCGATATGGGTTTAGGTACAGGGATATACAACGCCATTTTCCATTCTGTCTCAGCATTCTGCAACGCAGGGTTTGACCTGATGGGCAGATTTGAACCGGGTTCATCACTTATGCATTATCAAAATGATGTGCTTGTCAATTTTACGGTATGCGTGCTGATTTTGATTGGCGGACTCGGCTTTATGGTTTGGAGCAATATTATGAGCGTAGGGCTTAACTATCACAAATATTCGCTGCATACCAAAATAGTTTTATCTGCAACCGTATTTTTAGTAGTGATTCCGACAATCCTATTCTTTGTATTTGAACGAAGCAACAGCTTTGCCGGCATGTCACTGCAAAACCAATGGCTGCATTCCCTGTTTCAGGCAGTGACGCCGCGAACCGCAGGTTTTAACACAGTTGACCTGTCTGCACTGTCCGAAAGCGGAAATCTATTGACTACCGTTTTAATGCTTATCGGCGGAAGCCCTGGCTCTACATCGGGAGGTATCAAAACTACTACCATTGTAGTAATGCTTTTGACAACTATCGCTTCGGCAAGACATAATAACCAGGTTGAGATATTCAAACGCAGACTAAGCGAAAACACCCTGAGGCAAGCAAGTGCAATTTGCTCAATTTATCTTACAGCCGTTATTGCCTCCACATTATTTATATGTGCAATTGAGCCGTATCAAATGAAGCAAATCTTATTTGAAGTCAGTTCAGCAATCGGAACAGTCGGACTTACAACCGGAATAACATCGTCGCTGTCGGGTATTTCTCAGGCAGTTCTGATTATCCTCATGTATGCCGGCAGGGTCGGCGGCTTATCGCTTATGCTTGTTCTTGCCGAAAAACGCAAACAGGTTGCTCTTATGCGGCCTATGGAAGATATACTGATCGGATGATTTAATTATATACCAATACCATTATTTATTTGGAGGAAGGTCTTATGAAATCTATACTGGTAATAGGAATGGGACGTCTTGGCAAACATTTTGCAACCAAAATGCTTGAACTCGGAAATGATGTAATGATTGTTGACAAAAATGATAGAATAATTGAACAATATGCGTCTGTATTCACCGACTCACAAATCGGTGATTGCAGAAACGAGAGTGTTCTGCGTGCAATCGGCGTTAACAATTTTGACTTGTGCTTTGTCGCAATAGGCGAAGACTTTCAGGCATCGCTTGAAATCACATCAATGCTTAAAGAACTTGGCGCAAACTTTATTGTATCAAAAGCCAGGGAGGATAGGCAAGCCAAATTCCTACGTCTTGTGGGCGCGGATGAAGTTGTGTACCCTGAACGTGAGGTTGCTGAAAAGATTGCCATGCGCTATAACGCAGGAAATATATTTGACTTTATCAAACTGACGAGTGAGTACTCGATATATGAAATTCCTGTAGTTCCGTCATGGATAGGAAAGAGTATTGCGTCTCTGGACATCAGAAGAAAGTACGAGGTGAATATTATCGGAATCAAGCACGGTAATCAACTAAAGCCTCTTCCAAATCCTGAATATGTCTTTAATCAGGATGACCACCTTGTAGTCATTGGTAAATCTAAAGATGTATTTACCCTTACACAAAAGAAGTAAAATTTCAGCAAAGGATTTGCTGAAATATGCATAAGCGCACAATTTAAGGTTTTTAAAACAACTCGAAACCGTGTGTTTCGAGTTGAGAGGAGCTGTAACGGAAGCTTGTGACCCATATCTTTGATATGGCATGCTGAGACTGAATGTTGTACTCAAATTTGAGGAGTCAATAAGCAACGCCAGTAGAGCAGTAAAGCGAATATGTCATTTGCTTGCAAATGACATGCAGCATAGCGAAGTTTACAGCGACGACGCGGCGACAGAACCATCGGCCGCTGCTGTTGTAAGCTGACGCAGCGCTTTTGTTCGGCAGTCACCTATTGCAAATACGCCTTTTATATTTGTTCGGCAATCCTCGCCGGCTTTGATATAACCGTACTTGTCAAGTTCTATGCCGCTGTCTTTTAAAAATGCGGTATTCGGTATTTGACCGACAGCTACAAACAGACCGTTTACACTCAGCTCCGTTATTACGCCGCTGTTTTTGTCCTCTACCAATACTCCTATAAGTTTGCTATTTTCATCGGCAGTAAGTTTGACCGGAACAGAATTCATTACAAATTTAACATTTTCAATATCATTCAGTTCGCGGACTGTACCCGCATCGCCTCTGAATGTATCTCTGCGGTGGATAACAAAGACCTCGGAGCAGATTTCACTCAAGAACTTTGCATCATCCAGAGCGGTATTACCGCCGCCGACAACCGCAACTGCCATTCCTCTGAAAAACGAACCGTCACAGGTGGCGCAGTACGAGACACCGCGTCCGATAAGATTATCTTCATTTTTAAGACCGAGCTTTCGGTTTGATGCGCCGGAAGCAATGATTATATTTTTGCACTTATATTCCTTATCGGCTGTCAGTACAGATTTATAACCATCAAAACTTAACTCCGGTTTTATACCTGTTACGTTTGCAAATTCAATACTTCCGCCAAGCTCTGTTACCTGTTCATACAGCTTAGTGGAAAAATCAAAGCCCGATACGCTTTTTAGTCCGGGATAGTTCTCAATTTCGCGCGAATTCACTATCTGTCCGCCGTATGAGTTGTTTTCAAGAACCACTGCTGACTTACCGCGGCGTGCGAGATATATCGCCGCAGTCATTCCTGCTGTTCCTGCTCCTATAATTACTGCATCATACATAATATATTACACTCCGGCTCCTATAAAGTTTATGAGATCGTGTTTTGAACTTGTGCCAACAGATTTCTTAACAGGCTGCCCGTTTTCAAATAAAATAATTGTAGGGATAGACATGATTTCATATTTTGCCGCAATTGAATTCTCGTCATCGACATTAAGCTTGCCTACTTTAATTGCTGTTGTCTCTTCTGCAACTTCATCCACAATCGGAGACATCATTCGGCACGGACCGCACCATGACGCCCAGAAATCTACCAAAACCGGCTTGTCCGAACTTAATACTTCTTGTTCAAAATTGTCGCTTGTTAATGTTATTACGTTAGACATATTTATTCTCCTTAATATTTATCATCTGTTTGTTGTTATTATTTATTATCCGTCACTTTATTTGCCAGTGCGCTGCGAACAAGCTCTATTACATTCACGTTGCCCATAAGACCGCTGACGGTGATTCGTGTCATATGTTCAACTCCGTCGCGCGGTATATTAACCTCATAATCTATGTGCGTTGCATCGTCACCGACAAGGCATTGCGCTGTATATCCGGCTTTGTGTGACGCCTCTATTACCGCATCATTATATGAGCCGTAGGGATACGCTATCATGTCGCATGTTGTACCGAGATTTTTCTCGATTAGATATTTTGACTTTCTTAGCTCAAAATTAACCGCGTCTCTATTGAGCGTTCCCAATTTAACATGGTCGTTGGTATGTGACTGTATATCGATAAGCCCGCTCTTCTGCATCTCTCTTGCATGATCCCATGTGAAGTGCGAGTAATTTACTTTTCCTGCTCCGCCCTTTTCGCCGACGGTGTCTGTTACTATAAATATGGTTGCCGGGATTTCAAGTTCTTTAAGTATCGGATATGCAACCTCATAGTTAGACAAATAACCGTCATCAAATGTCACTATTATCGGATTATTCGGCATGGTTTTTGAGCCGTCACTGCTGTTTACAAATTCAACGTAATCTCTAAGTCTGACCGGTGTAAACTGCGCTTTAACAGCCGTCATATGAAGCCTGAAATCTTTTGGAGATATTATTGAAATCGCATTTGACGAGTCAAAGTCAATCGAAATATGGTGGTACAACAGAATGGGCACCTTTAGAGTTTCTGCCTCTTTTGTTCCAGATTTAATGATGCCGGGATTTGAACTCGGTGCAGGCTCTGCAGTAGGCTTCATATTTGAATCCGCTGTTTCTGACGGATTCTTAGTTGAGTTCGGTTCTGACAATGCTGTCGGGTTAGGAGACGGCGTCTGATTTGAACCGTCAAGCCATGACGGAACACCAGTACCGTTTGTTGTTTTAGAGCCAGAGCTGCCTCTGCTGCCAAATGCCACTTTAGTATTTATATTGTTAAGTCCTGCTGCTGAAACAGAAATTGAACAGCATGTAATCAATACAGTTATAATAAGTGAAAATTTTTTCATTTTTTATTTTCTCCTTACTTTTGTTATTAACGGTTTTAAATAAAATATTCAAAGAGACTACTTGAAAGTTTTTTCAATTACGGTAATAAATTCTTCATTATTTTTTGACCCGATAATGTATCGCAGAATTGTCTCGGTTACATCAGCGGTATTTTGACCGACCAATGCGCGGCGAATTTTCCAAACGGTTTCCTTTTCGCGCTGCGTGAGCAAAAGCTCCTCTTTCCGCGTGCCTGATTTGGCAATATCAATTGCCGGGAATACGCGGCGCTCCTGAAGTTTTCTGTCAAGGTGAACTTCCATATTGCCGGTACCCTTGAACTCCTCATATATCATATCGTCCATACGACTGCCTGTCTCAACAAGAGCAGTAGAAAGTATTGTCAGACTTCCGCCTTCTTCTATGTTTCGAGCCGCACCGAAAAATCTCTTTGGCTTGTAAAGTGCGCCCGGGTCAAGACCGCCTGACAGAGTTCTTCCTGTCGGAGCAATAGTCAAGTTGTACGCGCGTGCAAGTCTTGTTATACTGTCGAGCAATATAACCACGTCATTTTTATGTTCCACAAGTCTCTTTGCGCGTTCTAAGACAATTTCCGCAACCTTTGTGTGATTATGCGGTTCTTCGTCAAATGTAGAGTAAATTACATCGCCGTTTATGCTTCTTTGCATATCGGTAACTTCTTCGGGTCTCTCGTCAATAAGCAAAACGATAAGCTTAACATCGGGATTATTTTTTGTAATGCTGTTGGCGATATTCTTGAGCAAAGTTGTCTTACCCGCTTTCGGCGGTGCAACTATTATTCCTCTCTGACCCTTGCCTACAGGTGCCATAAGATCAATTATACGCATAGAATAATCTGTACGCCCGGTCTCAAGTTTAAGCCTTTCTCTCGGATAAATAGGCGTTAAATCCTCAAATGATTTTCTTTTTAGTACTGTTTCAACTCCGTCACCATTGACAGACTGAACATATATAAGCGCTTCAAAACGTTCGCCCTCATGCTGCATTCTTGTGTTTCCGACAATAAAGTCCCCGGTTTTTAATCTGAATCTGCGGATTTGAGCCTGTGGAACATACACATCATCGGTACCCGACTGATAGTTTTCAGAGCGCAGAAATCCATAACCGTCCTCCATAACCTCAAGAACTCCGCTCATTACATTCGTACGGCGAACAGGGTCGGCATACTGCTTATCATCGCTGTCGCTCTGATTAGGATTCTGATGGTTCTGCTGAGATTTTTCGTCAGCTTGTGCATGCCTCTCGGTTGTTTGACCGCTGTTTGCTTGGTTTTGTTCCGCGCTTACAGACTTTTTATCAGAACTTTGCGGTTTTATATTAACTTCAGATTTGGCTTGATTTGCCGGTCTTGTTTTTCTGTTATTGTCTTTGGACTTATTATCTGCTGAATCAATCTGCTTTTGATAATAATCTTTGAGTACATCAATAAGCTCTTTCTTATGCAGTTTTGATATGCCCTTTATTTCAAGCTGTTTTGCAGCTTCTTTGAGTTCGGGCAGTTTCATATTTTCTATTTCTTCATTGGTCATTTTTTTATGCGGGTCAAAATTCATGTTGTCCTCCTATTTTATACTGCTCGTGCGGCTGTTTCAGCGGTCATTATTTATCATGTTGTCATAATCCCGCGGCATCACAAGTTCTACCAAAGGATTATTCTCATACATTGTTTTGGTAAGTGTTGAATCTGATATATATGTTTTTGTTACAGGATTATCACGCAGAGGGGTTACTGCATATATAACTGTAAATATCAGATACAGAATAAGCAGAGATTCTATCAGCCCAAATATTGCACCGCCGATTTTATCAAAAAACCGTATTACCGGAAGTTTTGAAATCAGATGCAGGACTTTTCCTAAAATTGAAATAAGTATTCGTGTAACAATAAATACTGCAATAAACGAAAACAGATTAAGTACCAAGTCTGAAATAAAAACCGTCAGAGCTGAATCAAGTTCAATACGCCCGGTTGCCACCATGCTGCGTACATATTCGGGCAGCGCCTCGGAACTAAGCGAGTCAGATGTAAGTCCCGGTTCAACATACCGTGTATGTACCATTGATCTAATCCAGTCTCCGAACAATCCGTCTGATATGATGCTTTTTATATAATGATACATCATATATGCAATTATTATGCTTGCTGCCAGCGCCGCAATACCGTACAGCGAGCGCAACAGTCCTTTCTTGTATCCGATTATTATAAAGACAATAAACACTGCTGCGGTAAGAATGTCTATCATTAAATCACCTCGTATCAATCATTATTTAAACAAAAACACGCTCAGCGTATCCTAATGATATCAGCTTTGTTTCCGCCGAGAACAAGAACGTTTCTATTATTGCCGTAAATCCCCAAGCTCATAATATCATGACTGATTTCAACAGTCTTTTTGAGCTTGCCCTTGTTGCTTAAATACACAAGATTCCGGCTTGTTGCCGCGACAATTCTGTTACCGCATACGCATATATTTTTAAGCTCGTCACTTGAAGTATACGACCCAAGAAATCTGCCTCTGAGCGAATATATTTCAAGAATCGAGTTACCTCTGTTGTCTCGGCACAAAAATACAAGGTTTTCGCCATTATCTACATCATATGTTTGCGGCGATTTGCCGACAAGGTCAATTGTATAGATATTTTTGCCCTTCTTGCTGTAACCGAACACTTTATTTTGGCTCACCGCAATGATGTTGTCACGCTTATCAAAATTTATTCCTGCAATCAATGCAGAAGCACATTCAATGTTTGCGGACTTCTGACCGTTTGTGATATTTATCACATGGATTTTTGAATAAACCTCATCACGGTCGCTCATCATCTGAGACACCGCAACGTATTTGCCGTCATTTGATATATCAATATCAGTTATGTATCCCTCTCCGCTGTTCCATTTGAAGATCTCTTCAGCCCTTTTATTATACACAACCACGCTTCCTTTATATCCTTCTTCGCTCACGGCTGCCGCAACAAGTCTTTTGCGGTTTATTTTGGCAGATAATATATCACTGCTTATAGAGTATGTAACAAGATTATTGCCGTCAGTATCAAAAAGGTTAAGCGTGTTATTTCCGTCAAGGTCAGCAAGCAGCATATATCTACCTGAAATGTCAACCATAGGATTAGTGAGGGTATAATTGTGCGACCACTTGTCGGTCCCCTTATTATCCACCATTTTTATTCCATTATTGTTAAGCAGTAAAATACCGCTTCCGTACGCATACTGCGTGTAGTCTCCGCCGGTGTCGAATTCAAGGTCTGAGTATGCGCGGTATGTGGTACGCGGAATAATGACAAGGTTGATAAAAAGAGCCAGCATAACTGCAAAAACAGCAGCCATCGTTCCTAAACGTATGGAGTTTATGCGTACGGCTTTCCCGTTTATGTTTATGTTTTTTATACTGCTGCTGTCGAGCTTTTTTACTGACTGCACAGCTTTGCTGAAAGTTCTTTTCAAATAATTTACAAGCTGTGCAAAGCTGAATTCTTTGTTTAAATCAAATTTCATATTATGTCATCCTCATAATGTATATCTATAGATATACTTTTTTAAGGAACAATCCCTGAGGCGGTGCGGTTATTCCGCCTTTTTTCCTGTCCTTGCTTTCGATTATTGAAGGTATGTCGCTTAAAGCTATCTTACCACATCCGACATCGGTTAATGTACCAACTATTATTCTGACCATATTATATAAAAACGCGTCTGCTTCGACAGTCACTGTTATAAGTTCAGGATGCTTTACATCTCTTTCTGCAGAACATACCCTGATATTTCTGACAGTCGTTGTCTGTTGTCCTCCGCTTGCCATAAAACCTGAAAAGTCATGCCTGCCCACAAAATATCCGGCAGCTTTCTGCATATCCTCAAAACACAGTTTGTACGGATAGTGCCAGCTGTATTGACTGAGAAAGGGATTCTTAAACACAGAGTTCCAGATTATGTAGATATAACGCTTTCCATTTGTCGAAAATCTTGCGTTAAAGTCATCATCCGCCTCCCATGCATCAACTGAGGTAATATCATTCGGCAATCGGTAGTTTAATGCGTACGGCAATTTTTCAGCGGGGATAGTTGTGTCAGTTTTAAAATTCAGTACATAATCAAGTGCGTGTACTCCTGAATCTGTACGGCTGCATCCGGTTACTTTCACCGCGCTGCCGCAAGTTTCGCTGAGCGCGGCTTCAATCACGCTTTGAACCGTTACGGCGTTCTCCTGAAACTGCCAGCCATGATAATTTGTACCGTCATATTTAATTCTCAGTGCGATATTCTTCATATTTCACTTCCTCAGAATTTTCCGAAAACAAAGTTCAGCGATATAATTAATGCAAAAAGTATGATTGTGTACAACCAACCAAGACCGTCTGTAACTGAATACTTCAGTTCATAGAGCCGAGTTCTGTTCTCGCCGCCGCGATAGCACCTGCATTCCATCGCTGTTGCAAGCTCATCAGCTCTTCTGAAAGCGCTAATGAACAGAGGTATGAGTATAGGAACCATTGCCTTTGCCCTTGACAAAATATTTCCGCTGTCAAGACTCGCGCCTCTTGCAGACTGAGCCTTCATGATTTTGTCAGTCTCGTCTAAAAGAGTCGGAATAAACCTGAGTGCTATTGTCATCATCATTGCGATTTCATGAGCCGGTACTCCGATTTTCTTAAAAGGTGATAATAGATGTTCTATTCCGTCAGTCAATGCAATCGGTGATGTAGTAAGAGTTAACAGCGACGTGCCGAGTATCAGGAAAACCAATCGCAAAACCATAAATGCAGCGAAACTGATTCCCTCTTTTGTTATAGTAAATATCCACCAATGCCATACGATCGTACCTGATGTAAGAAACAGATTAAACAATCCTGTAAACACAATAAATATCAAAATAGGCTTGAGCCCTTTAATAAGGTATTTTGGTGAAATCTTTGAAACAGTCACACACACCGCCAAAAATGCAGTGAGTGCAATATAGCCTTCAAAATTCTGTATCATGAATACTATCACCACATATGCAAACATAATCATAATTTTTGTTCTGGGATCAAGCTTATGAATAAATGAGCTACCCGGGAAGTATTGACCGAGCGTTATATCTTTAAGCATTTTATTTACCTTCTTTTACTTTGTTAGCAGCGGAAGCAGAATTCTGTACGCATCGCCCGTTGTATAAATTCCGTCCTCAATTTGGATACCTGCGCTGCGAAGTCTGTCCATAACCTTTGTGATTTGCGGTACAGTCAGTCCTATCTCTTCAAGTCTCCTGCCTTTTCCAAACACTTTTGACGGCATATCAAACATCTCAACAGCGCCGCTGTTCATAACAAGAATACGATCCGCGAGCCGCGCGACATCCTCCATACTGTGAGAAACAAGCAAAACCGTCAAATTAAGCCGTTTGTGCATATCTCGTATTTTAGTCAGTATTTCATCACGTCCTGCCGGGTCAAGTCCGGCTGTGGGTTCGTCAAGAATAAGAATTTTGGGTTCCATTGCCAGAACGCCTGCAATTGCAGCACGGCGTTTTTGTCCGCCGGACAAATCAAACGGCGACTTATCGAGCAGACTTTCAGACAGACCTACCATGTTTGCCGCAAATTTGGCTCTGTCCTCCGCCTCACTTTGCGGCAGGCCCATGTTAAGCGGCCCGAAACATATATCTTTCAGCACAGTCTCTTCAAAAAGCTGATATTCTGGATACTGCATAACCAGTCCGACTTTGAATCTTACATCGCGCAGTTTGACCTTTTTATCAGACAAGTCATCGCCGTCGATAATCACTCTGCCTAAACTTGGTTTAATCAGTCCGTTAAGCATTTGAATCATAGTCGACTTACCGGAGCCCGTATGACCGATAATCCCAATAAACTCACCGGATTTAATTTCAAGGCTTACGTTATCGAGCGCCTTTTTCTCAAACGATCCGCCCTGCATATATGTATAGCTTACATTTTCAAGTTTAATCATGTGCTACACCTTCCAAATCAGTATTATGCTGCTTAAGCCTTTCAAGCAAAATCCGCGCACAATTCTCGTCGTCAAGAACAGCCGGATCAAAATCAAACCCATGCTTGTTCAGCATATAAATCAAATATGTTGACTGCGGGGTATCAAGTCCGAGTTCTTTAAGCTTATCCACCTGAGGGAAAATTTCTTTCGGTGTTCCCTGCATTGCTATGCTTCCGTTATCAACGACTACTGTTCTGTCCGCCTGTACAGCTTCGTCCATATAGTGTGTGATAAGAACAACCGTCATGCCTTCTTCACGGTTAAGCTTTTTAACCGTATTCATAATTTCGGCACGTCCGCTGGGATCAAGCATCGCTGTGGGTTCGTCCATGACAAGAACCTCAGGCTTCATAGCGAGCACACCGGCTATCGCAACCCTTTGCTTCTGTCCGCCGCTCAGCATATGCGGTGCATGCCGCTTAAACGCAGTCATTCCAACAATTTCAAGAGCGCTGTCAACACGCTTTCTAATTTCATCACGGTCGATACCGAGGTTTTCCGGCGCGAATGCGACATCCTCCTCAACAATTGTTGCAACCATCTGATTATCGGGGTTTTGAAATACCATGCCTACTCTGCGGCGTATTTCAAAAAGCTGTGCAGCATCAGAGGTATTTATACCGTGTACAAAAACCTTGCCCGATGTTGGGGTTAGTATTGCGTTCATATGCTTTGCCAGCGTTGATTTCCCTGAGCCGTTATGACCAAGAACAGCTAAGAATTCACCCTTGTGTACATCAAGGTTAATACCATTTAACACACGGTTTATCTCGCCTGTATCTTCGTCTTTATATTCAAAAATTAAGTCTTGTATGCTTATTATATTATCCGTCATAATTCTGTTTCCTAATCGCTAATCGCTATTCTCTAATCTCTATTCGCTACGTTGCCATCTCGCAGAATATCCGCACGGAAGCACCAATCCGCCGTTGGTGATTGGCAGACCGACTTCGTCAACATCAACGAATCCTGAAAATTTCTTGCCAATGGTCAGCTTATATATATTTTTCATCACACTGCCTGACATCCCGGTTGTATATGAATTAACAAGAAAGAACAGCGGGTCATCCGACAAGACTTTCGTGCATAGCTCTATCAGACCGAAAAGTTCGTTTTCTATCTTCCAGACCTCGCCGCCGGGACCTCTGCCGTATGACGGCGGGTCCATAATAATTCCATCGTATTTATTTCCGCGTCTGACTTCACGCGCAACAAATTTTTTGACATCATCAACAATATACCGAATCGGTCTTTGACTCAAACCTGAGAGTGCCGCGTTTTCTTTTGCCCATGACACCATTCCTTTAGATGCGTCTACATGACATACCTTTGCGCCTGCTGCGGATGCTGCCATGGTTGCGCCGCCCGTATATGCGAACAGATTAAGTACATTAACCGTATCTTCAGGACGTCCGCTGAATTTTATTATATCAGAAAACCAATCCCAGTTCGCTGCCTGTTCAGGGAACAAACCCGTGTGCTTAAATCCCATAGGCTTTATGCCGAATTTAAGTTCACGATAGCTGACAGTCCATGACTCCGGCAGTTTTTTGTAAACTTGCCACTTGCCACCGCCCGTACTGCTTCTGTTATATTTTGCGTTTGGTTTTTTCCACTCCGGACATTTGTCGGAATCACTCACGTTCCATACAATTTGGGGATCGGGTCTGACTAAAATGATATCCTTCCAGCGTTCGAGCTTCTCACCGTCTGAGGCATCCAAAAGCTCATAATCTTTCCATTTATCTGATAAGAACATAAGAATCTCCTAAAGTTTAAGCATGATAAAAATTATATTCCCACACAGGCATAAAAGCCCAGTTTTATTAAACATTTTACCACGCATTAAAGAAAAAGTCAACACAGAGAATTGTAAGCGGAAAATATAAAATAATGGAAAAAATAGCTAAAAACTCAGCGGCTTATATAAGGCAAAGCAAACATAAATCATGACTTAGCTGTTTTCGCGATTACCGCACCATATACTTTTAAGGCTCCTGCCTGCTTCAAAGCTCTTGCACATTCATTAATAGTAGCGCCCGTGGTGGAAACATCGTCTATCACAAGTATTGTTTTGTTTTTAAATTTGTTTTCGCAGCGTTTTACTGCAAACGCTCCGTCTAAATTGGATTTTCGTTCCGCAACACCGAGAGCGCTTTGTTTTTCAGTCTTACGTATACGCTTCATGCAATTTGGAATATACTTAATCTTAATTATTTTTGCGAGTGTTTTAGCTACAAGCCTTGATTGATCAAAGCTTGTTTCCCTCATCCTCTGCTGTCTTGGCGGTACAGATACTATAAAGTCTAAGTCCGCGTCAGCAAAATCTGATTTAATCATTGATTCAATCAGGTGACAGAATGTAGAAACCGCGCCTAAAAACATTCCCTTTTTCAAATATACTATAGAATTTTTCACAGCGTCATTATAAACAAGAGGCGCAGTAATTTTGTCGTAATAAATTTTGCTGCCGCTTTTTAGTGCGTCTAAACATTCATTGCATAAAGAGTATGCAGGGTTGTCAATCGGCATGCCACAAAATTTGCAGCGCGGACTTCTGATACAAAAGTTTAATTTGTTCATACATTCATCGCATATGTATGTATCGGTGCTGTTATATGAAACACCTTTTTTGCAAAAAGCGCAGTTATTGGGATATAAAATACTGAAAATCATACTTTTAATACTCATGACGACACCTCATTTTGTGGATTTATTCTTCTTTGCCTTCACGCTGTGTGGATATTCCCTCAAAAAATTCTTTAAAGTCAACACAAAATATTTGCTGCAGCCCCACCAAATCACTGATAAATATATTTCCTCTGCCCAACTCTATTAAAGAATAGGTGCTTCTGCTTATGGGGGACCCAAGCAGTTGGAGCTTTGCGACTGTCTGTTCTTGTGTCAGTTTTGATTGAAATCTTAGCTTTTTAAGATTTTGAGCGAATGTTTTGTTTGTTAACAGCTTGTCCATATATATTTCTCCGATTTTGCTTATAGATATAAGTATTTTCTTTGATAGTATCACTAAAATATATTTATTATGCTTATAGACACAAGCAAATAAG
The DNA here is from genome assembly GCA_948468535.1 of uncultured Eubacteriales bacterium. GTDB lineage: Bacteria > Bacillota > Clostridia > Monoglobales > Monoglobaceae > Monoglobus. The sequence continues at coordinate 22,511 of CAOKIL010000001.1, forward strand.
TTACTGTAAAAACTTATCAAAATAAATTCAGACTGTTGACAAAAAAGTCAAAGATAATAATACAATTAATATTATAATTAATAAAAATAAATATATAAAAATATATTGTATTACACAAATCTTTAATTTTACAGTAAAAATTTGGATGTTTCGCGGGTTTACATTTAATATAATTAATATTATAATAAAAACTATATTTTAGAAAGGCAGTTGTGAATATATGGGATTTATAACAAGCATAGACTTCAAAATACTCGATTTTATTCAAACGCATGTTAGATGTGATTTTGGGGACATTGTAATGCCGTATATCACTAATCTGGGCAGTGGCGGTGTGTTTTGGATAGTAATAAGTCTGCTGTTTTTTATAAACCCCAAAACGAGAAAATGCGGAATGGCAATTTTAGTCGGACTAATTCTCTCGGTAATATTCGGCAATATACTGCTTAAACCAATTTTTGCGAGAGAACGTCCGTGCTGGATAAATCCTAACATAGATATGCTGGTACAAGTACCGCGAGATTATTCGTTCCCGTCAGGCCACACTATGTCATCTTTTATCTGCGCCTTTATAATATGGTTCGAGAACAAGCGATACGGCAGACTAATGCTTATAATTGCCGCATTAATAGGATTTTCAAGGCTGTATCTTTATGTACACTTTCCAAGTGACGTTTTGGGTGGAATTGTGTTCGCAGCAATTTTGGCATACTTGGTAAAGTTAATATTCTATAATCTAAGTTCCAAAATAACAAAAAAGTTTTTAAAATAATCAAAAAGTAACAATAATTTTATGTAATATTTAGGTTATATACACTAAGATTAGTTGTTTTTTTCAAGATAGTGTAATATAATTTTAATGTTTGGTTTATATGTATGCGAAAGATATTAAGGAGTTGAATTCTTTGGATAAAAATATTAAAAACAGTTCGGCAGACAAAGGCGGCAAAAGTTTTGTAAAAGGTGCAATTATACTTGGTGTTGCCAGTCTAATAGTAAAGCTGATAGGGGCAGGCTTTAAAATACCTATGACCTATTTGATTGATGATGACGGAATGGGTCTGTTTAACGTTGCATATCAGATTTATACATTTATGTTTATAGTGGCAACCGCCGGCTTTCCTGTTGCGATTTCCAAAATGGTGGCAGAGAGCCTTGCACGTGAGGACGAGCGTGACGCAAAACGCGTGTTTCAGACTTCGTTTTCGCTTCTTGTGGTAATCGGTCTTGCCGGAAGCATAATACTGTTTGCATTTGCACACCAGCTTGCAAATCTTGTGGCTATACCCGACGCGGAACTCGGTATAAAAGCAATTTCGCCTGCTGTGTTTTTTGTATCAATGGCATCTGCTCTGAGAGGATATTTTCAGGGCAGACAGAACATGTATCCAACAGCGTTTTCTGAGGTAATAGAGTCTACAGGCAAAATGGCTATCGGTCTTATACTTGCTTCACTGTTTATGAGTATGGCAATAACCCCAAGCATTGGCAAGTCTGTGGATTTTGTTTCAAGACAAATTGAATCGGCACATGCCCAAAAGGTATACGCTTCTGCCGGCGCTATCTTTGGTGTTACGACAGGTACGTTTTTGTCAGCGGTTCTTTTAATTTCTATATATTTGGTTATGGCAGTTGTGCTGAAGCGTCATACAGCCATAACAGCGCCGATGACAACTGCCGCTGAAAATCTGAGACCGAGAAAGACTATACTTAAAGAACTGATACTTATTGCTATACCTATCACCATAGGCGCGTCAGTTTCAAGTCTGACAACGCTGATTGATATGACAACAATAAGCCGCCGTCTGGTTGTTAATCCTGCTGTGTTTGACAAGTACGCATTTATGTTTGGCCATGGTACGGAATTTGCACAAAAGGTGGTTGAACAAGGCTGGTCAGCTGCTGAAATCAACGTTCAAAAGGCAACAACCCTATACGGTATGTACACAGGAAAAGCTCTGACAATGTTTAATCTTCCGCTGACTCTGATTGTTGCACTCGGCACAAGTATAGTTCCTGCGATTTCAGCGGCTCTTGCAAAGAATAACAAAATTCAGGCAAGAAACATAACCGAAAGTGCAATCAGGATTGCGCTGCTTTTCGGCGCACCGTGTGCAATTGGTATGTCAGTGCTGTCAAGCGGAGTTCTTAACTTTTTGTTCAGCACAGATAACGCAAAGACGGTTTTGAGTATTTTGTCAATAGCTATTATTCCTGTTGCTGTAGTACAGGTTACAAATGCGATACTCCAATCATACGGCAAGATGTATTATCCTGTTGTAAACATGCTTATAGGCGGAGCAGCCAAAGTTATATTTAACTATATTACAATACCGGTACTCGGTATAGACGGCGCACCGATAGGAACGTTTATTTGTTATCTTATAATTGCCGTTATTAACACTGTGCAAATCGTCAAACTTGCTGATATAAGGTTCAGCTTCACTGATGTAATCATAAAACCTCTGATAGCCGCAGGAATTATGGGCGTATGCGGATATTTTATCGCAGGGACCTTGCCTGTGTCAAGAGTTATGACATTATTTGAAATTATAGTATGCGGTTTGGTTTACGGAATAATGATTTTCGTTGTCCGCGCTGTTAAACGCGAGGATGTACTAAACCTGCCAAAAGGCGAAAAAATCGCATATATACTTGAAAGATTTAAATTAATTAAATAGTATATGGAGGGCAAAATGAATTTTAACTTTAAAGAAAAAGACGATAAATATACTTTTGATGATTTGGTTGAGATTGTAGAACTTTTGCGCGCTCCTGGCGGATGTCCGTGGGACAGGGAGCAGACACACGAGAGCATAAAGCGCAATCTGGTTGAAGAGGGTTATGAATTGATTGAAGCAATTGACGAAGGTAAACCTGAGAAAATAGCTGACGAGAGCGGAGATTTGCTTTTGCAGGTTGTGTTCCATGCAATCATCGGCAAGGATAACCGAGAATATGATATAAACGATGTAACAAACGCAATCTGCCGCAAGCTGATACACCGTCACCCGCATGTATTCGGAGACACTGAGGTATCGGGCAGCGGCGAGGTGCTTCAAAACTGGGACGCAATAAAGCGTTCTGACAGAGGACAGAATATGATTACTGACGAACTCAGAGGTGTATCCAAGTATCTGCCGGCACTGATGCGTGCGGAGAAGATTCAAAAGAAGGCTGAAAAAGCGGGATACACAGACCCGCATACTATCGGAAACGCATCGGCAGAAGCCGAACAATGCGGTCAAATGTTGTTTGCGACAGTTCAAATGTGCCGCAGGTCAGGTGTTGACCCGGAGCTTGCTCTTGCGTCTTACACAGAGAAGTTCATAAAAGACTTTGAGGATTTTGAGAAACAAAAGAATAATTAGGAGAGATATATAATGAGACTGGATAAGTTTTTAAAAGTGTCACGAATCATAAAACGCCGCACGGTTGCCAACGAGGCATGTGACGGAGCACGAGTGTCAGTGAACGGCAGAACAGTCAAAGCGTCATATGACGTTAAGCCCGGAGATGAAATAACGGTTATGTTTGGTGAAAAGCCGCTAAAAATAAGAGTGCTGAACGTCAAAGAAACAGTCAAAAAAGACGAGGCGCGGGATTTGTATGAGATAGTACAATAAATATAGCTTAGATTGACACAAAAATACCTCCTATGGTTTCATCTCGTTACACCATAGGAGGTATTTTTATTGTCCGTGTTTAACAGTTCTGTTCAGAACCCACGGTCTTATTTATTGATATTATTTACCGTTAACTAAGTCTTTGAGAGCACGTCCTGCTTTGAATGCCGGAACCTTAGCTGCCGGAATCTCCATAGCTTCACCTGTAAGAGGATTCTTACCTGTTCTTGCTGCTCTGTCTCTGATTTCAAAGCTTCCAAAACCGATGAGCTGAACTTTGTCACCACTCTTGAGAGCATCCTGAACTGATTCAATGAAAGCTGTAAGAGCAGCCTCTGAATCCTTCTTTGTCAATCCTGATTTCTCAGCCATAGCTGAAAGTAATTCTTGCTTATTCATTTTTTCCTCCTGATTTTAGATTTTAAAAATCTTTAATATATTGGCAAATATAAATCTATTGACTCAGCGAATTATAAAAATCGCCAAACTTTGCCTATTTCACACATTATTTTACTACAATCAGCGACAGATTTCCATATATTTTTTATGTTTTGCTCAATCTTTGTATATATTAACAAATTTCTTGCATTATAACGGACAAATACTTAAAAAATATAGTCAATTTAAACTAAAATATTATCGTTGATTTAACTGCACCAAACTACTGCCTAAGCCAAACATTACCTTATAATGATACTAAATTGCTGTTTATGAAAAACACATATAAAATTAAATATTTTTTATCACAGCTTTGTTTTGACAAAGCTCGTCAAGTGTGATATAATTTAATCTTAAATAAACCTGTTTTAACTTTTTACTGATTTTAATTATTTGCAATTATTGTTTAAATTAAACACATTCTATATCAATACAGGAGGATAAATAATATGGCATTTTATTACAAAGAACCGTCACACACATTTAGTGAATATTTACTTGTTCCGGGATACTCTGACGCGAATTGTATTCCGTCAAATGTATCGCTTAAAACACCACTTGTGAAGTTCAGAAAGGGTGAGGAGGAACCTGCTCTATCTATGAATACACCGCTTGTTTCAGCTATTATGCAGTCTGTATCCGGTGTTGATATGGCAATCGCGCTTGCAAAGGAAGGCGGCGTATCATTTATATTTGGTTCACAGCCTATTGAGAAGCAGGCGGAAATGGTAAGAAAGGTTAAGGTGTACAAATCCGGATTCGTTGAGTCTGATTCTAATATTTCGCCTGATGCCACACTTGCCGATGTACTTGACTTAAAGGATGAAAGAGGTCATTCGACAATTGCTGTTACGGAGGATGGAACAAAGAACAGCAAACTGGTCGGAATTGTAACAAGCCGTGATTACAGAGTAAGCCGTATGTCAAAAGATGAAAAGGTACATACATTTATGACACCTTTTGATAAGCTTATTACGGCACCTGAGGGTACATCGCTTAAAGAAGCAAATGATATAATTTGGGAGCATAAGCTAAATTCTCTTCCGATTATTGATAAAGACGGAAAGCTGTCGGCGTTTGTCTTTAGAAAAGATTATGAACAGCACAAAGAAAATCCTCACGAACTGCTTGACGCACACAAGAGATACGTTGTCGGCGCAGGTATAAACACCCGTGATTTTGAAGAACGCGTACCGGCTTTAGTTGATGCAGGTGTTGATGTATTGTGTATAGATTCAAGTGAGGGCTACACCGAGTGGCAGGAAAGGACGATAAAGTTCATCCGTGAGAAATACGGCGACAACGTTAAGGTTGGAGCAGGCAACGTGGTTGACAGCGACGGCTTTAGATTTCTGGCAGATGCCGGAGCTGACTTTATAAAAATCGGTATCGGCGGCGGAAGCATATGTATTACGCGAGAGACTAAAGGTATCGGCAGAGGTCAGGCAACAGCAGTGATTGATGTTGCAAGGGCGAGAGACGAGTATTTCAGAGAGACCGGCATTTACATTCCAATTTGTTCTGATGGCGGAATTGTGCTTGACTATCACATCACTTTGGCTTTGGCAATGGGCTGTGATTTTTGTATGCTCGGCAGATATTTTGCAAGATTTGACGAGAGCCCGACAAACAAGGTTATGGTTAACGGCAGCTACATGAAAGAATATTGGGGCGAAGGCAGTGCCAGAGCAAGAAACTGGCAGAGATACGATATGGGAGGAGCCGCAAAATTATCGTTTGTTGAAGGCGTTGACTGCTATGTTCCGTATGCAGGTTCGCTGCATGACAACATGACCACAACGCTAAGCAAGGTACGTTCCACAATGTGTAACTGCGGTGCAACAAGTATTCCTGAGTTCCAGGAAAAGGCAAGATTAACTCTTGTAAGCAGTGTGTCAATCATTGAGGGCGGCGCACATGACGTTGTTGTTAAAGATACATATAATAATTAAATAATCAAGACCGCCGCAAATGCGGCGGTCTTGATTTTAATTGTTTTCAGACTTATTTACTTCAATCACATCAGTACGCCCCAAAAGATAATCAACTGAACAGTCAAGATAATCTGCTATTTTGGCAAGCTTAATACAAGAAAGTTCTTTACCTTTTGAAAATTCTGAAATCGCATTTATACCCATGCCTAAATCATTGAGCATAGTTTTCATAGTACAATTTCTGCTTTTTAGGATTGTTTTTATACGACCTGCAATTTCTTGTGTAAAATACATAAAAATATACTCCTATTTCTGTACAATACAAACAAAATCATGTTATAACAAAATTCAGCCCTTGGCGCTCACGTTTTAACATGATACAATGCAACTAAGTTATAAATCTATAACTTAAAAAACGCAAAAACTATCACAAATCAATATACATAATCAAAGTCGGTTACACAGCTTTGAGCAATAGATTGTTGTTAAATTATTTCGACAAAATTATTATACAACAATTTATCATAATTTGCAATAGTTTTTGAAAAAATGCTACGATTGTCGCTACACAAATCAAAAGATAAAGGCGCCCGACATGGGTGCCTTTATCTTTTGAAAAACGTAGTTTTTCAATTATTCAGCCGCTGCTTCTTTAAGCTCCTGAACTTTTTGCTTTACATTATTAATCTTCTCGCTTGGAGTGCTGCCGGCTGCTACTTGTTTTACTATTGCACTGCCGACGATTACTCCGTCACAATAATGTTTAAGCGCAGCGACATGCTCAGGCTTTGAGATTCCGAATCCTATACATTTGGGCATATCGGAAAAACTGTTGAGTTTTGCAAACATATTGTCAAAATCCGTATTGAATCCGTCACGAACTCCGGTAACGCCCATTGACGAAACACAATATAAAAATCCTTTTGCCCTGTCACAAATCTTTTTCATACGTTCCTCTGACGATGTCGGCGAAACCAGCGAAATCTGATAAACGCCGTACTTTTCAGTATAGTCATAAATCTCACCGCTTTCTTCAAACGGCAAGTCTGGAATAATAACTCCGTCAATACCGCATTCTGTACATCTTTCAAAAAACTTTTCACGTCCGTATGTAAGTAGCGAATTGTAATACATCAAATAAACCAATGGAATCTGTGTTTCACATCTGAGTTCCTTAACAGCATCGAAAATCTTGTCAAGAGTGATTCCGTCTTTATTGTCAAGCGCTCTTACATTTGCCTCTTGTATAACAGGTCCTTCCGCCATTGGGTCTGAGAACGGAATACCAAGCTCAATAAGACTTGCTCCGCTTTTTTCCATCTCAATCACCAATTTTTTAGACGTATCTATATCCGGGTCGCCCATTGTGATAAACGTAACAAGTGCAGTTTCATTATTCTCGCGCAGATTCTTGAATGCTGTATCTATTCTGTTGTTAGTCATTAATCTCTACCCCCATGTATCTTGCGACTGATTTTACGTCCTTATCGCCTCTTCCTGAAATAGTAATGACAACTATATCGTCACTGCTCATATTAGGGACAATTTTTAATGCCTGCGCTACAGCGTGAGAACTTTCAATTGCAGGTATGATTCCCTCAGTCTTAGTCAGATAACAAAACGCGTCAACAGCCTCTTTGTCAGTCACCGGATAATATTCCGCTCTTCCGATATCGTTCAAAAATGCGTGTTCGGGACCTATGCCCGGATAGTCAAGACCTGCCGAGATTGAGTATACTTCCATAATTCCGCCGCGGTTATCCTGAAGGAACAACGACTTCATTCCGTGCAGAACTCCGACTTCGCCTTTTGTAACGGTTGCAGCATGGTATTTTGTATCTACTCCATTGCCTGCCGCCTCTGCGCCTATCAGGCGCACATCCTTATCATCAATGAAGTCATAAAACGTACCAATCGCATTGCTTCCGCCGCCTACACATGCAATAACCGCGCTTGGCAGTCTGCCCTCTTTTTTCATAAGCTGTTCTTTTATCTCGGCGCCTATAACTCTCTGAAAGTCACGCACAATACTCGGATACGGGTGCGGACCTACTGCTGAACCCAATACATAAAATGTATCGTTGGCATTTGCCGCCCACGCACGCATGGCTTCGCTGCAAGCATCTTTAAGCGTCATTGTACCCGATGTGACAGCATGAACCTTTGCCCCCAAAAGTTCCATACGGAACACATTCAGCTCCTGACGTTTTGTATCCTCTTTGCCCATGTATACTTCACATTCCATACCAAAAAGCGCGGCGGCTGTTGCTGCAGCAACACCATGCTGTCCTGCGCCTGTCTCTGCAATAATTTTCTTCTTGCCCATACGCTTTGCCAAAAGCGCTTGACCTAACACGTTGTTTATTTTGTGAGCACCTGTATGGTTTAAATCCTCGCGCTTTAGGTACACTTTTGCTCCGCCGAGATCCTTTGTCATTCTTTCGGCATAATATAAGCGAGACGGTCTGCCTGCATATTCGTTTAAGTAATATTTAAGCTCCTGCCTGAAGTCAGGGGCGTCTTTATACTTGTTATATGCTGTTTCAAGTTCATCCAATGCAAACATCAGTGTTTCCGGCGCATACTGACCGCCAAAAATACCGAATTTGCCTGATTTGCCTGTATTATTCATTGCGTTTTTCCTTTCCTGTTTCATGCAAGTCATTTTTTTACTGCATTTACTGCCTGAATTATTTTGTTTCTGTCTTTGACATTGTTTGTCTCAACGCCCGAACTTAAATCAACTGCATACGGAAATACCGTTTCAATCGTTGACTTTATATTGGATTTGTTAAGCCCTCCGGCGATAATCAGTTTTTCGCGTTCGATATCCATGACAAGCCGCGGGTCAAATGTTTTGCCCTGACCGCCGTAGCCTTCCGCATATGCGTCAGCGAGGTATCTGTCCGCATGGTTGATAGTTTTGAGCATGGACAAGTCAAACTCATTCTTTATACGAACCGCCTTCCATACCTCATGAAGATTCGGACACAGTCTTTTGACCTCGTCAATCAAGCGATTATCCTCATCACCGTGAAGCTGGATAATATCAAGATTTGTGGTCTGCATAGTCCGGGCGATTTCCTGCGCGGTAATGTTCACAAACACACCGACAGATTTAATACGTTTATCTAGTTTTTGTATTAGGGCTGACGCTTGCTCTGCACTGACATATCTGTGACTTTTGGGATAGAATACAAATCCTGCAAAATCGGGAAGCGCCTCATTTACATAATCGATATCCTCACTGCGTGACAGACCGCAGATTTTGATTTTTGTTTCAAGTTGTTTATTCATAACTATATTATTATATCATACTATGCCTCAGAATTTCAACTGCTTTTGACACATTATCATGCCGCATAAAAGTCTCGCCAATCAAAACTGCGTCTACACCTATACTATCAAGATATTTCAGGTCGCTTCCGTCTTTAATTCCGCTTTCGGAAACAATGACTTTGCGGCTTCGGTCGTTTATGTTTATCCGGTCAAGCAAACCTTCTGTGGTATGAATGTCAACCTCAAAAGTTTTTAGATTTCGGTTGTTTACACCGATTATATCCGCTCCGATATCCAGTACGCGTTTTAATTCTTCATCACCGTGTACTTCAACGAGGCATTTCATGCCGAGTGATTCTGCAGTTTGCTTGAACTCTCTCATAGTCTTATCATCAAGAATTGCCGCTATTAACAAAATCGCATCAGCGCCGATTTGATAAGCCTCGTATATTTGATAATCGTCAATAATAAAGTCCTTACGCAAAAGAGGTATGTCCGATATTTGTCGGATATCACTCAGGAATTCAGGCTGACCCAAAAAGAAGTCAGTTTCTGTCAGCACTGACATAGCCTGAACATCAGACTTTAAGTATTCCTGCGCCACCTCAATATGGTTCATATCCGGACGGATAAGCCCTTTTGACGGAGACGCCTTTTTCACCTCTGCGATTATCGAGATTTTCTCATAGTCCTTGAGTACATTATAAAAGCTGATGACCGTTCGGCTGCCATACGACTTTTCTACATCGCCTCTGAGCGTTTTATATGATACCTTCTGTTTTAAATTTTCAAGATAGATTTTCTTTTTTGTAACTATTTTTTCGAGTATATCCATAATTGTTATATCCTCCGAGCTGCCTAAACAATAATTCACATAACAAAACAAGAGCTGTTGTAATTTTACGCAACCCAATTTGTAAATGCTTTCAGTTCTTCAAGTTTTACCAACGCATTTCCGTTATCTATTGCAGTCTCTGCCATGCGTACGCCTTGTTCAATCGAGTCGGCAAGACCTGTTGTATAAATCGCTGCGCCTGCGTTAAGCACAACTATATCACGCTTTGCGCCTTTTTGACCGTTTAATATATCAAGTGTGATTTTTGCATTTTCTTCAACTGTTCCTCCTGCTATATCATCAGATGATTTGGCAGTCGCAAGCCCCACATCCTCAGGAGATATATAATAGTCAATAACCTCGCCATTTTTAATTTCAGAAATTTTTGTTTTGCCGAGTATTGAAAGTTCGTCCATGTTATTATCCACTCCGCATACAGCCATACCTTCTGTTACACCAAGGTTCATCATGGCGTTTGCAATTGGGTGCGTGAGCTCAGTATCAAAAACTCCGATAACCTGATGCTTAGCGTTTGACGGATTTGAAAGCGGACCTAAGATATTAAAAATTGTACGCATTTTTAAGTCTGCTCTGACATCGGATACGGTTTTCATGCACGGGTGCATGGTTCTGGCAAACATAAAGCCTATACCTGTTTTTTCGACACACTCCTTGACCTGCTTAGGCGTGAGCATTATATTAACGCCAAGCGCCTCAAGAACGTCTGCACTGCCGCATTTGCTTGAAACCGCACGGTTGCCGTGCTTTGCTGTTTTGGCTCCTGCGCCGCAGATTACAAATGCAGCAGTTGTAGAGATATTGAAAGTATTTGTGCCGTCACCGCCGGTTCCCACACAGTCAACATAGTCATCCACATCAGGCTTGATACCAATTGACTTACTGTTCATGATTGCTGCGCTGCCGCTTATTTCGTCTATTGTTTCGCCTTTTATACGCAGTGCAACAAGATATGCGGCTATTTGTGCAGGTGTTGCTCCGCCTTCAAGGACTTCATCCATCGCCTGTTTTACTTCGTCATAAGTCAAGTTTTGTCCGTTCGCAAGTTTTTGTATATATGTTTCAATCATAACATTAATCTCCTTTCAGTTCCTCTTTATACTCAGGAAATTTTCAAGCATTTTCATTCCGCATGGGGTCATGACGGATTCGGGATGGAACTGCAATCCAAAAGTTGGGTACTCACAATGCTCCATCGCCATTATAACATTATCTTTGCTGCGTGCCGTAACCTTTAGACACTTAGGCAACACACTTTCATCCGTCATAAGCGAGTGATATCTCGCCGCTTCAAACTCGTCTTTATCCATACCACAAAACAGTTTTGAACTTTTGTCGATAATTCTGATTTTTTCCGCCTTACCTTGAACCAATGTAGGTGCATGAACTGTTCTTCCGCCAAAAGCCTCTCCGATAGACTGATGTCCCAGACACACCCCGAGTATAGGATATTTTGTGTGGAGTTTTTGTATTGCTTCGATTGTTATTCCTGCATCCTTTGGCGCCTTCGGTCCCGGCGACAGTATTATGTGGCTTGGGTTAAGATGTTCGATTTCTTCAATCGTTATTTTGTCGTTTCTGTATACTTGCACATCAGGATTAAGAGTTCCGACATACTGATACAGGTTGTATGTAAATGAATCATAGTTATCAATAATCAAAACCATTACAGATCACCTGCCTTTTCTATCGCCTTAATCATAGCCATTGCCTTGTTTACCGTTTCTGTATATTCAGTTTCGGGAACCGAGTCATACACAATTCCCGCACCTGCCTGAACATATGCTTTGTTATCCTTAAACAGCGCTGTACGTATGGTTATGCACGAATCCAAACTTCCGCCAAAACTGATATATCCTATTGCTCCGCCGTAAAATCCGCGCTTCACGTTTTCGAGTTCGTCTATTATCTCCATTGCTCTGACTTTCGGTGCACCCGATAGCGTTCCGGCAGGAAGAACTGCCTCAAGCGCATCAAACGGACTTTTGTCCTCACGCAGCTTTCCTGCCACATCAGAAGTCATGTGCATGATATGTGAGAATCTCTGAATATATTTCTGCCGCATAACCCTTACACTACCGAACTCACTGACCTTGCCTATATCGTTTCTGCCGAGGTCAACAAGCATCATATGTTCTGCATTCTCTTTTTCATCGGCTATGAGTTCACGTTCATTTTCAATGTCAGCCTCATCTGTCTTGCCTCTGGGTCTCGAACCGGCTATGGGGCTGTTGTACACGTTTCCGTCCTCTACCCTTACAAGCATTTCGGGCGATGCACCCGCAATCTGACAGCTATCAAACTTCAAATAATACATATACGGTGACGGATTAATCACACGTATCGCACGGTAAGCGTTAAACGGATCGCTGTAATTTTCTATCTCAAATCTTTGTGACAGTACGACTTGAAATATATCGCCGTTTTTTATATATTCTTTTGCTTTTTCTACATTGGCACAGAACTCTTCACGGCTGATATTGGATTTTGGCTTTGCCGCCGACCTGTAACCGTTAATCTTTTTCGGCTTTGGGATATATGGTGCATCCAGCTCGTTTTTGATTTTCATAAGCTGTTCCATTGCCCTATCGTATTTCACGCGCAAATCATCGAGTGTATCATTTCTATAAGCATGAATATTGACTATAAGTATAAGTTTTTTTGCCTTGTTATCAAATGTGATAATCTCGTCAGTGAACATAAAGTGCATATCCGGCTGATTTAGGTCATCATTTGGGATATTGGGCAGATTTTCTGTAAACCTAACCGTGTCATATGCAAAACACCCCACCGCACCTGCGCTGAACGGCGGTATACCTTCAACAACAGGTGACTTATACTTCTCTGAATATTCATGCAGAACGTCTGTCGGGCTTCCTGTAACTTCAGCAGACGCGCCGTTATAGTCGGTAACAATTGTTTTGTCTCCGCGAGCTTTAAGTATCAAAAACGGGTTTCTTCCAATAAATGAATAGCGATTGGTTATCTCGTTGCCTTCAACTGATTCTAATAAAAAACAAAATTTTTCAGTTTCAAGTTTACGGAATGCGGAAATAGGTGTGTCCATATCCGCAAATACAGACATAGCAACCGGAATCAAATTATACCCGCTTTCGGCATAATCACACACGGTTTTAAAATCAGGATAAAACATAAAAAAAGCCTCCTCTAATTTAAAAAATCAAGAGTAGACCGCGATATCAATATTAAGTTTGTTTTACGCCAAAACATTTGGAGTATTTTTAGTATACTATTTCAATCTGCTAATCTCATCTCATCAATATCTAATCTCGTCTAATCTTACTGATAATATATTATATACGATACTCACAAATTTGTCAAGATAATTTTTGCGCTGACTTTTTATACTTTGTGTCAAAAACTAAGTTTTTAAATTAAAAGCCTATCCCAATTCCTCTATATTACTATCCTCAGTTGTGAAGCAGGCGCAGGCTTTATTTTGCAAAAAAATAAAGTCGGAAAAGGGTCTAAAAACAAACCGAAACCGTGCGTTTCAGTTTGAGATGAGGAGTAAGGAAGCCAGCGAATGACTTATTTTTATAAAAAACAAGTCGAAGCAAAGCGAACTTTGCTCCGACAACGTGGTGGAGGGAGATGGATTCGAACCATCGAAGCAAGATGCAACAGATTTACAGTCTGCCCCCTTTGGCCACTCGGGAACCCCTCCATATTGTGTCTTGTAATCAACTGACGACTTGACTATAATATCACATTAGAATCAGCTTGTCAATACTTTTTTGCAAAAATTTTTAAAATTTTCTTGCAAATGTCTTTGTGCTATGATAATATTAATTTAACTATAAAATCGGAGGTAAATAATTATGGAAATGAATATTAAAGAAATCATGGATATCATTCCTCACAGATATCCTTTTTTACTTATTGACAAGATTATTGAGTTTGAAGAAGGCAAACGTGCAGTAGGAATCAAAAATGTTACAATGAACGAGCCGTTCTTTCAGGGACACTTTCCGGGTCAGCCTATTATGCCGGGTGTTCTGATTTGTGAGGCTCTTGCACAGGTAGGCGCAGTTGTCATTCTGCAAAAATCGGAATTCAGGGATAAGATTGCTGTGTTTACAGGAATCAATAACTTTAAGTTTAAGCATCAGGTAGTACCGGGAGAAACATTAAGGCTTGAAGTTGAACTTACTAAATTCCGTTCCGTTATGGGAAAAGCTGATGTGTGCGCCTATGTAGGCGATGATGTTGCCGCAAAAGGTGAAATTTCGTTTGCACTTGTTGACAAAGCGTAGAAAGTAAAAAGGGCGGCCTTTTGATATGCACCCCCAAAAGTCAAACACTTTTTGAGGTGCATATCATAACAACCGCACCTTAGAATTATTGATTATTTATAAATGTCTCAAATAAAAATTTTGCAGATAACTTCCAGCCGTATTCAAAACACTCTTCTAACTGTATAAGATAAAGTTTTGCCGTTGCCTCTATAAGATTTTCTACTATTTTATACTCTTCTTCGTGCAACATCTCTTCTAACATATCTTCATATTTCGCAATGCTGTTCATAAGTTTTGACCATTCAGGCGTTTTATTGCAATATTTTTGTTGCGGTACTAAATCTCCGTAGTAAAATTCTTCTAAAACACTCATTATAATTTCCCCTTATTAATCATTCGGTATTATCAAGTCTTTTGCAAGCAGTAATCCGCATTTTAATCCTATTTCCATATACATTTTTTCATATACGTCTGCAAAACGGAAAATACTATTCGTTATGTCTGTAATTAGTTCTTCATCTTTAAAATATTTACATATTATGTCATTGATCTCTTTATCTGCTTTTTCTATTTCTTCTTCACATGTACCGTTTAATTCATGTGAATCTTCTACACCGTTTAATAATAATTCACAGATTTTTCGTAAATTTGCTCGTTCGTATATATCGGATATATTATAAAACATTTCTATACCTCCTGCTTTTTGTTATTTTAATGTTTGACAAGAGGAACCTTCCGTAGTATAATTAAATTTACGGACAGAGTTCGCTCTTGCCGTGAGTATTGGAGTTCCGTTTCGTCTTGCAGGATTAGCGGAACTCTTTTTTTGCTTTGAGATTTATCATAATTATTCCCCCTTAAAAAACCTCATAAACTAAAAAATGCGTCAACCGAAGCTGACGCACAAAAACACAGCCTTGGTTTTAGGTTGCTATACCGTCATTCAAAATTTACCAATTAAGCATGACAAACCAAAGCCAACGTTTTTTACAAACGCAAACTTAATTGATAAATTTAATTTAACAGTATAGCAAATATAATATAGCATACTTTTGTGTATTTGTAAAGGAAAAATTTTTCTTACAAACTAAAAAATGCGTGGCAAAAGCCACGCACAAAAACGCAGCTTTGGTTAAATGTTACCACACATTCCATAACTTTTAATCACCAAAAGTATGACAAATCAAAGCCTACGTTTTTTACATTCGTAAACTTATGGTGATTAAATATTTAGAATATGTGGTGATTATAATATAACACACTTTTGTAAAATTGTAAATACCAAATTTAAAATAATGAAATTGCCATTGCAGAGTAGCTGAAAATAAATTAAAGCGCTTTTGCTTTAATTTGAGATGAGCAGCCGCGGCATAAAAAGGGTTTTATAGGGCTTCCGAAAAGTCCCAGCGAAGCGGACTTTTTGGGAAAAGGAGGAACGCGCGAAGTCGCGTTTTAAAACAAACCGAAACCGTGCGTTTCGGTTTGAGAGGAGGAGCAAGGTAGCAGACGCAGGCTTTATTTTTAAAAAAATAAAGTCGGAGCAAAGCGAACTTTGCTCCGACGTGGTGGAGGTGAGGAGAATCGAACTCCTGTCCAAAGAAGCATCCCCGAAAGGCGCTACGAGCGTAGTCAATGGTTAAGTTTCCCTCATATAACAGTCCATTGACAAACTGTTATACTCGGTAGCTTCATAATTACATGATCGGGTCAAAGCTTTCCCGATTCACGTTCACCGCAATTTTTGATGCCCTGACCTAAACGTGCGGTAGGCTTAGGAGGACAAGCTGCAATTAGGCAGCTAAAGCTACTCTATTATTGTTAGCGTTTAATTTTAAGTTAGGCTTTTAACGTGGTGCCTGCCACGGCTCGCTCCTTAAGTCTCTGCAACCCTGTCGAAACCATTACACCCCCCTAATATTCTTTAATTATTATATTAAAAACATGTCCCCTTGTCAATATCTTATTATTTCCAAAATAATTCTAAATTTTTATCACCTGAAATATGTTATATTATGATTTATTTGTCCTGCATATATTAACTGTTACTTGACTTTAAGCCATTTCAAGAGTATAATATTTACGCTGATATGGTATAATTTTCTATAATAATTAAAACCGGACGAGAGGTGAGGATATGACGGAAAAGAAAGACAGCAACCGAACTGTTGCACAAAACAAAAAAGCGTTTCATGATTATTTTGTTGATGAAGAATTTGAAGCAGGTATAGAGCTTTTCGGCACTGAAGTCAAATCCATACGTGCAGGCAGAGTGAACTTAAAAGACAGCTATGTTTCGCTTAAAACAGGTGAAGCAATATTAATCGGTATGCACGTCAGCCCGTACGAACAGGGCAACATCTTCAATCGTGAACCTCTGCGTTCACGCCGTCTGCTTTTGCACAGACGCGAAATCAACCGGCTTATCGGACTGACCCAGCAGGAGGGATACACACTGATACCGCTCAGAGTCTACCTCAAAAAACAGCTTGTTAAAGTCTCAATCGGTCTTTGCCGAGGCAAGAAAAACTATGACAAGCGTCAGGATATTGCACGCCGCGACGCAAAACGCGACATGGAACGTGCATTAAAAAACCGTATAAGATAGAAAAAATTTTTTAGGAGTTGATATTTATGACAATAAAGGAACTGCAAACTGCAATGATTGCCGCAATGAAAGCAAAAGAAAAGGCAAGAAAGGACACGATTTCAAGTCTCATAGCCGCAGTGAAGAAGAGTGCTATCGATGCAGGCTGCCGTGATGATATAACTGAAGAAATGGTGGACAGCGTTATACTTAAAGAACTCAAGACCGCAAAAGAACAGGTTGACACCTGCCCGGCTGACAGGACGGAGCTGCTTGAAGAGTATAACTCCAAAGTTGAAGTGATTAAAGAGTTTGCCCCCAAACAGATGGACGCTGATGAGATTAAGGCAGTTATCAACGAGAAATTTGCCGATGTTATTGCCACAGGCAACAAAGGCATGATTATGAAGTCTGTTATGGGCGAACTTAAAGGCAAGGCAGACGGAAAACTTATAAATCAAATTGTATCCGAACTTTGCAAATAAAATTAAGATAAAATACAAATGATTACAAAAATATTTGACATGAGTGTGGATTATAAAACACTCGGCTCAAATGAGCCAAATAAAACCGCGCGACTTACATCATACATACTTGAACCGTCACTTGTCAGCGGTACGGTTTGGAACAGACGTCCTGCGGTTATCGTATGTCCCGGCGGCGGCTATCGTTCACGTTCAAAGCGCGAGTCAGAGCCGATAGTTATGAAGTACTGCGCCGCAGGATTTCACTGCTTTTTGCTTGACTACTCCGTTGCACCAACAGGATTTCCGGCTCCTCTGTGTGAGCTTTCAAAGGCGGTTAAAACCGTAAGAGGGATTGCCGATAAATATTTGATTGACACTGACAAAATCTTTGTATGCGGTTTTTCCGCAGGCGGTCATCTGGCGGCAAGCCTTGGGGTTTATTATAAAGACCCGATGACAAAAAACGGCAGCGGCGTTTTGAACGACGAAAACAGACCAAACGGTTTAATCTTATGCTATCCGGTAATCACAGGTGAGGATGGAAAGACGCATCAGGGCACAAAAGAAAATTTTTCTGAAGGACTAAAACCTGAGAAACTAAAATATTTTAGTTTAGAAGAACATGTAACACCTGATACACCAAAGTGTTTTATCTGGCATACATTTGAGGACAATTCTGTACCGGTTTACAACTCAATGCGTTTTGCCGAAACGCTGCTTAAAAACGGTGTTGAATATGAACTGCACATATATCCGAAAGGAAAGCACGGACTTGCGCTGGGCGAACGTCAGACAACTGCTGAAGCCAAACATTTTGTTCCGTATGTCTCAGACTGGATGGATAAATCAATAAAATGGATAAATAGCTTTTAAGATTATATAAGCCTCTTAAAATCAAGAGGCTTATATTGTTTATTTATTCAATTCTTTCATCTTTTTATTAATTTTCTTTGTTTCCCAGCACACTGTTAGCTGAACTACTATACTTGCAATTATATATACTATAATAAAGTACGGAAGAACATATTTAAACCATTCGTACCACTTCATAAACTCCATAATACCTGCAACAAAGCATGCTACAAATGTGATTGCCACACAACCTATAAAGTGCAATATAATGCTTAGAGGCAGCGGGATATCAGAATCATAAATCAAAGATATCAGCCCATAAAGTGCAGACGCAACAAGCCATGTTGTAAATTCACGCATAACATCCATTCCCGAAGCTTCATATAATCCAAATATCCACAAACTTGCAGTAGTTATTACAAATCCTAAACCAAGACCTGTTATGATATGATTTATTATTTTTTCTCGCATTTTAATTCTCCTCCATTATATATTTTCTAAAACTTTTAACATATTTTCTTGAAATAGTAAGACGTGTTTTGCTATCTTTTAAATTCAGTCGTAAGTTACCGCTGAATTCTGCTTCAACGGATGAAACGTAATTGATGTTGACTATAACACCTTTGTTTATTCGTATAAATCCTTTTGTCCTGCATATACTTTCAAGTTCATACAGTTTATACCGAACCTCATACATATCATCTGTGATATGCGCGTATATTTTGTTGTTATCAGCTTCAAAGTAGATCACATCACCAATATCAAATACATATTCTCTATCGTCTTTAAAGAAAAACATCTTTTGCGCGCTTTGTTTACCGCTTAACAGTTCAACAATTCTCTGTACCTGAACGCTTCCTGTATTGCCCCGGACTATAATTTCAGGTTCGTTCAGCTCAGCCTGTTCAAGAATAACCTTCATACCAGTCCCTCCTTTCAACTTGGTTTGTATTCTATCATATATGATCTGAAAAGTCATCGGATTTTATATAAGTGGTAAGAAAAAGACGGTAAGATGTAAAAATTTTATAATCACACAAAAAGTTTGATAAAAATAAAATATTTTTCAAAACAACTTAAAGCACTTTGTGCTTTAAGTTGAAAGGAGGAACGACAGAGCGTGTTACTTAATTTTGTGCAAACAAAAGTCGGAACGGAGCAAAGTCCGTTCCGACGTGGTCGGAGTGACTGGATTCGAACCAGCGGCCACCTGAACCCCATTCAGGTACTCTACCAAACTGAGCCACACCCCGATAACACTTATTGATTTTATAATAACTATTTAATTGTATCACAAAACAAAACAAAAATCAATACTTTTTAAAAACTTTTTCTTATATTCACATGATGTAATACTATATTATAAGGATGGTGATATAAAAAATGAGTTACGAGTGTAAATTAACGTAATGTTACAAAAAAATATTTAGACAGATTCTTTCGTATTTTAAATGAAATGATTAATGGCATGACTAACGTCAATCTAACAGACATCATATCCGGCAATTTTATTTTGCAAATGATACCCCACCACAAGGGTGTAATAAAAATGTTACATAACGCGCTTCAGTATAAAATATGTCCCGGGCTGATGCCTATTTTACAGGCAATAATCTAGTCTCAGGTAATGAAAGTATATTAAACCCCTGTTTTTTTAACAGGGGTTTAATATACCTTTCATAATTTTAGGTTTTACCTCTTTAATTATGGATTTTATGTCCATTTAGATATTTTGCCGTTTCGGCGGTAAAGTGATTGATAATTTCGCTGTGTCCAATATCCAGCTTTTCTATTTCTGCCATATCATCAGCAGAAAGTTCAAAATCCCATATATCTATATTCTGTTCTATACGCTCTTTGTGAACAGATTTAGGAATAACAACAACTCTGCGCTGTATATTCCACCTAAGCACAACTTGAGCCGCACTCTTACCGTACTTTTCACCTATTTTTGTAAATACAGGATGTGTAAAAATTCCATACTGACCTTCCGCAAACGGTCCCCACGCTTCAATCTGCACATCAAATTCTCTCATTGTCTTTATAGCATCATTCTGCTGGAAAAACGGGTGGCACTCAACCTGATTTACCATTGGCGTAATTTCAGCATTGATACAAAGATCTGCCAAACGCTCCGGATAGAAATTACAAACACCGATAGCGCATATTTTCCCTTGCTTGTAGAGTTCCTCCATAGCACGCCACGAACCATAATAATCATTATATGGCTGATGAATAAGATACAAGTCAATATAATCCAAGCCCAGCTTGTTTAATGAAATTTCAAATGCCTTTTTCGCATTTTCATAGCCTGCATCTTGAATCCACAGCTTCGTAGTGATAAACAACTCCTCTCGCGGAATACCGCTTTTTTTAATCGCTTTACCTACGGCTTCCTCATTAAGATATGCCGCAGCGGTATCAATTAATCTGTAACCTGCTGCCAAAGCGTCAGATAGAGACTGTTCACACTGTGCGGCATCAAGAATTTGGAATACGCCAAATCCCTCAATCGGCATTTTCACTCCATTGCTTAATGTTATAAATTCCATAATGAAATCCTCCTTAACAGTTAATTTATTTGCCTTTATTATATATGATTAATCATAAAAAGTACAATGCCAATTTTGTATTACAGTATAATTTAAACGCATACTGAATTGACTTGGTTATAAAGCTATGATATACTATTATCAACAAGGAGTGTGAAAAATGCTTGAATTAAATCAGCTTAAACAGCTTTTAACCTTTGCGAAATGCGAAACACTTTCAAAAGCGGCAGAAGAATTATTATTATCACAGCCGGCTCTGAGCCGTTCTATGCAAAAGCTCGAAAATGATTTGAATGTTATTCTTTTTGAACGGAGAAAAAACAAAATAACGTTAAACGATAACGGCAAACTTGCCGTAGAGTGTGCCGAAAAAATAATGTATGATGTGCAAAATATGATTGACAGAATAAGAGCATATGACAGAAGCAAACATACTATTAGTATAGGCTCTTGTGCGCCTGCGCCACTGTGGAAAATAACTCCGCTTCTGTCGGAGCTTTATCCTGAATTTACACTATCAGCTAATTTGAATGACCACGAGCAAATTATAAACGGATTTGAGAACGGAACATACAGCGTAATAATCACAGCAAAGCCGATAGAAGGTGAAAATGTAATATGTCATAAATTTTGTGAAGAACATCTTATGCTGTCTCTGCCGCCCGCTCATCCGTTAGCTATGTATGACAAGGTAGATTTTAAGACTTTGGACGGCGAAACAATGCTGCTGTTTTCAGAAATTGGCTTTTGGTATAACCTATGTATGGAAGAATTGCCAAACACACGCTTTATATTACAGCATACAAAAAATGATTTTGACACTCTCGTACAATCAGCCGCATTACCTTCTTTTACATCGGATTTAGATGATAATAATCAGCAAACAAACAGAGTTATTGTTCCTATAAAAGATACAAAAGCAAATCCGACATTTTATTGCGTTATCAACAAATGTAATAGAGAAAAATATAAAGAGTTTTTAGACTTGTTGAAGAATTTTTATATATATACTATATGAAATCAAAATTAAAAATATAATATTTAATTCAAATAGCGTATTGTTCAAAGAAAACAATACGCTATTTAAAACAACTATGCCTGTATGATTTCTTAAAAAATTACTGCATAATAATTGCTGATTTTATTTTAAATTTTCCTCAAAGAATACTTTTAACTTATCAAAAGGAATGATACCAGTTTTATCATACAAGTCAGTATGAACAGCGTCAGTAATAATCAACAACTCTTTATTATCACCTGTCATCTTTACAAATGCGTCTTTGCTGAAATAACACGAATGTGCTTTCTCTCCGTGAATAACTAATACCGCGCTGCGAATTTCATTGATGTATGAAAGAATAGGCATATTGATAAATGAAAGCGACGATGTAGTATTCCACCCGCCGTTAGAGTTCAAAGAGCGCTTATGATAACCGCGCTCTGTTTTATAGTAATCATAATAATCCTTTACGAAAAACGGTGCATCCTCCGGGAGCGGGTCAACAACTCCACCGCTAAGCTGATAGTTTCCGTTTTTATAATCCTCTGTTCTTTGAGCATTCAAAGTTTTGCGAAGCTCATAGCGTCCATCCACATCCATTGAATCAAAATATCCTTTTGCATTTACTCTTGACATATCATACATAGTAGACGCAACGGTTGCTTTAATTCTGGTATCTATTGCTGCCGCATTCAGAGCAAAACCTCCCCAACCACAGATACCGATAATACCGATGCGCTCGGAATCAACGTTTTCGAGCGTTGAAAGAAAATCAACTGCCGCTGAAAAATCCTCAGTGTTAATATCAGGTGAAGCTACATAGCGCGGCTGACCGCCGCTTTCGCCTGTAAACGACGGGTCGAATGCAATAGCAAGAAATCCTCGCTCTGCCATTGTCTGTGCATATAGCCCCGAACATTGCTCCTTGACTGCGCCAAACGGCCCGCATACGGCAATAGCAGACAATTTACCCATAATATTCTTTGGCTCATAAAGATCTGCCGCAAGAGTAATACCGTATCTATTATAAAATGTAATTTTTCTATGATTTACCTTATCGCTTTTCGGGAAAGTTTTATCCCATTCTTCTGTCAATATCAGTTTTTCATTTTTCATATTATTTTACCTCCATAGATTTTTTAATATATTTCAAACTGAACATTTACGCTTCCATTGCCAAGCGCAGATTTTAGTGCTAATACATTATCAATATAACCTATTCTTGTATAGCTGTAGAATGTTTTAAAAGTTTTGTAGAATATGACAATATGGTTTGAGCTGTATAGCCTTGCCCCTCGCGTCTTTCAAGGTTTCAATAATCTTAAATTCTTATATCTGTTTTTCTGTCATAATCAATTACCTCTTTTTAATTTATTAATTAACTATATTATAATTGGTATTATCTTAAAATAGCAAATACTTATAAACTATACTTTATCATAGTTGACAGGAATGATAAAACAACATATAATAATTATAACGGATAAGGAGAGAATTAAATGGAGCTTCGAGTTTTAAGATATTTTCTTGCTGTTGCACAGGAAGAAAATATAACAGCCGCCGCAGAGATTTTACACATTACTCAACCGACACTGTCAAAACAGCTTAAGGATTTAGAAAATGAATTGGGCTCAACTTTATTTATACGAGGGAAAAGAAAAATTACGCTTACAGATGACGGAATGTTTCTTCGTAAACACGCTCATGAAATAATAGCATTGGCAGATAAAACAGAATCGGCATTCAGAAATAAACACGAATTTGTTGGAGGAGATATTTATATCGGCGGCGGAGAAACCATAGCTGTCAGATATATTGCAAAGGCATTAAACGAATTACTTAAATTTTATCCTAACATACGCTATCATTTTGTCAGTGGTGATGGTAACGATATTACTGAACAGCTTGACAAGGGATTGATTGATTTTGCCTTATTTGTCGGACTTATGGATTTAAAAAAATACGACCATATAATATTACCAACAACTGACACTTGGGGGTTGCTTCTAAGAAATGACCACTCGTTAGCAGAGCATAAAACCATAACTCCAAATGACCTCATCGGATTGCCTGTTCTTCATTCCAGACAGGCGTTTAGTCAGAATGAGCTGTCCGGCTGGCTTGGCTATTCACCGGATAAGCTGAATATAATAGGAACACATAATCTGGTATATAATGAGTCTATTATGGTAAAAGAGGGGCTTGGCTGCGCTGTTACTCTTGACGGACTTGCAAATACCTCCTCAGAAAACGGGCTGTGCTTTCGTCCGTTTGAACCGAAAATTACCGCACGTCTCGTTGTAGCGTGGAAAAAATATCAAGTATTTTCAAAGCCTGCTGAATTGTTTTTAAAGAAATTGCAGGAAAATTTACGAAATTATATGGATTAAATCAGTTAAATATTATGTAACATAAACGGGAACTGTTCAATACAGTCCCCGTTTTGAAAATGTTGTTGAATATATTTATTGCGAGTGTTATTTATCAGTTTTGCTACTGTAACCTTTTCATTTCCAACAGTTGGAACATTACCATAACCGATACTCAGAAACTTATTAATTCAGGAAAATTGAAGGGTAATGAAAACGGTGAAACGATGCTGACAAATGATATGATGCGGATTTTGACAATCATTGATAGATGCGGTATTTTTGATTAAAAAAAATTTGCTTAACTTGTGTCATGTGTGTGTCATACGATTAAATTTTGAGCAGTTCTGATGCAGTCTAAAAATTGAACAAACCTCACGAATATAAGGTTCATGGGGTTTGTAAAATGGAATGTAATTATCTGTTTGAGCTTTGAAGTGGCATCACATTATCTTCAAACCGCCATTGAAAGTGTCCCAAAAGGTTGGTGTTGAATTTATGGACACATAATTTCTTATGAGTACTTTTATTTTTTGTATCTCTTTTGATGGTGTGTTGTGGTAGATTTGTGGTAGAAACGATATTAGCAAATAGCAAAAAACATCTAAAAATTTATTACAATATCTACTATTTATTTTAAATAGTCTTCTATTACTTTATCAAAATTTCCAAACTTAAATTCCCCTTCAAATAGACCATTATAATTTTTATAATAGTATTTATAATCGCTAATTGATTCATGAGATTTTATATACAATAAATCGTCGTTTACCAACTGCATTCTATCATTAATTTCCTGAGTGATTTCAACTAAATCCTCATCACTATATTTATTTAAAATTAGTCCGATTGAATCTTTGTGATGTGGCGATATAATATCATCTTTATACGTAAATCCTAAATATGGGAAATTGAATTCTTTTTCAAAATATAGAACATAGGTCTTATATTTTTTCATTTCCTTACAATTTAAACTTATATTTCTACCTTCAATAATAATCTCAGACAAACAATGGAGATTTACAGCATTTACTCCATGATGAGTATTGACCTCATATTTTTGATATATGTCATCAAATAAGATTTTTTCACCTAGTATTTCTGCTTGTTCATATAATTTTGCACATAAATCAGAATAGATGTTTGCTTGTGCTTTAAACTTTTCTCTAATATTCATAATGTATCTCCTTTTATAAAATAATTTATCAGTGTTTAAAGTATATTCAAATATTCATCTAATTGTTTTTCTTCTAATTCTGCAATAAATTCTACAAAAGGCTGAAAATCGTCTTTAACGGCATATTGTTCTAATGCGTTATAGTAATCAAGTCTTGCCTCTTTTTCGATTGATACAGGCAAATATCCTTGTGAGAGCAGTTGATAATTCATAAGCAGTCTGCTTGTGCGTCCGTTACCATCTATAAACGGATGTATTCTTACAAATTCAGCGTGTGTCCAAGCAGCAAGCTCTATCGGATTTAAGTCTGATTTGTTTTTCAGTTCTTCATAAAATCCTTTAATCTGCATATACATTTCATTTCCGACAGGCGGTGTAAATCCCGCTCCGCTTATTCGCATTTCTTGATTTCTGTATATACCTCCGACAATTATATTTTCGGTCAGTATTGCGTGTAAATCCTTGACTATATTTTCTGTCAAAGGTTTACCTTCAGCAATACATTTTTTCACATATCCATACGCTTTTTTATGGTTTATAACCTCATAAATTTCTCTAAGTTCTTTACCTCCGATTGAAACACCGTCCTCCAAAACTACCTTTGTTTCCATAAGCGTCAGCGTGTTTCCCTCAATGGCTGTTGAATTATGCGTAAATCTAAGCTCAAAGTCCTTTTCGTATGATGCAAGCGTAACAGAGCTTATTTTGCCCTTGTACTGCTCATATTTAGCTTTCTTCTCTAAGATACGGTTAAAATTCATACTCTGTCCGCTCCTTTAGTTATTTGCTCTTATTTTACCATATATTTTCTAAAAATACAATACCAAGTCAATATCAAATATTTCAATCACATATTATCTCTGTGATATGCAATATCTGCATATTCCGATTTGAACGGCACATAGAAAAATTAAAAACAAATGGAGGTAATTGAAATGAAAGAAAAACAACTTGCTTGCTCCGTATGCGGAGCGACTTTAACATAGGAAACAAAACGAGAATTTGACGGACAGATAATGTGTGAACATTGTCTTGATGAACGGACAACAATATGCGAATGCTGTAATGACCGCATATGGCGTGATAATGCCGAAAGTGACGGATTTGAAATCGTTTCCCATCCTATGACACTTGATTATCATATAAGCGGTATAGATTGGCTTAAAATCTTTAACAGAGCTGTTGAGATGGGATACCGTTCACACAACACAAGCACTTGCGGATTGCACATTCACGTCAACCGTTCAGCTTTTGGCAAGAATGCAGAAGTACAGGAAACTATAATCGCAAGAATAGTTCATTTTGTGGAAAAACATTGGTGGGAGATTGTAAAGTTTTCGCGCAGAACGGAGGATAATTTGAACCGTTGGGCGGCTCGTTATGCCACAATATCCGCAGAGGTACAAGACACATATAAAAAGGCGAAAGACAAACGACTTGGACGATATGTAGCGGGTAAATCTCGAAAACTATAACACAATAGAATTCAGACTATTCAGAGGTACATTAAAGTATAAGACATTTTTAGCTACATTACAGCTTATTGATATGATTTGCCGCCTCGCAATTATGCTTGACGACAAATCGTTTGAGAGTATGTCTTGGTCTGAGTTTGTATTGCAGATAGGCAAAGACAAGCCTGAACTTATCGAATATCTGAAATCAAAGCGGCTTTATATAAATGAATTACCGACAGAAACGGAGGCGATATAATATGTGTGGACTTTACGGATTTTTACACTATGGAGATAATAAAATCAAGTATTTGAGCAATATTACAAACGCTCTTGCACAAGAGGCGGCTGTGAGAGGCACAGATGCAACAGGAATAGCCTTTAATGACAAAGGACGGCTAAGTATATTAAAAGAATCAAAATCAGCGTACAGGCTCAATTTTAAGCACTCCGACAATATATCTGCCGTAATCGGTCATACGAGGCATAGCACACAAGGCTCTGAAAAGAAGAATTACAACAATCACCCATTTTCGGGCAGATGCCAAAATACGCGTTTCGCTCTTGCTCATAACGAAGTTTTGATGAATGATACGGATTTACGCAAGCAGTACCGCCTACCAAAAAGTAAGATTGAAACCGACAGCTATATTGCGGTACAGTTGCTCGAACACAAGAAAAAACTTAATGCAGAAAGTATAAAATTTATGGCTGAAACTGTCGAAGGCAGTTTCAGCTTTTCTATTCTTGATAGCAATAATACAATATGGCTTGTCAAAGGCGATAGTCCGCTGTCACTAATACACTTTCCTGATTTAAAACTGTATATCTATGCAAGCACTGAGGAAATATTGTGGAAAGCGTTGATTGAAACAGATTTATTCTATCATCTTAAAAACGGAGTTGTGAATGTAACCACTCGTGAAATATATCTACACAGCTGCAAATGTGATTTTACAAGCTGTATAAATGCCAGATATATCCCAAACGCATCAATAAATAATGCTCCTGCGTTTAAGCAATTCTGTCAAACGTCGCTTAATGGCGATTTGACAAAGATAAAATTGCTATTGCAGATTATAGGGTATATATGCAGCAATTATACTACTGCAAAAAAGGCATTTATGCTTATAGGGAAACCGAACAGCGGTAAATCAAAAATAGCTGAGTGGTTGGGAAATATAATCGGTGAGGACAATGTGTCAAATGTATCATTTGACAAGCTCGGCAATCGTTTCAATATTGCGGCTTTTTCAAGAAGCAAATTGAATATCAACGCAGAGATGTCACTTGAACCGATTAAAGATATTTCAATGTTCAAAAGTCTGATTGGCGGCGATAAAATCCAAGCTGAGGATAAAGGCAAACAACCGTTTACTTTTAGTAACAAGTGCAAGTTTTTATTCGCTGGTAATGGGTTGCCCGTTGTTAAATCACAGGATACCACAGAGGCATTTATAAGCAGACTTGTTATTCTGTACTTTCCCAATTCAATTTCAGAGGCGGAGCGGGATTTAGAACTATCTAAAAAGTTATATCACGAGAGTGACATTATATTCAGTCTTGCGGTAAATGAATTAAACGAGCTTGTTGAAAGCGGTTTTAGGTTTGAACTCCCACAGGAGGAAAGTGAGCAGTTACTTGAATATAAGGAAAACAGCACTCATATAGAGAGCTTTATTGATGATAGGTGTATATTATCGCCTGAACTGAAATCAAGCACAAAAACTCTATATGATGCCTATATAAATTATTGCAAAGATAATTGTTTCACACCATATGGGATGCAGACATTTGCTGCTGCTATACGCAACAGCAGAAATCTGACAAAAACCAAAATCACCGTGAATGGCATTCAAAGTCGAGGATTTAAGGGGATTGATATTAAACAATATTATATTTATTTTATACCAAGATTCCGAAAGCAATTACATTGTTAATTAGTATTCAAAAATAGGTATCCCGTCTGTCCATAGTGTCAGCGAGACGCTAAAGGAGGAAAATCAATGTCAAAAACGGTGTCTATTTCTGTTCGGCTTTCTTCGGAGCAAGATGAGATAATAAAAAGTCTTTCAAAAAGCTTGCGAATAAGCAAAGCAGAAGCAATCAGACAATTTATAGATAAAAATAAAATTATTGTTGTAGAAGGGTTTGCAGAGCTTTTACCAATGCTTGCCGTTCTCACATCAATCAAATGCTCAGAGTGGAAACGCTTCTCACGAGGATAATATTATTTTGCGAGAGGCAGTGGATAAATTATGGAAATCTTTAAAATTGTCAATCAAAGACCAATGAATTTGGAGCAGGTGATACAATATGCCGCTTCGGAAGATAGAGTAATTCCGCATAAAAATAATGGTTATATGTTGATAGGCGGAATTACAGATAATGCTGCTGACGCATTTATGCGAAATCAGATAATAAAAGAACTATAATAAAACCGGAGGCAGACAGTATATTCATTTTGTTGTATCACCTTCAAACGCTGATATAAGGACTATGTCAAAATTCAGCCAGCGTATTCTCAAAGAATTTGAGAATACGCTGGGACGTTTTACTGTGTTCATCAAAACACAAAGCATATTCACGCTCACTATATCTTGAATAGTGTGGGGTATAATGGCAACAAGTTTTCTCAAAGTAAATCAGAAATGCTACTGCTAAAACATAAGGTCAGTGAGGTTTGGAATGAGATAAACACTTCTGACGATAGGGAAGTTGAAATTTCTTGGAATAAATATTTTGATGTGACAGATGAAAATATTTATCAAAGCAATACAGGGGGATATGTTGATACGTCATATATTCCAAATATTGCTGACAATTACATACCTTAGATATACAGAGAAATCAATGGTATTTATTATCCTGTACTTCCTTATTGTGAAAATGGGAAAATAACAATGATAATGCCATTAGATAAAAGCACCGATGTTGCACCGATGATTTTATTGGTTGAGGACAACGGCAGTTTAAAACTAGGATTTTAAGTAAGGAGAAATTAAAAGTGGAAACGACAAATAATATTCCCCAAATTATGACAATACGTCAAATTGCAGAAACAGGCTTATTGCCTGAAAATACAATCCGAGTAATGCTTAGAAACGGATAAATACAAGCAGTATATTCCTGCAAAAAAGCATTGATTAATTTTGATAACCTTTGTGCGTATCTGCGTACATTAGAAGTTACAGATTAAAGTAGGTGAATAAATCGACACAAAAATCACGAAAAGTCGCTCCCGGCATAAGATGCCGGGGCGGCGGCAAATATGAACTTAATGTGTCGGCAGGCTATGACGGGGCGGGAAAGCATATACGAAAGTATACAACCTTTACTGCTCCTGAAGGCATATCCGAAGTCAAAGCAGATAAACTTGCAATCGAAGCTTTTACTGAATTTTCAAAAAAGGCAAAGGGCAATAAAGCCTTTGGTGAAAATATGCGTTTCAACCAACTTTGTGAGATATATTTTTCTGAATATGCTACAAACAAGCTCAAAAAAGTTACTGCCGAGCATTACAAATCAAATGTAAAAAATCATATTGCGCCTGTTTTTGGAAACAAGAAACTAAAGGATATAGCAACGTCAGATGTATCAGCATTTCTTACAGGTCTTGATTGCAAACCTCTGACAGCAAATAAAATTAAGATTGTTTTTCACAGCATACTAAAATATGCTGTTAGTCAAAAATACATAGCATCCAATCCTTGCAGTGGGGCAATATGGAAAGAAAATACAGAGCGTGAGTATGATGAAATTGAAAATGTGCTAAGCCTACAACAGGCACAAAAGCTAATGGAGTTGCTTTATGAATATAGCGCATTTAATACGATTATCAAGCTCCTGCTATTAAC
The DNA here is from genome assembly GCA_948468535.1 of uncultured Eubacteriales bacterium. Classification (GTDB taxonomy): domain Bacteria; phylum Bacillota; class Clostridia; order Monoglobales; family Monoglobaceae; genus Monoglobus. Next base: position 53,212 of record CAOKIL010000001.1, read on the forward strand.
AGGTATGAGGTCGGGTGAATGTCTCGGACTGCGTTGGAGTTCTATAGATTTTGACAGCAAAACCATTTTTATAGATAAAACATTATCTTATGCGGAGAACGCATGGTTTTTATCAACACCTAAAACAGCACGAAGTACAAGAACTATATCAATAGATGATACAGCAATAAGTATTTTGAAAAAACATCAAGAAGAACAAAACAAACAAAAAGATATTGTCGGGGCGGCTTGGCAGTTGCCCGACATGGTATTTACTTCTTGTACAGGAATTGGTACGACAGAAGCTTGTTAAACTCACAGTTTAGACATTTTGTCAAGCGCAATAAAGATGTTTTAGGTCTTGACCATAATCTTACCATATATGGACTTCGACATACAAATGCGGCACTTCTGCTTTATGCAGGAGAGGATATTGAAAACATATCAGCACACTTAGGTCATGCAAGTTCTGATATTACTTCAAGAGTGTATGCTCATATGTATGCTGAAGTTAAAGTCAGGATGGCAAAAACTGTTTCACATGCTTTATTTAATAAATAATCATTTGTGGCAGAATTGCGGTAAAATAAAAAAACAAATCCCACAACCCTCGTGGTTGTGGGATTTTTGATAACAAATAATTATCTCTTTGAGAACTGCGGAGCGCGACGTGCGGCTTTGAGTCCGTATTTCTTTCTTTCCTTCATACGTGGGTCACGTGTGAGGTAACCGGCTGCTTTAAGTACCGGTCTGAACTCTTCATCTACCTCAAGAAGCGCTCTTGATATACCGTGACGGATTGCGCCTGCCTGACCTGTGAATCCACCGCCATTTACGTTTACCAATACATCGAACTTTCCGAGTGTCTTTGTTGCATCAAGCGGCTGGCGAACAACCAACTTGAGTGTTTCAAGACCAAAATAATCATCAATGTCTCTCTTGTTTATAGTAATCTTACCTGTGCCGGGCACCAATCTAACCCTGGCAACAGAACTCTTCCTTCTACCTGTTCCGTAGTACTGTACTGAATCTGCCATAATTATCTAAGTCCCCTTTCTTAAAACTCACGTGTCCACTCAATCGGAGATTGAGCAGCGTGTTCGTGCTTATCATCTGCGTAAATTCTCAGCTTCTTCATTGCCTGGCGTCCAAGCGTATTGTGCGGAAGCATACCGCTGATAGCGAGTTCCATAGCCTTTTCCGGACGCTTCTCCATCAAGTCTTTGTATGATACTTCTTTAAGGTGACCGATGTAGCCTGTATGTCTGTACCACTTCTTCTGGAGAAGCTTGTTTCCTGTGAGAACAGCATCTTTAGCGTTGATTATGATAACATATTCGCCGCAGTCAACGCCCGGTGTGTACTCAGGACGGTGCTTACCCCTGAGGATTGTAGCAGCCTGTGCTGCAACTCTTCCGAGAGGCTTGCCGGCAGCATCGATAATGTACCATTTCTTTTCGATTTCATTAGCTTTAGCCATATAAGTTGACATAGTAATGAATACCTCCTAATATTTAATAGTTAATTAATTTACACAATGAAAGACGTCCGAGGACGTCAACATAACGACTTTGCTATTATAATATGATTTTCAAAATTTGTCAAGTATTTTTATCAAAAAATTAATTTATCTATTCAACATCTCTTTTTTTCTCATCTATTCTCATTATATCTCTTATTTACTCGCTCGCCATTTACGATTTTGTGCAGTTTGACGAAATACCAAAAATAGGGCGGAATTTAACTCCGCCCTATCATAATTTATCAAATTTATTAATCAGAAATCACGATTGTTGCAACAAAATAGCCTGTTGAATCACTACCTGTCGCTGTTATATTTGAACCTGCAACAATTTCCTTAGCGGTAATTGTCTTACCTGTTGAAGCCTTAAGGAATGAGGTTTTTGAATCATAGTATATAGTATCTGTTGCGCCTGATTCAACCTTAACAGTAATCACCTTTAACGTTGTGTTAATACTTATTACTTTACCCATTATGTTTGTTCTGCCGATTGACGTGGTTGCGCTCGATTCAATACTTGCAACATTGCTGCCGTCAAGTTTAACTGTTGCTGCATTATTAGGTCTTAAATCATATATTGTTGCGTCTGAACCATTAACTTTAACTTTCGTGTTTGAAGTTAAATTATATACATTTTCCTGATTATTGATTTTTAGCTTAATCGTAGGATTGCTGCTAAGTGTAATTTCAATAATTGTGCCTGTCGCATCGGACGATTTACTTGTTGCAGCGATTGATACTACCTTGCCGTATTCAAGTTCAACTTTTACAGCATCATCAACTGCCAAATCACGCAGATTTGAATTAACGCCGTTTCTTGTAACAGCCAGCGTATTGGAAGTAACCATATATGAAACATTATCGTTATCTTCTTTAACAGTTATATATGTGCGGTCATCTTCATCTGTATAATATCTGACAAAAGTTCCTGTAGTTTCGCTGTCTCTGTTTTCAATATAACACTCAGTGATTCTGTCTCCGCTGAGAACCAGTCTTACAAAATTATTGTTCTTTATATCTCCAAACGCGCCTCTTGAACCTTTATTATAGAACTTACAGTTTGAAGAAAAAGTATATGTTCCCTGACTTGATGTATCCTCGGCATCTCTAATCGTAATTCTCTGTCCGTTTGAATTATCGCTTGTCTGAACCACGATACCATAAAGCGTTGACACACTTGCCGCTGGAATAGCTTCTATTAATCTGACAGTGTCAAATGTTATCGTTACCATTATATCGCTGCCGGCTGAAATATTCTTAAACTCACCGTCAGCGCCGTTTAGCTTTACTATTACATCCTCTTGGATATCAAACTTAACTTCTTCACCGTCTGCTGAGTCAGTCATAGCAAGCTTATTTGCATCGACATCTGCCGAAACAACTGTACCTATAACTGTTTCCTGACCCATTTTTTCAATTATACGATTTAGCAATGTTGCCATCTGAGCACGGGTAAGCGTTGTCTCAGGTGAAAAGTATGACTTGCCGTTATCATCATTACCCATACCGTTCATCAGTCCGAGTTCTGTTGCACATGCAACGTAACTGCGTGCTTTTTCAGGAATTGACGCATAGTCTGAATATGCACTTGATGACAGAGCTATATTTTCAGCTTCTGCCTCTTTGCCCGCAAGCTTAACCATGAGATATGCTGCCTGCCATCTCATAAGCGGTGAATCCGCATTTGCCGAAGAAGCATAATCGCGAAGGTCGGACACATTAAGTACATTAAAATACATAAGGAAGCTAAGCTCGTCCACATACGTTGTATTAATCGCATTAACGGTAGCAGAATAAGCCGAATTTGCCCAATCTACCGTCTGCTCATAATCCTTATCCTCAACACCCAAAATTCTTGACATAAGGATAAGAGTTTCAACCTTTGAGACAGCTTTTGTCGGCTTGAAAGTGCCATCGTCATAGCCCTTTATATAACCCTTGTCAGTCATTTGGTTAATAGCGTCTTTTGCCCATGAAACACCCGCGTCATTTTCAACATCCGGAAAACTAAGAGCAAATGCCGAAAAACTCAGCATTGACGCCATAACAGTACCGCACAACATCGCTGAAATCAATCTTTTAATTTTCATATTTAACCTCCTGTTTATATGTGATAACACATTATGTTGTTAATCATCTGCTTTAAATATACCATACATACTTTGAGAATTCAACTATCAATTATTTAAAACATTGATTTTTTTTTTACAATTCTGTAACAAAATTGAATTACTGAAATAAAAAACCAAATTATAAGTTTTATGTCTGTATTCCCAGAAACTTGACCGTGTAATTTTTAAACCCGCGCAAATACTACTTTTGTAAAAAAATCAAATATCATGATTTTTAGGAGGATAAAAAATGAAAAAAACTTTCATTTCCTTTATTGTGGCACTGAGCGTAACTGTATATTCACTTTGCGGATTTTCAGTGTTTGCAGATGCCACGCCCAATGAGGACACAGCATTGCCGCCGGGTACCTTAAACTCAGGCAGCAGTACAAACTTAACTAATAACACTGTACCGAGCATAACCGGAAATCCGCAGGACGTAATCTTACGTTCTTTTGACGGCACAAATGCAGACGGTACTCTTGATACCGCAAAAGGTATCAGCACAAACCTAATAGAAAACAGTTCTAAATACAATGGTATGGCCACAGAACCTCTTGGCATAGATATGACTAGGTCAAGATACAGCTCTACACGAGTTGCACTGTCTCCGGATATTGCAGACACAAAATATGCGGAAGCAGCTGAACTCCTGGGAGCTCTCGGAATCATGGTCGGTGATGCCGAATCAGGCGCATTCAGACCTGACGACCCGATACTCAGAAGTGAGATGGCAAAAGTAGCTGTATATTCTATTGGACTGGAAGACATCGTAAAAAGTTCCAACGGAACAACAAAATTCCCTGACGTTTCATCAGACCACTGGGCAACAGGCGCAATCAATGTAGCTGACCAACAAGGTCTTGTTGTCGGTGACTCTGAAGGAACATTCAGACCTGACGACAGCGTAACATTCGAGGAAGCGGTTACAATAATAGTCCGCGCACTCGGATATGAACCGGCAGCACAAGACAAGGGCGGATATCCTACAGGATATATGTCAGTCGCTTCACAGAAGCAGCTTCTTAAAGGTATAGACGCAGCTTCTGCACAGCCGGCAAAGAGAGGCGATATAGCACAGCTCGTGTTTAACGCCATGACAGTTAACCTTATGGAGCAGGTAGGTTACGGTTCTTCAGTTTCATATGAAGAAGTCGACAAGACATTGCTCTATGACAGACTTAACGTTGAAAAGGCATTCGGACAGATTACCGCAACAGATGAGACTTCTCTTGAAGGCGGTTCAACAACCGGAGACAACAAGATTCAAATCAACAGCGAAACTTATCTAAAGGGCGATACAAACGCAAACCAGCTTCTCGGTTACAACGTCCTTTACTATGCAAGAATCGACAAAACAACAGACGAAAAGACATTAATACTCGTTAAACCTCAAGAAAACAAAAATAACAGTCTTGTTCTAAACTCAGCCGATATAGTTGACGTAACAGGTGAAGAAACTGCAAACAAAACAGTTGAATACTGGGCTGACCGACAGAACGACAGAAGAACAAAAACGGCATCTATAATTTCAGACGCAACCTATATCTATAACGGTAAGCACAAGACAGGTATAACAAACGAAGACTTAAAACCGGTAAGCGGTAACCTTGTTCTGCTTGATGCAAACATGGATAACATCTATGAAATTGTATTTGTAAACCACTTCACAAACCTTGTTGTTGATACGGTTTCAGAAATAACAGGCAGAGTAACAGACAAGTACCTGAACGGTTCACTTGTATTTGACAACGACAATAACCCCGACGTAAAATATTCAATTATCAAAAACGGTGAAGAAATCAACGTAACAGACCTCCAAGAATGGAATGTAATTTCTTATACAATCAGTGATGACAAGAACCTTATAAAAGCATATGTATCTGACGCATCAATCACAGGTACCGTAAACGAGATTTCCGAGGACGGCTACAGAATCGGCGACAGTGAAGTAATGTATGAAAAGGCAGAAAGTTATCCGAATGAAATCAAACTCCGTGACAGAGGAACATTCTATCTTGATATAGAAGACAAGATTGCGGCAGTTAACACAAAAGCAACCAACGAATCAGCAATAACAACCAACTACGCATACTTGGTAGATGCGGCAATGAAAACCGACTTTGATAAAACAGCACAGTTTAAGCTATTCACCAAAGAGGGTACAACCGCAGTACTGAGCAGTGCATCAAAGATGAGAATAAACGAGGACTACGCACAAGCGCCTGAGGACGTAATAGCACAGCTCACTTCAAACGGAAGCGTGACACCGCAGCTTATTATCTATGAGACAAACAGCGATGGTAACGTAACTGCAATAGAAACTGCAAAGAACGGCACAGATACAGGTGCGCCGAATACCGCAGAGTTCACTATGAACATCAAGAAGAACGACATGATATACAAGCGTGCTTCAGGTAAGCTCGGCAATGTCGGTGTAGGCGAGGACACAATTATCTTTGACATCCCGGCAAGCGCAGGAGATGACACAGATAAATATGCAATCCGTAATCAGTCAACATTGTCAAACGATTCGTCATATGACGCTATAATCTATGACCTCCAAGATAACTATATGGCGAACGCTATAATTATCACAAGCTCGACAGGTATAACAAATGCTGAATCACCGATTACAGTAGTTAACTTCATCGCTGAGACACAAAACGAGGACTTTGAATATACCGATAAGCTCTACGGCTTCAGCGAAGGAAAAGAAATAGAACTGATGGCTGCAGATAAGAGTGTATTCAGAAAGACCGGAAACACAGCGCTTAAAGCAGGAGATATTATTCAGTATAAGACAGACGCAAAAGGTAATGTTGACGGTATAACTCTGCTGTTTAACTCTGCAAATAAAACAGAAGAGTTTATGACAGAGGTAACATCTGACCTTACAACAGTATACGGTCGCGCAACAAAGAAATTCAGCGGCAGCGTAAATGTCCAGGTTGACGATGAAACTTACAACTTTGCAACAGGTGATGCAATAGTTTATATGTATGATTCATCAAAGAGCAAGAATTCAATTTCAATAGTATCAGCAGCTGATATTGAACTTTACGAAAAGGATAATGAAGCAAGACTCTTTGTAAAAATCTATCAGGACGAAGTACAGGAAATGGTAATAGTGAAATAATACTGTTTCTTAAGCAAACTAATGGGGCTATTAATTGATAGCCCCATTAGCGTTTATATATTTTGCAACTTCTTATTAATAAAATTTAAAACTGAATATGCTGCATTGTTTTATCCTCATATGTTTTCAAATAGTCAAATATTTTGTTATTATCCGATACAATATTATTGTCTCTGCACACTGTTTTAAAAATTTTCATAAGCTGTTTGTTGTTTGGGCTTTGTATTTCATAGGCGTTTCCATAAACCGAAATATATTTTTCTTTTAAATTAAGATGTGCAAAATATTTGTCAAGATTTTTATAAAAATATTCACGGCTTCCCTCTCTTGCGGTAGTACCAAATCCGAAGCATATGATACCGTAAACACCTGCATCTATACAATAATTAAGAATTCCGCGAAGGTTTTTCTCTGTATCGTTGATAAACGGAAGAATAGGAGTCAGCCAAACCACAGTTGGTATACCGTTATCTTTAAAAACTTTCAGAGCTTCAAAACGCTCCTGCGTAGTTGACACATTCGGTTCGATAATTTTGCTTAAATCTTCATCATATGTAGTTAGTGTCATTTGCACAACGCATTTTGACTTATCATTTATACTTTTCAGAACATCCAAATCCTGAAGTATTCGGGTTGATTTGGTAAGTATCGATACTCCGAATCCCAGCTCATCAATGACTTCAAGACATTGTCTTGTATATCTAAGTTCACTCTCAAGATGAATATACGGATCGCACATTGCACCGGTGCCTATCATGCACTTTTTTCTCTTTTTGATAAGTGTGTTACGCAAAAGCTTCGGCGCGTTTCTTTTAACTTCAATATCCTCAAACTCATGCTGCATACTATAACATAAACTTCTGGAATCGCAATATATACAGCCGTGCGTACATCCACGGTAAATATTAATTCCGTTATTTGTAGAAAGAATAGATTTTGGATCTGAAAAATGCATGTAGAATCACCTTTTTTATTTAATGCTGCTCTATCCCTGTTTTACAACAACTCCGTTATTAAATATAATACTGTATGTATATAGGTCTATACAAAAAACTATAGTTTATAGAATTTTTCCAAGAATTAATCTTCATAAGTTGTAATCTTTTTTCTCATAGTTTTTCGCTCCATTTTACAATAATTACTTATTTTATTATATCACAAAAAAATAAGCAATTGCAATTTAAAATCGAATAATATTCTATTTTTTTTAAAACAAAACCTCTGATGTGACAATTTGGCTGTCAGCTTTATGTGCAGCAGGCACACCTTTTCACAAAAAGGTAGTAACGAGTCAAAAGCGTAATGAGCGCGCTTGCAAGTGAATAGCTGATGCGAATGTGCCTTTTTGTAAAATATGAGGAACAAGGGCTCGTGTTACTGATTTTCGCTGTTTGTTATACAACCTTATCTAAATTAAAGACAGAGCGTTTTAAAACGCTCTGTCTTTAATTATTTTATGCCACCGGGCATAGAGGCTTCATATCATTAATGTTGTTCCAGAATAATACTTTTATGGTGTCTGAATCGCTGTCATCAAAGTTGTCAGGCCTTTCAATAAGTTCAGTTCCCGGCTTATCAAATACAACATTTTCTGATTTTACGCATTTCAACATACCATCCTTATACGCCACAAAAATCACACAATATGTTCCGCTTGTAGGAGAAGTTACTGTTGCACTTCCATCTTCGTTAAGAGTAATGCTGTAATTTTCCGACATTTCCTCGTATATTGCGTAAACTGTTATATCATCAGAAATTGGAGTTTGTTTAGTAAACTCTTCGCCATCGATTGCTTTTGTTAACGACCATTTTTTGAACAAGTATTTATCAGATACAGGAGCAATAGGCAAATCAATATTATTAATTGAATTTGCATAAGACACAGCATACTCCGGATTGTTTTCTGTTGCAAAGGTTACCTTATAAACCGTTTTATCATTGTTGTTTGTCAATTTAGGATAGCCTTCTCCTACTGTTTGACCCCATACTTGTATAATATTTTCATTATCATCTTTATTTGTCTGAGCAGATTGTAAAAGATATGTAATTTCACCGTTATTAAACGAGTCTGTCGGCTTGCCTGTTACGCCATTTGTAGTATCTTCAACTATATATACTGTATTGTCATAATAGCAGTTAGTGACTGTACCATCATTATGTCCCACAATACTTCCGACATATTCGCCGCCGGTAACGGAATCAATATTATAACAGTTAGCGATTGTGCCTTTATTATATCCTGCAATACCGCCAACATATCTATTACCTGAAACAGCATTTTTGTTACAGCAATTTTCTACAGTACCTTCATTATACTTGACAACACCTCCGATATAATCGTCATCATAAGAGGTATTATCACTACATAAGCTTATTGCTGATTTGCTGTCAGCTTCACTGTTTGAAATGTTCAGATTTTTTATTGTTCCGTTGCTATATCCAAATATGTTCTGATTTAAACCGCTTATTGCATGTCCCTTGCCGTCAAAAATACCGGAAAACTTATTTGTTTCAGTACCAATCGGCTCCCATGTATTATCTTCTATGTTAATATCGGACATATCAATATCATTTTCAAGCTCAAAGAATGTATCTTTGCCTCCACCTGCATTTATACAATTTCTGAGCGTCATTAATGCTGAAGCGTCAGAAATAAGATATGGACTCTCTTTTGTGCCGCTTCCTGTAATACCGGCTTCCGGCATTGACTTAAACACCGGTCTGCCAATAAGCGCATTCATTTCCCATATATCATTAAAATCCCAGTTGGTAAATGTAGTAATTTGTGAAAAGGCATTTCTATCTATGCTTGAACCATCTCCTGCCGCTCCGCATGTGTCTATGTAGTAACAGTTTTCTGTTGTGCCAGCTACACCTGAAGAATTTTGGTTATTGGTTCCGACTGCTCCGCCGATATAATCACCACTACATGAAACAGAACCAACATTATAACAATTTGTTAATACCTTATGATTATCGCCAACTACACCTCCTGATGTATAAGTGCTTGTAACATTGCCTGTGTTATAACAATTTGTTATTGTACCATAGTTACTTGCAGCTATTCCTCCGGCTCTATCATATTCGCCGCTGCCCGAAACAGAACCGGTATTATAGCAATTTTCTATGGTATTACCCATATTAGTTGAAACTATGCCGCCAACCTGATTGCCTGAAATAGAACCGGTATTATAACAGTTCATAACATTAGTTTTAGAAGTACGTCCAACTATACCGCCAACCTGACTTCCTGTTACTGTTCCGATATTATGACAGTTTGTTATATTAGAATCATTACTTACTCCAACTATACCGCCTACATAGTTACCCGTAATTGTACCGGAGTTAGAACAATTTGTTATTGTTCCGCAAGAACTATATCCAACCACACCGCCATGCCAGTATTTATGCCTTCCCGTAACATCACCGAAGTTGTGGCAGTTTTCTATTGTTCCGTGATTATTTTCGCCTACTACACCGCCAGTACCTTCATCATCTCCTATAACAGAAACAAAGCTGCGGCAGTTATTTAATGTACCGCTGTTAAATGCAACGATACCCCCGACATATTCCTTGCCGGTAACAGTTCCTCTGACATTAAGATTTTTAATCGTTCCTGAACTAACGCCAAATAAACCTCGATAATCTGCATCATTATTTATAGGCGCTTGATAGTCTTCACATTCTTGGTTTATATATAAACCGCTTATAGTATGATTATTGCCGTCAAATGTGCCTTGAAAATATTTCACATCAACATGCGAAATATGTGTAGACCCTGTTTCATCTTTTTCGGCACTTCTTATCCATCTTCCGATAGGTGTCCATTGATTATTTTCGCTTCCGCCCAAATCAATATCTGCTGTAAGAACTATATTTTTGCCTTCATATGTATTACCATTGTTTACATCATCGCGGAAAGCTTCAAACTCTGCAAGGGTAGAAATTTCCAAATCTGCCGCATCAGCTAAAGCTGTAGTTGTTAATAACGACATCAGAGCGAACATCATGCTGACTACCGTTATCAACGAAATTACTTTTCTTTTCATAATTATTCCCTCCATCTGAAAAAATATAGTATAAATCACCAAATATATTATATTATAAAACAATGTATCTGTCAACAATAAAAAACAATATAATAAAAAATATCTAATTTTTATTGTCATCTTGTTGATGTTTTTACTAAATATATTAATAGCTGATTATACTACCCCACATATTTTTTAGACACCCTTATGCGATAAATTTATATTATGCAGAAGTAGATATTAAAACTGCACAATATTTGTTAGGATATTCTAACATGCAAATAAAACCGGAAATATATACATACATTGTTAATAGAAGATTATAGATATCGAAAATAAACTTAACAAATATTTTTATAAAAAATTGTATGATAGTCAAAATATAGTAAAACCCAAAAAAATGGAACAAAAACGAAAATAGTAAAAGCTCCGTAATCAACGTAATTACGGAGCTTTTCTCTGGTACACCTTCGGGGATTCGAACCCCGGACACCCTGATTAAGAGCGAAAGAAGTCATATTTTAATTCTGTTTAAATGAATTTTACTGACATTATCTTATACCGCAAAAAAGCGCATACTGCCGCTGTTTGTCAATAACTTTAATGAGAATATGTCGTGATTTCAGTAAATTATAAAACAACGATTATAACAACCAAATGTTAGACAAGTGTTAGATAGTCCGCTATAATTTTATGACTTGCTTTGAATATACAGTAGCTTGTATACTGAAAGCAATTTATAATTTTTAAAATGTATACTTCAAAATACTGACCCCCCTTTACGGTAATAAGTGTAAGGCGTTGCCGACACGCACCGTACAACAGGGTGTACCCTTTACGGCTAAAAACACAACGCACAACGAAATAACATTACGAAAGATTATTTTATAGCATACACTAACGAAAGGAGTTTAACAGTGAATTTAACAAACCTTGAAAAAGAAACAATAATTTTATTTAACGAAGCCGAAAAAGAAGCAGAAGTCTTTACATATAATGGACGATTAATAAGACAGATTAACAACTTAATTAAAAAATTCCCTGATAGATTTCGACTTAAAAGTGATAATGGTGACGGTGGATTAACTTTTATAGTTCCAAAACAGAGAGTTTATATTACTACACCTTTGAAATAATGTTTTTACTCCCTGAAACGTATCAGGGAACACGCTTAGAGCATAAACAAAATTTAGGTAATATAAGAACCTACCTAAAATTTATGATATGAATAATAGCACGGTGAGAAAGGGTGATAAGATGATTATATCAAACGGAGATTTTATTCACGGTTGTGAATGTTGCGGCAATGGCGCTTTAGTAGCGTCAGAGATAACACTGAAATTTAATTATGGGAGTAAATATGACGGCGAAGAATTAACGCTAAACATATGCGGCGACTGTGCCGATAAGATTTATAATTTTATCCAAAATGAAAACGTCTAAAATATTATCAAGCATGTAATATTCTTACGATTATTTTTTAAAATACAACTTTGAGGTTGTAAAAATTTTTAAGGATGCCGTAGTGGTGCGGGTTAGCGAGGTCGTTCTGAAAGAGAAAAACCATCTTGTTACTTTGTATAATAAGAGCTAATTAATCTTGACACTCGAACAAACAAGTAATGTATTTTATTCTCGTGATAATACCAAGCTACATTGTGAGTAACGAGAAATTTTTTATCCAATAAGATAACGAGTTCGGAATAAGTGTGTATGAGCCTGTCAATAAAATAATAATACATATTAATTGCGAGTTACCGTAGGACGAAAGCAACAGAGCATTGACCGAACGAGTTAATATAAATAATTATCCAAAAAATAAAAATTTAAATATATGAAAGTGTGGTGAGATAATGAAAGAAAAGAGTAGACCTATAGCAAAAACTGTTGACGATTTTATAGAAGAGGCTAACAGTGTCGGAGGTGGAAGATATACAATCGGTGTAAGCGAAGCAGGGGAGCCTGTCGGAAACATACATATTGATATCTATTTTTATTTAGTTCGCTGGATATATTTTGATTTAGGAACAACACATGTTAAATCCCTGCATTTTCTTACAGGTAATGAAACAAATATACGGTTGAACAATGTACATGGCGTTGAGTTATTGGGCGAAAGATATGACGGTCGTAGAACATACGCTGTCTATGCTGGAGATACAAATGAAAGATTTGTATTTCACTTAAATGTTTTAGAAGAAACAAATTAAATTTTCAAATTATAAGGAGGAATATATATATTGAATTATGTACAATATTTAAACAATCAAACGCTGTTAATTGGAGCGGATTTAAGGGCAGAATTTTGGAGGTGATAACTTGATAATTGATTTTTCAAAAATTAACTATGACGACAAACCCGTTTTAATACTTAGAAACCTTGACGGCACAGCAATCCAAACACTTGGTTATGCCTTCAACATACAGTGTGAGTTCTGTTACAACGAAGTATCAACGCTTACTTTTGATTTACCGAAATATGTTGACGGTGTTGAAACACCACACTACAATGATGTAATCGGGTTGCGTATTATTGATTTACACGAAGTTGGACAGTTCATCTTGGTTGACCCCGAAGAAGATTCTGACGGAATTAAAACCATAAAATCCTGTAAGGCATATTCTTTGGAATATGAGTTCGGAAATAAAAGTATTACACTTGAAAGCGGAACATACAATCTCTGGAATCCGCTGTTACCGGAAGATACTATCATTGGCAGAATTCTTGAAAAAATGCCTGACTGGTCTCTTGGTAACGTAGACGAAGAATTAATCGGAAGATACAGAACGTTTGAAGTAACCGAAGATAAGATATATAATTTTATTAAATCAGAAGTTCAGAAATCTTACGGCTGTATCTTTGAGTTTGACACTTACAAGCGAGAGATTAATGTTGTCTCTGTAAATTCCGAAGTTGAGACTAAACCGATTTACCTGTCAAAAGAACGATTGATAAAAGAAATAAATATCAGAGAGGACAGCAACAGTATAGTCACCTGTCTTGACGTAAACGGTGCTGACGGTGTTAACATTCGAGGCGTGAATCCAACAGGCACAAACAAAATATATAACCTTGATTACTTCATGAACACTACCAACTTTACGGAAGCGCTTATCGAAAAATGGGAAGATTGGAAAAATGCCTGTGAAAATTATCAAACAATTTATTACAATACAACCATTGAATATAATCTGCAAACATCAAGACATCTTGCAGAACAAGCAATCTTAACCGACTTGCAGGGAGACTTAACTAATCTTGAAAATCAGCAGGCGGTTATTATAGAAGCTATCTCACAGAAGCTAAAAAACAATTCAGACCTGACTGAGATAAACAAAAAGATTTCCGATAAAAAAGCTGAAATCTCTGAGCAGGAAAGTAAGATAGAACGCATTGGCGCAACTATTTCAGAACTGAACGGAACTATTAAAAATATTAACACCGCTCTTGCTATAAATCAATACTTTACTGCTGATGAATTAAGTCTTTTACAAAAATATTTTATTGAGGACGCAATCGAGGACAGCACATTTGCAACTTCAACAACTGCAACTTATGACAACGAAGATGTAAATATATCAATTAACGATATTGAACTTTCTGTATCGGACAGCGACATCGCTACAGTGACAGACGATAGCGGTAAAATACTAAAGACTATTTGCAGCGGTAAGCTGAATATAAAAAAACTCTCAGCGGAAATAGTGAAGGCTCATGTTGATTTAAACACAGATAAATCCTTTATTATGACTGCACACCTAAATAAAGGAACTATTGGCGAAGCGGAGTTTGAATCGGGCAGTGTTACTTTAATTGGTAATTATTCTATAACTACCGACACATCATCTGCTTTATCATTTAAGATTTCTGACGGCACGCTGTACTTTACACAGAACTCTACTGAATATGAACAGCATATGATAGAGTGGGATTTGTACGAATACGGAAATCAAGTCTTATCCGACAAGGCTTTTCCTACTTATGAATTCTCTATAGACAGCGGTAACTTCTTAGCTGTTGAGGATTTTATTACATTTAAGAATACCTTAACTCTTGGAAAGAAAGTTTATTTAAAACTTGATGATAATGACGAAGTGATGAATCCGTATGTTATTACTGTAAGGATAAACTATGAAGATGCTTCTGATTTTGAATTGGAGTTCAGCAGTACTTATAAATCGTTCAGCAAGCAGTTCGCTTTGGCTGACATTTTAGAAGAAAGTATATCAATGGGTAGAAAACTCAATTCAAAAAGCGGACTATATGAACAGTTTGTCAGCAGCGGAGCTTCAACAGCCGTAAAAGATTTTATGGACTCAGCTTTGGATATCGCCAAGAATACAGTAATGTCATCAGGTCATCAAGCTATAGAGTTCGGCGATTCAGGTATCCGTGTGAGAAAATGGAAAGATGATAGCCATATCGAATATGAGGACGAACAGATTTGGATTGTTGATAATATGATAGCCTTCACCGAAGATAATTGGGATAGCTCATGTATGGCAATCGGTAAAATCTTTGATGAAAGTTTTGGTGATTACGAACCTGCGACAAGTACATACGATTCATCAAAGGTGTATTGTTATAGGTCTGGCGAACAAGAACCTTACACCTACAAGCCATATACTTATAACGCCGAGAATTGGGATACTGAACGGAATAAATTGTATTGCAGAAAAGGCGGCGTAAAATACGGCATAGCCGCCCCTTATCTTGTTGGAACAATACTTGCAGGAAAGAATCTCTTTATCGGTACTGACGGCGGATATTTCAGAGTTGACGATAACGGCGTATATGTGCTGAATGAAAAGTTTGTCATAGCAAGCTCTAACGGAAACGGCTTGACATTTACGGCAGATGAGGGATTAGTGCATAGGGTTAATGCAGACGGTAAAAAGTATGAAGCCGGATTTAGTGCGGCTAATAATAACGGCGAGGGATACGGATTATATTTCAAAGTTGGCAATGATAAAAAGCTTTATTTTGATGTTGACAGAGCCGAGCTTGTTGTAGACGGTGATATATGGGCAAGAGATGTTTTCTTTGGTGCAGATAAGAAAAGTGTCATGACAATAAATGATAAAGGAAACGAAGCGATAAGTGGAAATTATCTTGATTTAAAAGGTATACTTGTAAAGGATAGCACAGGTAGGAAACGCTTTAGTATAAGCGGTAATGGTGGGGGTTTTGAGGTTTACGACGGCTATATCTATATGACAAATGGTAGAAACGAAATCAATATAAACCCTGACGAAGGGTTATCATTCACAAAAGATGGCGACTATGTGATAAAAATGGATATTAATACCGGTGACTTTTATATGTACGGCGGCAATATTTATATGAGCAACGGTAATAATCAAATCAGGATTAATCCTGCTGAAGGTTTAGCATTTACAAAGAATGGCAATGAAATTGTTAAGTTGGATATCGTAAACGGAAACGCTACATTTGGCGGTACGATTGATACCTTAGAGAGTGTTAAGATTGGTGAGACCCTTGTGATACGAGATAGCAATAATAAAGACGGACTTATTATATCTGCCAAAGGTGGCTTAACTAAAGACTCTATTACTATAACAGCTAATAGTGATAGATATATTGATATAAGCACCAACCTATTGAGAGTAAATGGTGATGAAGTTGTAACTGAGAGAGGGCTTAAAAGTACACTTAGCACTGAACTTAACAAATTAGAAGATAAACTTAAGCTTTGGGCAGAAGGTAAATTTGCCACAAAAGGTTCAACGAATCCAACAATACCAATAGCGTAATATTAAAGGACGCGCTTAAATAGCGCGTCCCGGGTATATTACTTTAATGTTCTAAGCCATGGAACAATGTGTTGATAATAATATTCCAAGGGGATATCCCCATTACTAAATTCGCTTAAGTCAAAAATAAGTTCCCAGTCTTCACCCGTTGTATTCCATCTCGTTTTATCACGAACGCAACCATCAAGCCCATCAGTATACTTATCCTCTTTCGCTAATTCGTTAGCTTTGTCAACGACATCATCGGTAGTAACACAAATTTTCTTAATATATATGTTGTTTAAAGTAGGTATTTTAAACTCGTCATTAGTGACACAGACATCATAGTCACCGTATTCTGATGGGATTTGAATATCTATCGGGTCGGGTATAGTACCAACAGGTAAGTCTGAAGGCATAATAGTAGGTTTAGAATTTACCCCCTCTTCCTCCTTTGTGCTAAGAAGAATAGTATCATTATCAAAACTAACATTAAATCCGCCCACAGCGTCAGCTATATCACGTAATTTAAAATAGCTGTAATCATCAATGTTATAACCTTGTATCTGCTTTTCAGTTCCATTGACTGTAATACGATACGGATTTTCATATATTGAGTTTACAGCAAACGCGCCTATGGCTGTGCATAATACAGCGCCACATAAGAAACCACAAATAAATTTTTTCATATAACAACCTCTTTCATAAATTGATGTGTTCATTATACCATATTTAGAAAATTTATGCAAGAGATTTTAGAAGATAATTAAATGACAATAGATGACGGATAGGTTTATAAGTAAAACACAGACAGCCCTAATCACATCACACTATCGGCGAACGATAACGCGACGCTTCGCAGTTCTACGAACTGCTACCTTCACCGTCTTTCTGACAGTTACTTTAGCGTTTGCCATATTACCCCCCCCTTCGGTTTTGTTATCCTTATCGTGTGTTGATAATCGGATAACTTGGTATAGTATACCATAGTCAAAGACATAACCGTATAGGGTCATATTTACAATATCACTAAGAATTAAGGCGCTTGGGCTGTCTGCGTTTTTATTATAACAGAAGTTAATAAGAAACACAAGTGAAATTTATTGAACCGCTAAATGTGGTTCTTTTATTATGTACAAAATATGAAAGGATTTGATTTGATTTTATGAATAAAGAAATTATCGAAAAAATATCAAGCGTGATAGAAGTGCTTGGGAATACAGAGGTTAAGGGCAAGAACAACTTACTTAACCTCGGCGGCAGTATAGCCATACTTGAAGAAGTACGGCATGACTGTATAATTTCTTTGAAAGAAAATACCGATAAAATATAACGGTTGTTATGGGGTTTTTATCTCATACATAAAAAATATTTATCCAAAATATAAGTTGTCAACATTTACGTTTTGAGAACTTAAAGCCGCATAAACACGGCAGTTTTAGACTTTGGATATGACAAAAATTACACACCATAATACGCTTGCTATGGGATTTTAATAAAGTATAAATTTAAAGTATCACACTTTAAGTATACATTGTCCCATAGTGAGCGGGTAAATTTGTCACTTAAATTTTTCACCCGTGAAATACGGTTTATATCCTCGCTGTCAGCAGGAGGTGACAACACAAAAATTTTATGAAAGGAGCATTGAATGTTAGAAGATTATAAAGATGTGTTGTCCGTAAATGATTTGTACGACATATTGCCAATAGGCAGAAACAATATTTATAAATTGCTGAATAGCAATATTATAAAAAATATTCGTGTCGGAAATAAAATAATTATTCCGAAGCAGTATTTAATAGATTTCTTGCAAAGTGCCTAATTGAAAAAGTCCGCTTGTTATGGTATTATTATCGTCATAGCGGACTATCTATCACGGAGGAAAGGAGTATTTACATATAGTGAGAGGTAGTTTACAAGAAAGAAATAACAAATATTATGCGGTGTTCCGTGTAAACGGAAAGCAAAAGTGGGTAAATTTACAGATACCCACAACCAGAGGGAATAAGCGCAGAGCTGAACAAGCATTAAATAATCTGCTTGTACAATATAATTCTAACCCTAATATGTTTGATAAAATTGGATTTGCTGACTACATAGCCAAATGGTTGGATAATGTGAAAAATTCTGTAGATACCATTACATATGACGGCTACAAGCAGTATGCAGAAAAACATATTATTCCATATTTTAAAGAAAAAATTTGGCATTACAAGATGTTAAAATATCTGATATTGAGGGATATTATAATTATAAGGCTGTTGCTGGCAGACTTGACGGCAAGACAGGAGGCTTATCTCTAAGGACGATTAAACTACATAGCGTAGTTTTAAGTTTGGTTTTGAAACAGGCTATATATGAGCGGCTTATATCTGACAATCCGTGCAGTTACGCTAAGTATCCCACAACTATAGCAAATAAAAAACAAGAACCGTCATTTTATAATATACAGCAATGTAATACCCTACTTAACTGTGTAAGAGGCACACCGCTGTATAATATGATTTATATTACGTTTATGTATGGATTAAGGCGTTCTGAACTTATGGGGTTGAAATGAAATGCTATAGACTTTGAAAACGATACTATATCTATACAGCATACGGTAGTAATGCAGAATACTATTGTCAGAAAAGATAAGACGAAAAATATCACGAGTAGACGCAGGTATCCATTATTGCCCGATATAAAGATTTTATTAAAAGAAATGTCAGCCAAGCAGAAAGAAAATGAAAAATTATTCGGAGCGTGTTATAATTATACAGATTACATATTTGTAAAAGCAGACGGTTCACCGTACTATCCGAGTTATCCAACACATGAATTGCAAAAGGTTTTGAAAAAATATAACTTGCCACATATACGTTGGCACGATTTAAGGCATAGCACAGCTTCAATGCTGATTGAAAAAGGTTGGCATATGAAAGATATATCAGAATGGTTAGGACACTCTGATATTGGAACGACAATGAACATATACGGTCATATCAGTATGGAGCATAAAAAAGAACTCGGCAATAGTCTGTCTGGAATATTGGACGAATAGCCGACTTTTGTTAGATAAAGTGTTGAATGAACAATAAACAGAAGCAAAATAAGAAAACAAAAACACCGCAAAACCAACAGTTTCACGGCGTTTCAGGCTGGTACACCTTCGGGGATTCGAACCCCGGACACCCTGATTAAGAGTCAGGTGCTCTAGCCAGCTGAGCTAAAGGTGCACATATTATAGTTGTCCAACACAACAACGTATTGAATTATACTACGATAACATAATTTTGTCAATACTTTTTTTGAAAAAAGTTCGAAAAATTTTTAAAATGTTATGATAGAATTGATAGGATACAAATAAAAAGAGAAAGTAAACTCCAAATATGATATAATGTTAATAACCACAAAAACAAGTATCAAAGGAGTGAATTTACGATGGCATTAAGAGTAAATGGTCCAAAAATCAAAATAAATTTTGTGTGAGTGTAGCCACTCTCGCTTTGCTTACTGATATCGAAATTTAAGCGAGCAATGCAAAGTGATTTTTCGCAAGCAAACGCTTGCTCCACTGCGAAAATACTATTTTATCCCTATAAATCCTGCCTGCATATACGAACACCAAAGCAGTTCGACAATTTTAAATCCACATTCTTTCAACAGCTTTTTATGTTCATCGATTTTTATGGGGAAATAGTCTTTTCCATATCTTGAAATATGCTCTTGAGCTTCTTTTTCTGTTTTCCCTTGACTGATTTGATGTTGTTTCCACCTATTTATGTTATTTTTCATAATTTTCGGCACAATAGATTAGTTGTGAACTATACATTGTTTTGTTCCAAATTTCTCTATTGAATCATTCTAATCTTACTGTACCGGATTGGACGGCATTTATAAGTCTAGATTCCCTTCTTTTTCAATTAACCTAAAATTTATTTCTTCAGCAAGGTATTCTTTTATACTTTTAATCCAATCAAGGTCAGGTGAATATCCCATTGTGCGGCAGAAGGAATAATACAAATCAACCTTTTTAAATGACACCTCAAGTCTATCAACCGAATCATTCCGAATTTTAGGCAGCGAAAGCGGTTCGGATTTACTCGAAAGATACTCTTTAACATAATCCATCCAGCAGCCGAAAACGCTCCCCACACTCTCATCAAAATTAATTGTTGCCAATCGGTATTTTGTTTCTTTATCGCATTGAAACTGTTTTTTTGCGCATAACTTATTAAGATGTTTTAAAAGATTTATGGTGCGCTTTACATCTATTTTTTCGTAGAATTCAAACGGCATTTCTGCATATGACCAAGCTCTGAGAATATCCGACATTTCCGACTCTATATCAAGAAACGATGTATCAAAATCTATGTATGCTTTTTTAATCGGATCAACAATCGAAATCAACGAGGAACTTATATACTCCTTTTCAGCAACCGAAAACACATATCCCTTATCGTATATTCCTTTCCGTCCTGCTCGTCCTGCGATTTGCTTTATTTCTTCGGGATAAAGCCGTCTGAATTTCTCACCGTCAAATTTATGCGCGGCAGTGAAAATTACACGTTTGATAGGCAAATTTAAACCCATACCAATTGCGTCTGTCGCGACAACAATCTGAGTTTCACGGTTTATAAAACGCTTGAGCTGCATCTTACGGGTATGATATGGCAGCGAGCCGTAAATTACGCTTGTGTTAATGCCATTTTCACGGAGTTTATCGGATATTTCAAGAATATCCTTGCGTGAAAAAGCAATCAGCGCATCACCGTATTGCAGAGTGTCAATATTAATTTTGGAAAGTCTTTCTGCACAACTTATTTTTCTGCGCTTCCCTTCTTCATCTGTCCACTCTATCTCTTTCCCCGTATCAAGAGAATCATCATACATAAGCGGTGTGCGGCGCTTATAATTAATTATTTCGTACATATCACCGCAGTCATTAATTATTTTTATAAGAATATCAACTGCTTCGGGAGCAGTACACAGATGTATTTCATAAGCTCGTATACCCAAAATTGCCCTTGTCCATGCACAACCGCGATGTTTATCTCCAATCATCTGGCATTCATCGATTACAACAGTGTCATAAACCGCGTATAAATCTGCCATTTCAACCGTAGATGAAACATGCGTTTCATACGGAACAATATTTTCTTCCTCACCTGTTTTAAGGCTGCACATTACTTCATCAAACAATAGGTTTTCTTGAATCTCCATGGCGAGTAATCGCAGCGAACCCAGATATGCGCCTGTATCAGCTTTTTTTAAAGCCTTCAGTGCGTTATAGGTCTTTCCTGTATTTGTTGTTCCGCTGTGAATAATGAATTTGCGTGTCATGGCTCGCGCAGCGGGATAAAGCTCTCTCGGATTTTCCAGCAGTGATTGTTCTATGTGCAATCTGATTGTATCTGCTGTATAAACGCTTTTGTATATTTCAAGCAGTGTTTCTTCACGAAGCTTTTTATATAATTTTTTAACTTTGATAAGGCGTTTCATGCCGATGCGCGAAATAGACGGACGTTCCTCAAAATAGTGGTTATATTGTGCAATTTCCGCTTTTGCAATAAGTTTTAAAATACTTTCAATCTCAATTTCGCGAAGCTGGACGGTTATTTCATTTTTCTTATTTTTACCCCTGTTCTTTTGACGCTTATGATGAACGGTATAAAGAATTTTGTATGGAATAAGCTCCTGCTTTAACTCAATAAGCGCACTGCGGCTAAGTATATCATTTTCCAGATTTTCTATACAGCCACGTATTATTTCTTTGCGCGACAAAAAAGCGTCAAACGGCATTTTGTTAAATTTGGTGCCGAGTGACAGAAGATTTTGAGCCGAAAACGACCTTGTTATAATATTAAATAAAATTCCATCATCAGATTTGTTCATTTTTTCACCACTGTTAATTATTACTATATAAATTTTAAAAAAATTTTTAAAAAAGTATTGACAAGCTAATTTTAATATGGTATTATATTATATGTTGACGCACTAATTATAGTAAAGCGTATAACGCTGGTGTAGCTCAGTTGGTAGAGCAGCTGATTTGTAATCAGCAGGTCGCGGGTTCGAGTCCCATCACCAGCTCCATTTGAACTTTTTGTTCCAATTTACCACTGCTTTTTACAGCAGTGGTTTTTTGTTGTCGGATTTATAATAATTCATCAAGGCTTTGCCTTTTAATCAAACGCCGCCCCCTGATTCCGCCTTGCCTACCGCGGCGGCAATGTGCCAAAGCCTTTATGAATTTTAGCCTACTTTTTACTTTTCAAAATACTTTTTTGTCTCTGACGCAATAACGCCGCTGAGAACAACTATTGCAACCAAGTTCGGCAGCGCCATGAGTCCGTTGAATATATCCGCAATTGTCCATACGGCAGATACTGTCATATACGGACCGATAAACACAGCCAAAATATATATCCATCTATATACCTTGACAACCCTCAAATTACCGCCGGTCAGATATTCAAGACATCTTTCGCTGTAATAATCCCAGCCGAGAATCGTGGTAAATGCAAAGAACACAAGGCACAACATCAAAATAAATGCCGGAATCGCAGGCGGAAGAAATGATAACCCGTTTTGAAATGCGTATGTCGTAACTCCTACGCCTTCAAGCGCAAGTTCCGGATTCCATGCTCCTGTAATCACGATACACAATCCTGTCATGGTACAAATAACTATTGTGTCAATGAATGTTCCTGTCATTGTGACAAGCCCTTGTCTGACAGGCTCTTTAGTCTGTGCGGCAGCGGCAGCAATAGGAGCAGAGCCAAGACCTGCTTCATTTGAAAAAATACCGCGCGCCACTCCTTTTTGCATTGCAACAATCATTGCGCCAAGCATACCTCCGGCAGCAGCCTTCAAGCCAAACGCACCCATAACGACTTCTTTTACCGCCATAGGAATTGACCTTATATTTACAACCAGCAGAATCACACAGAACAATACATACAAAATCGCCATAAACGGCACAACAACCTGTGATACCGATGAAATTCTCTTTATGCCGCCAATGATAACCAAACCCACGCACAAAGTGAGAACTATACCTGTGATAACTACCGCCCATGAATACTCCATACCGAATATTGATATAGAATTTACGGTGTTTGGGTCAAAAAATCCCTTAACTGCCGATGATATACCATTAACCTGAGTAAATGTTCCGATACCCAAAAGTCCTACGCCTACGCCAAAAAATGCGAATATCTTAGCAAGCCACTTCCAGCCTTTGCCCATTCCGTTTTCTATGTAATAAAACGGACCGCCCAGAATGTGGCCGTCTGCTCCGACATGCCTGAATTTAACCGCAAGCAAGCCTTCTGAATACTTTGTTGCCATACCGAACAACGCCGCAATAATCATCCAGAACAAAGCGCCCGGTCCCCCTGCACAAATTGCAGTTGCAACACCGACAATATTACCTGTGCCGATAGTAGCTGAAAGAGCCGTACACAATGCTGCGAAACTTGTAACCTCACCGTCACCGTTATCTTCGTTCTGAACCATATATTTAAGCGCCTTTTGCAAATGCCTGATTTGCAAGCCCTTAAGCCTGACCGTTAAATATATACCCACTGTAATAATCAATATAACAAGCGGAAGTCCCCAAACAAAATCATCAATATTAGTTAAAATTTTGCCTATTGTCTCTAACATCTCTTCACCCTTTCTCCGCAAAATCAGTTTTACATTAAAAATTGAAATGAATTATATACACCTTCGATGTCCATACACAAGTCAACTGCTTATTATTAACCATATAAAACAAAACTTTCTATAGAGAACGCATTGCTAAAAATTAACTGTTTGATTATACCATACTGCGATTTTTAATGCAATAGCGATTTATCGAAAACACAAGTTTTTAAAAAAATTTTCAAAAAGTTCTTGATTTTTAATCTAATATGTGGTATAATTTAATGTGTGTCAAATTTATATGCCGGTGTGGTGGAATTGGCAGACGCGCTGGACTCAAAATCCTGTGGTAGTGATACCGTATCGGTTCGACCCCGATCACCGGCACCATGTAAAACAGCTTGAGCGAACTGTTCAAGCTGTTTTTGTTTATGTCATTATTATTTTATACATAATCCGCCAGCGAATCCTTCACTTTTCTAAACAACACATATCCAATGCAACCGACCACGCACGTAACACACCAAAAATATAACGTATATCGCGGAGCGTCAAACGGCGATATGCCGTACAATATTGTGTTTCTAAATCCTGAGATTATATATGCTATAGGATTAACAGCCTTTATTATCCTGCTCAGACCTGAATCAATTGCTGAAATATCCCAAAACAGCGGCGTCAGCCAATATCCTATTTGAACAGACACACTTATAACGCCGCGGATATCTCTGACAAAAACAGTCAGAACCGAAAGCAGGAATCCAATTGATAAGATAAAAATAAATTCAGCCGCCATGTAATACACAATCCATAAATCCGCAAGTTTAAACGAACATCCAAAATAAAAGCTGATACACATAAGCAGCGCCGTATAGAAAATGCTTACTTTAAAATTGGAAACCACCCGAACAAGCGGCAAAACGCCAATATCGAATTTAACCTTTTTAACTAAATATGAATAATCAATTATTGCTGCCGCCGAACCGGGCAAAGCGTCACATACAAAAAAATATGGTACAAGCGCCGAGACGAGCCAAAGAATGTACGGAACATTATCGTCAGCATCACTTCTGAGTGCAACCCTAAATACAAACCAATACAAAGCCACCGTAATACATGGGTATATAAAAGCCCAAAGCACACCGAGAAAATTCCCGGCATACCTTGACTTGAAATCATTTTCAGCCAGTGAGAGAATATTGCTAATCTTTGAAATTACCGGCTTATTATTGAACTTTTTATCCATTATCTATTATTTATCTAAAATTCCTTTCAAGTACGACTTGAAATCATCTCTCAAATCATCGCGTCTTAGAGCATACTCCACTGTCGCCTCCAAAAATCCCAGTCTGTCGCCTACGTCATATCTGCGTCCTTCAAAATCATACGCGAACATCTGCTGTTCTTTTGCAAGATTTTTAAGAGCGTCTGTGAGCTGAATTTCACCGCCTGCACCGGGTTCTGTTTTTTCGAGTTTATCGAAAATTTCGGGTGTGATGACGTATCTGCCCAACACTGCAACGTCTGTCGGAGCGTCATCCGGCTTTGGCTTTTCAATCATGTCATTGACAGTATATATTCTGTCACCGATTTTATCACCGTCAACGCAGCCGTACTTGCAGATATTCTCATGTGCAACAGTCTGAACACCAAGGACACTGCCGCCTTTTTCATTATACACATCAATAAGCTGTTTAAGGCACGGCTTTTCCTGATTATATACCACATCATCACCGAGCAGTACTGCAAACGGCTCATCACCAACAAAGGCTTTTGCACAAAGAACTGCATGGCCTAATCCCTTTGCTTCTTTCTGTCTGACAGAAACCACCTCAACCATATCAGAGATAGCCTTAATCTGGTTCAAATACTCGGTCTTTCCTCCCTTTTCAAGCAGATCCTCCAATTCAATCGTTCTGTCAAAGTGGTCTTCAATCGCCTTTTTTGTGTGACTGGTAATCAAACAAATCTGCTCTATACCGGAACTTACTGCCTCTTCAACTATATATTGAATTGTCGGTGTATCGACAATCGGAAGCATCTCTTTTGGCATTGCCTTTGTTGCCGGCAAAAATCTTGTTCCCCAACCTGCCGCAGGTATTACCGCCTTGCGAACTTTTTTAAATTCTCCCATTTCCGCTTTCTCCTCTCAAATATCTCAAACATTTCGATTTGTGTCCTCACTCTATTTTCCAATCCGAAAGTCCGGTCTGGATTGCATTTAACATTTTCTTTTTAAAGAATTTGTCGGTTTTTCTGCGTTCATTTATAAACGCCTTCATATCCTGGCGTTTGGATTTACCGTCCATAGGACATTGATTGAACACTATCGGAAGTTCTGAACGCGCGGCATATCCTTTTATATCGCCCTCTGCAACATATATCATAGGACGGATAACATGAATATCGCGCCTTGACAAATATGTAACAGGTGAAAAACATCCGAGCCTGCCCTCGTAGAACAGCGACAGAAAGAATGTCTCGATAACATCTTCATTATGATGACCGAGAGCCACTTTATTACAGCCATTTTGAATGGCAAGGTCATTCACTCCGCCCCGCCGCATTTTTGCACAGAGCGAACACGGATTAGTCTCTTTTCTTATATCAAACACTACCTCGGCAATATCGGTCTTTTGCAGAATGTACTCAACTCCCAAGTCGTCGCACAAATTTTGTACGCGTGAAAAATCGGTACCGTCAAATCCCATATCAAGCGAAACACCAACAACTTCAAACTTCTTTGGATAAAACTTTCTGAGCGCCGCCAATGCACACAGAAGGGTCAGACTGTCCTTGCCGCCTGATATTCCGACAGCGATTCTGTCGCCTTCATTAATCATATGATAATCATCAACCGCGCGTCTTGTACGGCTTAAAATCTTTCGCATATGTGTACGTCGCTCCCATTTTTATTTTAATATGCTTTCTGTCTCACCATATATTTCTATAATGTATTATTTTAACACATATTCATAGATTTCGCAACCGCTTTTTAAAATATAACTACATATTAAAAAAGAAAGACCGCTTGGGGTAACGGTCTTTCAAAAAATTAAAAGGGAGGGAGTTATGTTTAAACTTGTAACAATTCTTTGTTACAATACATATTATATCACAATTTTATATTTATGATTTAATAATATATGAAAAAGTAATTAACAGTTTGTGAACAAATTGAATATACATATATTTTAAACAAAAAAATTTTTTATAAGATTTTAAAATATTTTAATAAAAACCTTGATTTTTTATTAAAAGTAGTATAAAATTAAAGCGTATGTAATTTAATCTTAATTTTTGACAAAAATCGGCAGATAATTTTGTTGTTTGAAATAAGATTATAATCTGCCGAATTAAATAAAAACAGTATTGATATTAATATTATGACTACGGGGGTGTAAACCGTTATGGGTAAAAAGGTGTTAGTTGTCGATGACGAAAAGAGCATTGTTGAAATATTAACATTAAATTTAAGAAACGAAGGCTATACGGTATGTGAAGCTTATGATGGCGAGGAAGCCGTTATAAAGGCTGAGACTGAACAGCCTGACTTAATTTTGCTGGATGTTATGCTGCCAAACCTGGATGGATTTTCTGTGTGCAAAAAAATCAGAGAGAGATCATCGGTTCCGATTCTGATGATTACTGCGCGTGAAGAGGAAGTCGACAAGGTTCTGGGTCTTGAACTCGGCGCGGATGATTATATAACAAAACCGTTCAGCGTCAGAGAACTCTTGGCAAGGGTTAAGGCAAACATGAGACGAAACGACATTGTTCCACCGCAGGAAGAAGTCGAAAACGATATTGTTGAAATCGGATGCTTCACTCTTGACTGCAACCGTTATGAACTCTATAAAGACGGCAAACTTATTGATTTGACCGTAAGAGAGTTTGAACTCATAAAATTCTTGTCAGCTCAGCCAAACAAAATTTATTCACGCAAAAGCTTGCTTGAATTCGTTTGGGATTATGAATATTACGGCGATGTCAGAACTGTCGATGTAACCGTCAGACGTGTCAGAGAAAAGATTGAAGACGACCCGTCTCAGCCCAAACATATCATGACAAAGCGCGGCGTTGGTTATTACTTCGCAGTCTAAGTTAATTGCTATATACTCGGCAGGGTTTATTCCCTGCCGTTTTTAATGGGAGGAATATAATGCTGAACATAACTGTTGTTTGCGTAGGAAAGATAAAAGAGAAGTATTTTGTATCAGCGATTGATGAATATAAAAAACGTCTTGGAAGATTCTGCAAATTTGAGATAGTCGAGGTCAAAGATGAAGCAATACCCGACAATGCCTCTGACAGTGAAAAATCAGCAGTGATCAAAAAAGAAGCCGAACGCATAAAATCAAAACTGCCAAAATCCGCATATATAATTCCACTGTGCATAGAAGGCAAACAGTACACTTCAGAAGAATTTGCTAAGCAACTTAGCTCGCTCGCAGCTCACGGCGTAAGTCATATTGTTTTTGTAATAGGCGGCTCACTTGGGCTGAGTGATGATATAAAAGGCATGCCGGCAACTATGAAACTGAGTTTTTCAAAAATGACGTTTCCGCACCAATTGATGCGCGTAGTTCTTACTGAACAGATTTACCGCGCCTTCACTATAAACAACGGAATAACGTACCATAAATAGATAATATGGTATACATCATATGTAATGCGTCGGCCGAAGCTGACGCAAACTTTTACAATTATTATTAATTATCCGGATTGAACTTATTGTTCATTACCTCAAATATCTCAATATGCTTTAATATATCATTATATACAATCATTCTTGCAGGTTCGTTTAATATTTCATGCCGCATCCCTTTATATATTCTGTGTCCGACATAATAATATCCTGCTTCCTGCTGTTTTGCTGCGGCTTCAATCAGCTTATGTCTGTTCACCATGCACGCGTCATCGCTTCCTGACATAAACATAATCGGCAAAAACGTATTCTGCGCTGTTTCTATATTATCTATATATGTTCTGTTCATAAGTTCAAGCAGGCACCGGTAGCCGTTTATAGTGAAAGAAAACGCACACTTCGGGTCATTGCTGAACTTGCTTACTACATTTCTGTCACTGCATATCCACGCATTTTTTTGTTTCTCATCTTTAAAGTTAAAGTCAAATATCCCTACAAACAAATCATTTATCACATTGCCGCGATAGTTATCACCTCTGATTTTTGAGTATTGATCAAGGATAGGAGCTACAACCGCTGTTGCTTCGTTATGGCTCGGCGAACCGCACAGAATAACGCCGCTCGGCAGGCGGTCGTATTTTCTGAGGTATGCCCTTGTGACAAGTGTTCCCATACTGTGCGCGATAATATACAGCGGCAGGTCGGGGTACAGATTTTTTATATACTGTGATATCTGAGCCATATCCTCTATTATGCCGTCTGTTCCGTTTTCATAAAAATATCCGAGGTCATCCTCTTTCCTTACGCTCTCGCCGTGACCTCTATGGTCGTGAATAATGCAGATAAATCCGCGTGAAGCGAAAAACTCAATTGTATCAGTGTAACGTTCCTTGCGCTCAGTCATTCCGTGTGCAAACTGGATTATTCCGCGCAGACTTCCGGGATTATCGGGCACGGCAAGCATAACTCCAAGCATAAGCGAATCGAATGTTGAGATAAGTTTAAATTTTTTTGTCTGCATGATAAATGCCTCCCAGTTGCAATGCGGTATTTGTTTGATGTTAATATATGTTTGTTTTTCAAAAATATACTCATGCAGATTATCAAAGTTTGCGGTAAACTGTCATTATCATAGTCACAAACGCGGCTGTTCCGCCGATTAGATTTGATATCGGTTCCGCCCAGAATACGCCGTCTATCTGTGGGTTCCAGATAAGCGGCAAAAGCAGCGTCAGCGGTACGACAATAATTATCTTTCTGAAAAGCGAAAAGAACACCGCCTGTTTAGGTTTGTCGAGCGCGGTGAAAACCGACTGACCCGAAAACTGCAGTGCCATAAACACAAATCCAAAGAAGTAAATATGAAGCGCATGAACACCGTACGCACAAAGCTCGGCATTGGTTGTAAAGATTTTAATAAACAGTTTTGGGAAAGTTGAAACCACCAGCCATGCCAGAGCCGTATAGGCTATCAGTATAACTGACATATATTTTATTCCGCTCTTTACGCGGTCGTTTTTATCAGCTCCATAGTTGTAGCCTAAAACAGGCTGCGCCCCCTGCGAGAAGCCCAGTGCTGGTAAGGTTATTATATCGCGCACAGAGTTGATTATTGTCATAACACCTATATAAATATCACTGCCGTAGGTTTTGAGTGTGATATTGCATACCATTTGTACTACAGCGTTTGTCGCCATCATGGTGAACCCTGCCAGACCGAGCGCCAGGATTTTTTTGATTCGCTTATATTCGGCCTTTAACATATATTTTAACTTTATGTTATATAATGACCTTTTGCCTGTCAGGAACACAACCGTCCAAAGCATTGAAACAAACTGTGAAACAACGGTTGCAACCGCTGCGCCTGATACGCCCATGTTAAAGCCAAAGATAAGAATAGGGTCAAGCAGGATATTGATAACCGCACCTATGGTTATAGTCAGCATGCCTGTTCTGCCGTAGCCCTGAGCGTTGATTATACTGTTAAGCCCAAGCGCAAGCATGGGGAATATTGCTCCTGAAAGATAAATAGTGAGATATGAATTTGCATAAGAAAACGTGACATAACTCGCACCGAGCAGATTTAATACAGATGTTTTAAACACCAAGCCCAAAATGGTTATGATTACACCCAACGCGATAATCATTGATGTTGCCGTACCCATGATTTTTTCAGCTTCATCAGCGTTCTTTCTGCCGCGTTCTATCGATACAAGAGGGGCGGCTCCTGCACCGACTAAGTTCGCAAAAGCCATCACAACAGAAACAACGGGCAGGCAGATTCCGACGCCAGTGAGCGCATCCGTTGTCTCAGCACCGCCGATTCTTCCGATAAACATACGGTCAACTATGTTATACATCATGGTGATAAGCTGCGCAACTGTCATAGGCACAGCAAGCCTCATAATATGCCTGAGGATATTGCCTTTTGAGAAGTCGTTAACGTTTTTTGCTGTTGTTTTCATGGTTTAAATATCATTAAACCTTTGTTCAAGTCTCGGATATACCTTTTCTTCTATATATATATACCAATCCAAAAGGTTCTTTGTCTCAAAGTAATATTTCTCGACATCAGCATCGATATAATAATCGCTCGTCTCTGACTTATGGTTTCTGATTTCGGCAATCTCCTGGTTGATTTGTATGAGTTCAAGTCTTACCGTGTTGTAGTCATCCCACACAGACGCGATTTGCGGATATGAGAAACCGTTAAGACACTCGCCAATCTTCTTTCTGAGCAAAATCGAGAGAAAGTCCGCAGTGTCAAAAAAGGCTTTGCACTCGCTTGCCAGAGCCTTTCTCAAATTTTCTTTTACATATGTGTCGTTCGATGATGCTGTGCCGTTTTTCACCATATAATCATTGGCGCATACATGAATAACATTCTCATACGCATCTTTAAGACTGTTTATCGGCAGATAAAACGTTTTAAGTTCCGGACCGTATTCCTCGGCAAGGATATAGAGTTCTTTTGTTTTAAGATGTACATAGAATATGCGTTCCCAATATTCGTCAATAGTCATCTCTTCTTTCCTGTACGAATTTATACTGTCAAATATCGCTTTGTTTGAAGCATCAATACTGTCTGTGTCAGTTGTTAAGTTACTGGGTTTTGTATCGCCGTCAAGGGTGCGGCGTTTTTTTGTCTGCGGCTGCGCTGTCTCTTTGCCCACAACCGGCATAACGTTTGTTGTCTGCTTTTTATCATTGGTTGACTTGTTTGAATTGTCTTTCTTACTCATACATTATACCTGCCCTTCGGGAATCTATTGGGAGAGGCTTTTCTGTCCAAAGCCTCTATATCATCTTTTGAATAAATTAAACCGGCCGCCAGACGAGGGTCTGACGACGAACGGTTATAAAATTCTTCATACTTCTTTGCCGATTTTTTTGACATACTCCCTATATTGCACGGAAAGTCTGCATCAAGCAGACGTACAGACTGACTTGCTTCTTTAACCTTATTGGATATATACGCAATACACAGAAGTATACTAAGTCCGGTAATCAGCAAGGCAATAAGCAGAAATGAAAATCCTGTCATGCCTTATTCGCTCCTTCCCTGATTCTAAAACTAACCGATACAAACAACACAAGAGCCAATATAACAGATGCGGCTAATGCCCATGAGTTGATGGTGTAAACGTTTTCTTCAAATATATACGGGTCACCTTCAAGCATGAGATATCCCATCATAGCGAAAAATATACCTATAACTTGTAGCACCGCAATCAAGTATACAAATACCGAACTGCGCTTGCCGAACAGAATAGCTATTCCCACCGCAATAACTGACATAGCAACAATCAAGTATAATACGTCATTATCACCCATAACCATCTGCCAGTATCCGGCATCAACCGCTGTTGCAACTTTGGTGAACATAGGTCTCAGCAAAAGCGGAAAAAATGAAAATATGGCGCTGACAAACCATACTGAAACCATACCTCCGAATCTCTGATAATCAAAATAGAGCTTGTTACCGACCATGTGGTTTGAAAGTTCTTCCTGATAGTTAACCAAGAATACTCCTCCTTAAAGTAGTTTACTGTGCAAAGTCCGAACCGGCCCGCCGCCCGACAGTATTCCTCAAACTTCGACATTTATATCCCCAATTTATCATAAAATGAGCATAATGTCAATAGGATTGTTCCCTTTCAGACAACCCAGGTAAATGGACGAAAAACTGCGTTTTTAAATTAAAAGCCTAGCCCAGTTGCGCGCGCCAGACCCGCGCACTATTCATCAAGGCTTTGGCGACATTGCCGCCTGCGGTAGGCAAGGCGGAATCAGGGGACGGCGAATTTATTAAAGGTAAAGCCTTGATGAAAATATGCGTAAATGCCCGAATTAAGAGGTTTCTAAGGGGATTTCATTTCCCTTTAAACCTCCGATTTAGTACCTATTAGCTTTTCTTTGTATTCCATGGTGCCTTCTGAAAATTCGGCTTTGGCATTTGTCAGCTCAACAAGAGCATTTTTAAGCCTTTCAAAATCTTCTGCAGGAATAAAAAGCGGAATTTCCACATTGTCAGTATACGTGATTTCTCCTTCAATAATGTCCCATTTATGAATTTCGTTCTGAATTTTTCCAAGCAGAGTATAGTCACACTTAATTAAAAGTTCCCTGCACAGCACCATGTCAATCATCTGTGCCGCAGTGACGCCCAGCTTTGCGCTGCGCGAATATGAATGAACCAACCCGCCTGTGCCGAGAAGGATTCCGCCAAAGTACCGCGTAACAACCACAACCAAGTTGGTGAGCCCTTCTTTTTTCAGTATATCCAACACAGGCATTCCGGCTGTGCCTGTCGGTTCGCCATCATCACTGTAACGCATTATGTTATTATCTTTTATTATATAGGCATAGACATTGTGGGTTGCATCCCAATACTTTTGTTTGAGTTCGTTTATAAGTCCGACAGCTTCCGCCTCGGTAGTGACAGGCTTTACCGTAGATATAAAACGCGAGCGTTTCTCAACCATCTCGGCAGATGCAGTGTTTTTAACGGTTCTGTATGCTTTTCCCATATAAATATTTTATTCTCCAATCGAACGTGAAATACATATATTATATCACTTAAGTTCGTATTTGACAAGACGTCCGCATACGTTTGTCAGTTCTGTCACGATAATAACCGAGAATGCAACAGCAATTATCTTAATCCACATATCAAGAGACAGCGGAACAGTTCCGAAAAACATACCGCCGAATTGTGTTATTACCACCTGAAATCCGAAAGTCAGTGCAAACATGCAAAGCATCAGTTTGTTTGACAACAGATTCTTTAATATGCTTACGCTTCCAAGTTCACGGCAACCAAATGCGTTAAATAACTGAAACAATACAAATAAAGTAAACAATATTGTAGAAAGCTGTTCGGGCGTTCCGCCGAGGAAGTTTGTAAATGTCTGCGCCATAAATATAACCGAGATAAAAACACCATTAATTATGATTCTTGTCAGCATACTTGCAGATACAATACTTGAATTTCGGCGTGTGGGCATACGGTTCATGAGTTCTCCGCGTATCGGCTCAAGACCAAGTGTCAGCGCAGGCGGACCGTCCATGATTATGTTAATCCAAAGAAGCTGCAACGTTGTAAACGGGGCGGCAAACCCTGCAATAACCGAACACAGCACTGCCAAAACAGACGAGAGATTGACCGTGAGCTGAAACTGTATAAACCTCTGAAAGTTCTCATAAATACCGCGTCCCCATTTTATCGACTTTATAATTGTCGCAAATGAATCGTCAAGCAGAACTATATCACTTGCTTCTTTTGATACTTCGGTTCCTGAGATTCCCATTGCAATACCAACATCTGCATTTTTCAGCGCAGGCGCATCGTTTATTCCGTCACCTGTAACTGCGACAACATTTCCTGTTTTCTTCAGAACATTTACAACGCGCATCTTTATCACAGGCGTACTACGTGCAATAACACGAATTTTGGGCAGTTCACTTATCAACTCTTCATCACTCAGACCGTCGATATATGCAGCTTCCACAGCAATGTGATTATCATCAAGTATATTCAGGTCATTTGCTATTGATCTTGCCGTGACAAGATTATCGCCTGTCAGTATCTTTAGCTCAATCCCAGCATTGTGGCAGTCGTTGACTGCGTTTGCCACATCAACTCTGAGCGGGTCAGTAATCGCAGCAAATCCGTCAAATATCATATCGGATTCAATATCTGCCCTGTCGTCGTCAAAGCTTGAAACACCGTTTATACTCTTGTGGGCAAACGCAATAACCCTGCACGCCTTTTCCTGAAATCGGATAATCTCAGCATTAACTTCCTGCCTGAGCGACTCCGGAATACAGCACATAGACAGTATCTTTTCGGGGCTGCCCTTTGAGTATGCCGCAATCTCATTGTCGTCTGATATTACGGTGGTCATATTTTTTGTCTCGGACGAGAACGGAAACACATGCAGGATATTTGATTTACTTCTTAGTTTCTTGTAATCCAGTCCCGACTTATGCAGCGCGGTCAGCAATGCACATTCTGTCGGGTTGCCTATAAATTTTGTTCCTTTATCAAAGTCAACATCCGCAGTACTGTTGATACAGAAGTTAATTATCATGTTAGGGTCATTGATTTCACTTGCTTCGCACACAGCTCCGCCGCTGAACACATTAACAACCGTCATTTTGTTCTCGGTCAGAGTTCCGGTTTTGTCTGAACAGATTACGTTTATACAGCCTGCTGTCTCACATGCAATCATCTTTTTGACTAAGGCGTTCTGCTTTGACATCTTTATTATGTTTATAGCCAAAGACACTGCCATAATAGTCGGCAGCCCTTCAGGCACAGCGGCAACAATAAGAATTATGCTTGTTATAAACGCCTCTGAAACCGCTTCTAATGTTAATGCTTCTATTGTAAAAAGCTGAATTACAAAGACCGCAGCAGCGATTATCAGACCGATAAAGGCAATACATTTGCCGAGCTTTGCCATCTTCTCCTGCAGAGGGGTTAAGCCGGTCTGTTTGTTTGAAAGCTCACATGCAATTTTACCGAACTCAGTGCTGTCACCTACGCTTGTGACGACTGCGCGACCGCTGCCGCCTGTGATAAAACAGCCTGAATACAGCATGTTTCTGCGTTCTGCTACAGGGGTTTCATAACTGAACACAGCTTCGGCGTCCTTGTGTACAGCCATACTCTCACCCGTGAGAGCTGATTCGTCAGCCATAAGTGAAACAGAGCTGATAAGCCTTGCGTCAACAGGTATTTTGTTACCGGTCTCGATACAAATAATATCGCCGACTACAACTTCACACTGCGGTATTAGTTTGGTCTGGCCGCCGCGTATAACACGGATTTGCGTATCATCAGTAATTTTGTTCAGGGCTTCAAATGCTTTGGCGCTTCTGCCCTCCATGACTACTGTGATGATTACCGATAAGAAAATTGCCGCAAATATCCCGACACATTCGAAAAAGTCAGCATGACCGCCTGTCAGGACTCTTGTTATGTTAACCCCAAGAGTAATAAGACCTGACGCAATCAGCATAATCACCATAGGTTCCAGACAGCCTTTTAAAATTCGTGATATTAATGATGCAGGCTTCTTTCGGGTAAAAGAATTTTCGCCATAGGCTATACGATTTTTTACAACGCTGTTTTCAGTCAGTCCATTGCCGGGAGACACATTGAGTTCTTCAAGAACCTGAGTGTGAGTTTTTGTGTAGGGCATTTGATTTTTGATCTTTTGATTCATTGCCTTTCCTCCTTATAGGTTTAATATTTTGACAATGAAAAACCCAAGCGCTGCTCTGATGAGCTTTACACTTGAGCTAAAAAATAAAAAAACTCAGGTAAAGCCCAAAACGGCATTACATGAGTCTCGTCATTTAAGATAAGCCGGACCGAAAAAACGGACAGTGATTGTTGACTTAT
>CAOKIL010000002.1 GCA_948468535.1 uncultured Eubacteriales bacterium
CTGTTTTCAACTGACTTTATGTAAAAACCTCTGCCGTAGTAAAAACGTATCAGCGGTGTAACATGCGAACCTGTGTGTAATCTGAGAATATGCACGTCATTTTCTTTCATTACCTTGTCAACAACACTCATCAGGATTTTACCGATACCATTATTTCTCTGTGTTGACTTCACAGCAAATCTGCTTAGGTATGCCTCGTGATTGGCAAGCAGTTCTATTCTTACCGCTCCGATAGGTTCATCATCAATAAACACAACATAGACCTCTTTTGTGTCTATGTCATGTTTTACATCATCATAAGTCTCCTGTAATGCTTCAATATTATAATCAAGGCCTGCCATTTCACAATATTTCAAAAAGGCATCCTTTGTTATCTTTATTATTGCCGGTATATCTTCTTCTGATGCTCTTTTAACCTCAAAAGCATATAACTTATCCATTACTTATTGTCACCTACCATAAGCATTGCCATAACAGCCTTCTGTGCATGAAGTCTGTTTTCTGCCTCGTCGAATATAACGCTGCGCTCGCTGTCGATTACATCCTCGGTAACCTCATAACCTCTGTATGCCGGCAAGCAATGCATGAATATACTGTCCGGCTTGGAATGGGAGAACAGTTCTTTATTAACCTGATAATCCTTGAAAATCTTTGCGCGTTCCGCCTTTTCAGCTTCCTGACCCATACTTGCCCATGTATCAGTATATACTACATCTGCGTCTTTTATTGCCTCAGCCGGGTCATTTGTGATTAAAACTTTGCTGCCAAGTATTTTGGCGTCCTCTTTGGCATTTGCCACAATCTCAGGGTTGCACTCATATCCGGCAGGTGAAGCAATGCTTACGTCCATTCCTGCTTTTGCACATGCGTAGAGCAATGAATGTGCTACGTTGTTTCCGTCGCCGATGTACGCAAGTTTTAAGCCGCGCAATCTGCCTTTGTGCTCCTGAACAGTGAGCAAATCAGCAAGAGCCTGACATGGATGAAGCAGGTCTGTCAAACCATTGATAATCGGAATTGTGCCATACTCAGCCAAATCAAGAACATCCTGATGGTCAAATGTTCTTATCATAATGCCGTCAACAAAACGGCTCATTACGTTTGCGGTATCATATATTGTCTCGCCTCTGCCAAGCTGAATGTCGTTTGAACTTAAAAACAAAGCGTGACCGCCAAGCTGATACATACCTACTTCAAATGAAACACGAGTTCTGGTTGATGACTTTGAGAAAATCATACCCAATGTCTTGCCTTTTAATATGTTATGTTCTATACCCTGTTTCTGCTCTCTTTTAAGTTTTGCCGCCAATGATAAAAGCTGTGAAAACTCCTCATGTGTTACGTCATGCAAACTTATAAAATGTTTCATTATTATAATACCTCCTCAAGTTTGTTTACCAAAATATCTATATCATCTTTTGTCACGATAAGCGGCGGAACAATACGCAAAGTGCTGTCTCCTACCGCTCCGACAAGAATACCGTTATCACGAAGTTTTGCGGTTATGTCTCTGCCAATCGGCTCATTGAATTCAACGCCGCAGATTAGTCCTGCACCGCGAACCTCTTTAATTATATTCTTTTTATCCTTTAGTTCATTCAGTCTATCAATCAGATATATTCCGACTGATTTTGCGTTTTCAAGTACGCCGTTGTTCAAAAGTTCATCAAGCACAACAAGTCCTGCCCTTGTTGACAACGGATTGCCTCCGAATGTTGTGCCATGGTCGCCGGGTTTAAAAGCAGACGCAAACTTCTCATTTGCACATATCGCCCCAATAGGTACACCGCCGCCTAAACCCTTAGCCATTGTGAAAATATCAGGCTCTACACCATACAGTTCATGTGCAAAAAGAGCGCCTGTTCTGCCGATACCTGTCTGAACCTCATCAATGATCAACGCTATATCATACTTGCGGCAAAGCTCCTCAGCCGCTCTTACAAACTCGCTTATCAGCGGATTAACTCCGCTTTCGCCCTGTATGAGTTCAAGTATAATTCCGGCAGTATTCTCGCCCACCGCAGACTTTAATTCTTCGATATTGTTTCTCTCAACATGCAAAAACTTTTCAATAAGCGGTGCATACGGAGCTTGATACTTTGGCTGACCTGTTGCCGCAACAGCTGCAAGAGTTCTGCCGTGAAACGAGTTCTTGAGCGTCACAAACTCAATTTTATTTGTGCATCCTTTTTCAACCTGGTATTTTTTTGCAAGTTTAATTGCGCCCTCGTTGGCTTCTGCGCCCGTACTACAGAAAAATGCTCTGTCGCCGCAAGAATTTTCAACAAGCATCTGCGCCAGCTTTGCCTGATTCTCGACATAGTACACACTTGATGTATGTATCAGATTTTTAACTTGGTCGCACAATTCCTCAGTCATACGTTTATGATTATATCCGAGCGACGTTACTGCGATACCTGCAAAAAAGTCCTTGTACACCTTTCCGTCATCTGCTGTCAGTTCAATTCCGGCACCGCTTACAAAGCACAGAGGAATCCTCTCTCCAAATGTATTCATATAATATTTCTTATCAAGCGCCTTGACTTCTTCAAGGCTTAAATGATTATTCATAGTTTTTTCTCCCTAAATCTTCTCAGCATTTCTTTTACAAACAAAAAAGAAACGTCGGCAAAGAAAAATGTTTATCCATTACCCAAACAGCCTGTCAATTACATAGTCATAACCGGTTTCAGGATTATGAGGCAATTGGCAATCGGAACAATCCTTAATCCATCTGCCGTCTTTGCCCTTTGTAATTTTATAATTTCCGCCGCAGTCATCAAGTCCGTATAGAGGACAAAAGCAGAACAGACAGTTAATCTGCTCCGCTTTATGACAAGGATAATATTCACACTCTTTATTCTCAAAAAACCTGTAACCCATAATTAGTCCTTGAGCGAAACAACCAATTTACGGTTCGGCTCCTCACCGACACTGTAAGTCCGGATTTCGTCATTCTCCTGCAATGCAGCATGAATTATTCGTCTCTCGTTAGGAGACATAGGTTCTAATGTTATCGGCTTTCTCTCTCTGAGAACACGTCTTTCAAGACTGTGAGCCAACTGTACAAGAGTTTTTTCACGCTTAGCGCGATAACCCTCTGTATCTATGTTGACTTTTATATATGAGTTCTTTTCTCTGTTCACATATAAACTCGTAAGGTACTGAACCGCATCAAGCGTATCGCCCCTCTTACCGATAAGCAGCCCCATTCTCTCACCGCTTACAGTGACATCCACTGCGGTTCCGCCGTTTTTAACAGCGACATTTGCATCATCAAGACCCATTTTATGAACAACTTGCTCAACAAAGTATTGTGCGTCATTCAAGGATTTTTCTGTAACCTCGCGCCTTTTATTATCTTTCTTCTGCGGTTCGCTTGATTCCGCGTCTGCTGACTTCACTGAAGTCTTTGTCTCAACCTGACTCTTTTCCGGTTTTTCATTTATTACTCTTTCGGGCTTCTGGGCCGGCTTTTGGGGGTGTTCACCTGTTTGTTTTGCAGAGCTCTTATTTACATTTTCTTTATTCAGTTTTGAAGCATCAGAGCTTGAATTCTCATTGCGAATTTTTCGTCGTTCCTCACGCGTCTTTTTAAGACGTTCTTCCTCCTCGGCTTCTTTGGTAATCCATGCAGAAATTATGACCTCTTTGCCAAGAAGTCGGCCAAGAAGTCCTTTTCCGATTTCTCTTTCAACCGTATATGATAATTCATCAACGAAAACGCCAAATTCTTCCGCCGCAAGTCTCAGCGCCTCTTCTTTACTTTTTGCGTTTTTTTCTATTTTTCTTGGCATTTTGCATTTCCTCCTTTACATCTTCTTCAGTAAGCCCAACATCGACAACCTTATTTACAACAAACTGCTGCAGAAGCTGTATCAGACTGCTGAGTATCCAGTAAAATCCTATCGCCGCCGGCATTGAAAACGCTATCCATGCTGAAAATAACGGCATGACAATCATCATTGTATTCATCGGATTCGGCTTCTCTACTCCGTTTTCATCTCTCTGAACCGGCTGAGGCGGCTGCATAGCCTGCGTAATCTTTGATGTTACATATGAACTCGCTCCCGCTATAATCGGTATAAGCCAAAGACCAATTAAATTCCAGTTGATTCCGCTCTCCGGAATTTTTCCCATAACCAATCCGAGCAACGACCACAAGTCCGGGGTTTCAGATAAGTCAATACCGCAGAAGTTGAAGTCGATTAAACGGTAAACATTGCCTGTCTCGGTAATCCAGTTGCTATTCATAATCTCCGGATTTGCATGAAGGAAACGAGCAAACTGAATCTCATACTGACCGAAGTTTTTAAAGTTATTATCAACAAAAAATCCAACGAAGTTATTAGGATCAATCTTCATTGTATCAAGCAGATGATTCAAAGAATCCAGATTAGCCTGACTGAGCTGTCCCCAATCGTTCATCGCCCACACAAGTCTCCATATATCCCCGCTGTCAACACCCATAATATATATAATAGGCTGTTTAACAACCCAATAAAGT
This sequence comes from uncultured Eubacteriales bacterium, assembly GCA_948468535.1. GTDB lineage: Bacteria > Bacillota > Clostridia > Monoglobales > Monoglobaceae > Monoglobus. The sequence continues at coordinate 4,508 of CAOKIL010000002.1, forward strand.
GCCATGAGAATAGGCAACTGAATAAACATAGGCAAGCAACCGCTCATAGGATTTATTTGATACTTTTGGTAAAGCTTCATGGTTTCCTGATTGAGCTTATCTTTATCGTTCTCATACTTTTTCTGCAAATCCATCAAAAGCGGCTGAAGCTTCTGCGTTTTAAGCATAGACTTCTGCTGTTTGACGGTAAGCGGCATAAGTATCGCTTTTACGATAATTGTAAACAAAACGATTGCAACACCGTAGTTATTAACCAGAATATACATAAACTTCAGGACCCAGCCCAGGCCCAACATAATATAGGACATTCAGTGCCCTCCTTTTAAATATCTGTTTTATGTTATCTATATAATATTATCTAAGGATAATCAATTCCTCCGGGATTAAAAGGATTACATCTTAAAATCCGCCATACCGATTTTAAAATTCCCTTAACCAGCCCATACTTTTCAAGCGCCATTATTGCATACTGCGAACACGTCGGATAGAACCTGCAAGTTGGTTTTCTTTTCATCGGTGAAATATACTTTTGATATCCGCAAATCAATTTTATAACTAATTTTTTCATATACTATATACTTAATATACCAGACTATTGTTTAAAGAAAGCATATTCTTCATCATACAAATTACAGACACAAAATATTAGCTTTCACAAAGTCCAAATCTTATCTATTATAATAATACCACTAACGGAAAAATTTTGCAACCGTTTTTAATCAAAAACACTGCAAATTACTATTTTATCTGTCCCAAAGCATCGCGCATGGCATTATAGAAGTCTCTTTTAAGTTTATCATGTTCGCAATTAACCGCTCTTGCTCTCGCTACAATCACAAAATCAAAATTACGTCCTCCACCGAACTCCTCGGTTTTCAGAAATTCGCTGAGCAAGGCGCGTATTCTGCGTTTTGCACGATTACGGCTAACTGCTCCGCCGACCTTTTTCCCTGCAGTAATACCAAGTCTGTGTACGTTTTCCCGATTAGGCAAAGCATATGCTACAACGCATGAAGTAACGCAGGTCTTGCCGCGTCTGTACAGCCGGCGAAAATCAACATTCTTTTTTAAGCTGACAAATCCGCTCATTAAACTTCTCCTTTATTTATTGGTACAAACAGCAGGTAAAAAAGCTCGGCCTAAAATTTACTCATAATATGCAAAAAGACGCCAAACTCGGCGTCTTTGAGATTGCAGATTCCATTAGGCTGACAGTTTTTTTCTGCCTTTAAGTCTTCTTCTCGCCAAAACCTTGCGACCATTTTTTGTACTCATTCTCTTTCTAAAGCCATGAACCTTAGATCTATGTCTCTTTTTAGGCTGGTATGTTCTAAGCATCCTATATCCCTCCCTCTATATCTCTCAATATAAAAAATTGATAATTTACTTTAGTAATGTTATATCAAGACAGCATTTTAATTACAAAATTATACTGCCTATGAAAAAATCTTTAATATTTTATCATGCTTATCCAAATTTGTCAAGTATTATTTTAGCTTCTTTTCTATATTTTTTGAAATTGAAATAATTTTGAAATTTTTGTGTAACTTTCATGAAATATTTGCTTAAATTTTGTGAAAAAATCCTTTTGGCAAAAAAATCAGAATATATTGTTGATTACAAAATACAAGCCTCCTATATTTTGTAGTTGGCCTTTTTAAGAACATTTTCAGAAAATTTTTAAGCAAATTTGGGTGTTGAAAAAAGAACTTCTTTCTGTTAAAATAATCGTTGGGAATTTAAGAAATATGTTAACTGATTCCTCATATTATGTTAAACAAAACAGTTCATCAGCAGAATTCGCATCCCTCGGATGCGACCGTAAATACAAGGAGTAGTTCAGTTTGGAAAATATAAATATTATTTGGGGAAACGTCACAAGACAACTGCAGGACGAGATGTCAACAGTTGCTTTTGATACGTGGATTAAACCGGTTAAACCTGTTGAAGTTGCAGGCAGTTCAATTACTCTCTGCGTACCGGGAGGTTCTCAGAAAGGAAGTCTCAATAAAAGCATGCTGGTTACAAAATACCGCTCTCTTATTGAAAGCAGCATTGAAACTGTCACAGGGAAGAATTTGGAGCTTGATGTCTGCTTTGAAAATGATAATTCAAGCAAAGCTTTAGATGATCCTATTAAATACGAGAGCACTTTAAACCCAAAATACACATTTGAAAACTTTATTGTCGGAAACAACAATAATCTGGCACAGGCAGCGTCGCTTGCTGTTGCCGAATCACCTGCGCATAAATACAATCCGCTGTTTATTTACGGCGGAAGCGGACTGGGTAAAACTCATTTGATTCAGGCTATCGGTAATTATTATATAAAAAATAATCCGGGCAAGCGAATCTTATACACTACGAGTGAAAAGTTCACATATGAGCTGGTTACCGCTATCCGCGAAAAGACAAACCAGGAATTTAGAAACAAGCACAGAACCGTAGACTTGCTGCTTATGGATGATGTTCAGTTTCTTGCTACCAAAGAACTCGCACAGGAGGAATTTTTCCATACTTTTAATGCGCTGTATGAGGCAGGAAAGCAAATTGTTTTAACCTCTGACCGTCTGCCGTCCGAGACTCCGCATCTTACGGACAGGCTAAAAACCCGTTTCCAGATGGGACTTCTGGCAGACATTCAGCCGCCGGACTATGAGACGCGTCTTGCTATTCTTAAAAGTAAAATTGAAAATGAATACTTTACATTTGATGAAGAAATCGTCGAGTATGTTGCCAACAACATCACATCAAATGTGCGCGATCTTGAAGGCGCGCTTAAACGTATTTTGGCATATGCGGGTATTGAGCGCACAAACACTATTTCCATGGAGCTTGCTCAAAAAGCTCTTAAAGAAATCCTGTCAACCCTGCCGCAGCGCAATATTACTATTAATGTAATAATAGATGAGGTTGAAAAATACTATCATCTGCCGAAAGGCTCACTGATTACAAAAAAGCGCTCAAATGATATCGCATATCCGCGTCACATTGCAATGTACATATCGCGTATAACTCTTGACTCATCATATGGCTCAATAGGCGATGCTTTTAACCGTGACCATTCAACCGTCATGAACGCTGTCAAGAAGATTAAAAAAATGGTTACTGAAGACGCCGAGCTTCGCGAAATAATAGACGAACTTGTTACAAATATCAAGAAAGATTAAGTAACAGTCAAAATCAAAGGATAACAAAAATATGAAAATATTTGATACAATAGCTGCAATAGCCACCCCTTTAGGTTCGGGTGGCATTGCCATTATAAGGATAAGCGGAGAAAATTCACAGGAGATATCACAGCAAATTATAAAAACCAAATCCGGCAGAACACTTAAAGAGCTTGAAAGTCACAAACTCACACTCTCTGATATACATAAGCCTGATGATTCGGATTCTGTGATAGATGAAGCACTTATATCCATTATGCGTGCTCCTAACTCGTTTACCGGAGAGACAGTCGTTGAAATCAACTGCCACGGCGGATATTTTGCCGCAGCTTCAATACTTAATATGCTGCTTGACTGCGGAGCGCGTATGGCTGAACCGGGCGAGTTTACCCGCCGCGCATTTATGAACGGCAAAACAGACATGCTTGGCGCAGAAGCAACCATGGATCTGATAGATGCAAAATCAGGACTCGGCCTCAGTAACGCAGCGAAATCGTTAAACGGTACTCTGTCACATAAGATAAACGCTTTAAGAGACAGTATTATGGAAATCACAGCGAATATTTCAGCCTTTGCGGACTATCCTGACGAGATTGAGCCCCTGACAGAGCAGGAAATATCCGAAAAACTTACCTCAGTTAAAACAGAGCTTGATTCGCTTATAGACGGATTTGAGACCGGTAAAATTCTCCGCGATGGTATCACAACAGTAATAGTCGGCAAGCCTAATGTAGGCAAATCGTCTCTTTTAAATGCTCTGTCACGCACTGAGAGGGCAATTGTCACTGACATTCCCGGCACTACGCGTGACACTATTGAAGAATATATTAATCTCAAAGGCGCTTCTCTGCGGCTTCTTGATACGGCAGGAATCCGCTCCGAGGCAGCTGACGAGGCAGAACAAATAGGTATAGAGCGCACTATGCAGAACATAGAGCTTGCTGATTTATGCCTTTTTGTTATAGACAGCAATATTCCCACTGATGACAGAGATGAAAAGATTGCTGAAAAACTCAAAGGCAAAAACACGATTGTTATACTAAACAAATCTGACAAAACAACAAAGGTAACACGCAGTAATATAATTGAAAAATTCGGATTTTGCGAAGATGATATTATTGAAACCTCAACCCCGATAAACAGCGAACCGACAGGTATTGACTTGCTCGAAAAAACTATTGCCGATAAGTTTGCGCTCGGCACATTATCGAGTGATAATGTGTTTATTTCAAACACAAGACAGCGTGATTCGCTTATCAAATCAAAAAAATCAGTTTGTCTCGCTCTTGAATCCGCAAAAAACGGTATGCCGTTTGACATTCTGTATGTCGATCTTGAGGATGCACTGTCAGCTCTCGGCGAAGTTATCGGAACAACCGTTCAGGAAGAAATAATTGATATGGTATTTTCGAGATTCTGTGTCGGTAAATAGACTTGAACACATATGACAAACTCTAAAGCACAAACATTAAAGAGGTTAAAAACTTATGGAATATATAGATATTTCTTATGAATTTGCGGAAAAGTACTTACGCTACGCAAATCCGTTACATACACAGGTTTTTCTGTATGCAAAATATATTTTCAGCCGTGACGGACAAATCCCTCCGATTGACTCAATTTCGGCAGAGCTTGACATCGCACCGAATCGTGTGAAGTTTGCACTCGGATATTGGGTCAGCGAAGGAGAGCTGATTCAGCTCGATGATAATACATATTCCTTCCCGCAAGATACAAAAGATTTGAACAGTTCTAAAAAACAAACCGAAAAACCAAAGAAAAAAGCACGCCGTAAAACCTCTGCACGTCCATCATACAAAAGTGATGAGATTGATACTGCTGCCGATAAGAATCAAGTTCTTTCCGGAATGTTTTATCAGGCAGAAGGCATTTTGGGGCGGCTTTTGTCAGGCAGTGAAATGGAGCTTTTATATTCATTCTATGACTGGCTTGGACTGCCGTGTGAAGTTATTGTTATGCTTCTTAACTATGCGGCAAAGCGCGGGAAAACGGGCAAGCGTTATCTTGAAACTGTCGCTATCGACTGGGCGGATAAAGGCATAGATACATTTGAAAAAGCAGAGGATTATATAAAACAGCTTGAAGCTCAGGAGGACAGCGAGTATCAAATACGCTCTATTCTCGGTATCTACGACCGTTCTTTGACCCAAACCGAAAAAAAATATATCAAATCATGGACAGAGCTCGACATCAGTTCTGAGCTTGTATCACTCGCCTATGACCGAACCGTAAACAATACCGGCAAACTTTCATACAGTTACATGAACAAAATACTTGTATCATGGCACAGTGAGGGTATTACTGACAGCGACGGTGTTAAGCGCAGTGAAGAAATCTTTAATCTTAATCACGGATATGACAAATCAAAACAGAATAATACAAATGATGATACTTTAAACATCCAAAATAGCAAGTTTAATAACTATAATGATACAAATAAAATCGACTATGCGTCACTTGAAGAGAAGCTTCTTGACATGATGCTGGATAACTGACAATATACCAAATATTTTACAGAAGGGTGATATATATGCAGTCTGCAAATTCACTTGCATTACAGGAACTTAATGAAAGACGTGAACGTCACAAAGCCGAACTTGAGGCAAACACCGCAAAAGTTCGCTCGCTTGCACCTGAATACACAGGTATAGAAGCCGACATGATGCGTGCCGGCAATTCTCTGCTGCGTTCAGTACTGCACGGCGGGAAAGACTTTGAAAAAATCAAGAGCTTTATCGAAAAGAATCAGAGCGAAAAAATCGAAATTTTAAAACGCCTGTCTCTGCCGGAAGATTATCTTGACGAGAAGTATGACTGCGAAAATTGCCGTGATACAGGGTTTGACGATAACGGTCTGAAATGTACATGTTTAAAAGAGCTTACATCCAAATATATAGACATAAATTCAAATATGACTGAGCTTATGAAAAATCAGACGTTTGATAATTTTAATTTCTCCCTGTTTTCACCTGTTCCCGACAGTACCGGCAAAGCTCCGCTTGATATTGCAAAATCGGCGTATGACAAAGCCAAAAGCTACGCCGATAACTTAGATGTAGCAAAGCCGCGCAACCTTCTTTTAAAAGGCAATGCCGGAACCGGTAAGACGTATCTGTCAAGCTGTATCGGCAATTTGGCATTAAACCGCGGCAAAACCGTATATTATCAAACTTCATACAAGCTGTGCGAGCTTATGGAAAACGTAAAGTTCGGCAAGTACGAAACTCCTGAAGAACAACAGGGAGGATATACAACATTAAATTATATAAACGATGCAGACCTGCTGATAATCGACGACTTGGGAACAGAATTTTTGACGCAGTTTACCGCGGCGGCATTATTTGATTTGCTGAATACAAGAATACTCAAAAATAAAGCAACCGTAATATCAACAAATCTGAGTCTTGAAGCAATGGAAAAGCTGTATAGTCAGCGGCTTACCTCAAGAATTTTAGGCGAATATAAGATTATTCAATTAATTGGTCAGGATCTTAGAAAGAATATATTTTAAACAAAAAATGTGAGTCATGATTGACTCACATTTTTTGTTTAAATATCTTTACAGCCAAAACGCTATCAAATGCTGGACTGTATAATAAAGTGTCGGATTTGCCGCTTGGATAGAATCTTCACTATGGGCGAATATTCTCAGGAATGCAAGTGCAAGCGACACAACCGTCAGTACTGTAACAATACTTATAATCTTTGACTTAGCCTCAATATTGCCAATGTTCCTGTCATAATACGCAAACACAGTAACTGCTGACGCAATCATCAACAGCCAAATGAAATCCGTAAAATATCTCGTAAGCAATCCTGCCATCTGTGCATCAAGAATACCCAGCACAACAGCTATAATAATTGAAAAATACACCATTCGATATGCTCTTTTATCTGAAAATACGTTCTTTTTAAATGCACCATACACGCCAATCAGCAATATCGGATATAGCCAAAGTACACCGCCCATCAGTTTTTCTGTAAGAGTCAAACCCTGATACGCTGTCGCTGATGAAAAATCATGGATAAACGGAAACAGCGCATTCATGCTAAACGGCTGAAGGAAATATGTGAATATTCCCAGACCTGTTCTGCCAAATACAAACCCTCTGTGTGTCATATCGTTAGTTGTTAGATTATAATTTGCTCCGAAGTCGAACGGCGAACCGAATCTTGCAGCATTATACCACATAACAACTGCACCAACAATAATAAACGGCAAACAAACTGCGGCAGTTTGTTTTATACTCGATTTTGAAAATAACGTACGTTTTTTAAAAGCATGATTCCAAAACAGCATTACTCCAAATACTGCCGCAAGCAAGAACTGCGGTCTGCATCCCGCGGTCAAGGCTATAAACAAAGATCCCAGAGTAAGCCTCCACGAGACAAGTTCTGTTCCCCCGTCATCAGAATCACGTTCCGCTGACAGCCAGAACGCCAAACCAAACAGCGCAAACATCAACGCAGCTAAACTTGGGACAATATAAAAATCGGGCTTTTGGACCGCATATGCAATTCCTGACACCGCGCCAAAAACAATTGACATTATCAGGTAGAGCACAAACGGCGTATTCTTATACCACTTTTTGATAATCTCCCAAAGCAGCAGAAGTATGCCTATTATTATCATAACACCGAAAATAAACACTGCAATATAGTTTGGCAAATCATTGCCGGTTACTAAATTATACGGCAAATACAGAAGCACAGCAGGCAGCGCACCAAAATATACATAACACCTTCCGTCATAATACGCATTATCCCATAATGCCGCTGAAATTGCAGACATTCTCGAACTATAATCATATGGATTTTTTAAACTTTTTAAATTTTCGGGTATGTCCTTTTCTAAATATAAATGTCCGTCTTTGAACGACTCTATCAAATCATAATACTGCTGGTGATGTTCATAGTTTTTGTGCCAATTAAGAGCGGTTGTATTATAGTGCAGCATATTCCAAAAAAACACCGACTGCACTATTACAACTAAGATTACAACCGCAAGCTGATATTTATTCTTTAAGTTGGTCTTATATCTATAAATAAATGACTTTGGTCTTATCAGATACAAAAGTATAAGAGCGAACAACATCACAAAAAACCTGACCCACGAAAATATCAGAGGTACATGTACGTTAAGACCTATACAGTCTCCGGTAACAGTCTCTCCGTTCATACCCTTGATTGTAATTTTCAAATCTTTAATATTTCCGCTGAAATGCAGTCTTATATACTGTGATTGTTCTACATCCGTCAGCACAGTTCTTTCAGGCGCAGACAGCGCCGACGTGTTAGCCTCATCCGAGGCTGAAATCGTAACCGAAGCTTTGCCTCCCTCAGCATTGCCCGGCTTTAGATACAGATATTTAACTTTTGCATTTAAATCATTATATTCGATTACTCCGCTGTCACTGGTAAACTTTATATTATTTTCGCTGACCAATGCCCCTGATGATACCCCAGGCGCTGCGTTTATCTTACTGCAAAACGCCGAGTCAAGCCACTTATAATTAAACACAAACAATTCCAGAATCAGAGTTAATGAAAGTATAACCGCAAACGCAGCCGCATATTTTTTAGGAGTTTCCTCATTGAAAAAATCTTTTAAAGCTTTAATCTTTTCTATCATCCTTCGAGCCTCCTGCTCTTGAGCCACAAAACAATCATACCCAAAACTGTTATCACAGAAATTATATCCGCAATCTTAAAGAACCAAAATCCCGAATATTTTATCTTCACGGATTGAACTCCGTTATCAAGATTAACACGCATTACATGATTTGCACCATCGATAACTTCAAGTTTATTACCGTTTTGATCCCTTGCAGTATAACCCGGATAGTAAAGAAGCGGAACCTCAACATAATCCCCGGAACCTGCATCGCTTAATTTCAGCTCTATATTCGTTCCCGACTTTCTGTGTTCAGTAATGCTAACACTGCCACTTGTTTCGTACTTTTCAGGTGTAAGCGCTTTTAAATTTGTGCCGACAACGTAATATTCATCGTCAAGTCCTGCTGAACCGCCTGTTGCCACAGCATAGCCCTTTTTGAGCGACGGGTCAAGCTGAGTTGTGTACGCTGTTCCCCATGACACAAATGATATTGCACAAACAAAGCATGTAACCGCAAGAATTATCTTTTTTGCATTATCATTTTTAAACACACCGCCGACTATTGCAGCCGCAGCAATACAGAAAATAGGCGATGCCAAACTTAAAAATCTCCACGGCATTCTAACCGTTCCGCAGAACATATTTATCAGCTTGTTTTGCTGAAGGATCTCCCACGGAAAAAACGTTGTTGACATAAACATGAGCAAAACGCCGAATGCGAATATTCCAAATACATAGCCCTCATTTTCAATGCTGCGCTTTTTTCTGAATATAAAGTATGCGGCACACACTATAAGACACACCGAAACACCAACGCCGAGCGATAAGGACATATCGCCTTTAACACCTATAGGAAGAAGCTGAGAATAACCAAAACTCGTATTAAATATATTAAATAATTCCGTAGGTATTATTGCATTCAAAAAAAATTCAGTGTTTTCTTTAGTATGCCGAATAGCCATATCAAGCCCAAAATAATACTGCATAAACGCTGCCAAATACCATAGGTTGAGCAGAACAGTAAGCCCGCCTGCCTTGAAAAATCCAATCCAGCGTCTGTCGCTTACAAAACTCTTTATAAACATCAGAATCGCCGCCACAATGGTAATCACCACAAACACCGTACTTATTACATGGGACTGGAAAACTCCTGTACAGCCCAGTGCAAGCACCCACCACTTTTTCTTGTCGTCCTTTAGCAAACAGAACAAGCCGTAAATCACCAGAGGGAAGAATACCATAGCAAGCGCCTCTCCCAATGCTGCGCGGTAATACAAATTTATTATTCTCCAGGTTGACAGAGTATAAACAACCGATGCAAGCAATCCGACATATTTGGACTTTGAAATACCCTTTGCCGAATAGTACATGATAAACGCCGTTGCTAAGTTCACCGCGAACAAAAACGTGTTATACGCTGTAACTGCGGAAACTCCGCATAGTCTTAAAAAAGCGGGGAAGTACAGGAAAAGTTCAGGATACACGCTCGCTGTTATATAACCGTATCCGTTATTATGTGTTGGGTGAACTCTGACCGGGAACTGACCTGACATCAAACCGTCTTTTATACCTTCAATACGATACAAATGGAAGTTGAGGTCATGTCCGAAACCAACTGTGCCGCTAAACAGCGGATAGCTTGCAAAAACAGATATTGCCAGAAGTATCATAAAAACTGCATCTTTGTCTCGGCTGTTTTTTTTCACAAACCTAATATATATCACATACATCATAAAGAGTATCAGAAGCAGCGTCAAAAAACTCAAATCATTATAAATCATGCCGTTTTTTGAGATATTTGCCGACGACAGACTTCCGCCGCTGAATATAATTATATCACTTTCATCCTTTGCCAAACTGAGTTTGAACGAGCTTCCGGCAGTACCGCTGCCCAATTCATTTCCCTCGGCAGTTTTAACCTTAACCTGTCCGCTTCCGTTAACCTTAATATCATACTCGCCTTTTGGAAACGAAAGATGCGGAGCATAACCTGTCTCTCCGCTATCCGCTGCCGAAGCTGACGAATCAGGTTTCAGGTCAAAGTTCATGCTTCTCAGACCATAAAAATTCATAAGCAGCAAAATACCGGTTATCAAAACTACTGCTGCCGATATCAGCCACTTTTTATTAATACTATCTTTCATAAACTATACATTCCCTTCGAGTACAATGTCTTTTATTTATTTTTCAGCTCCCAAAACTTATCTTCAGTTTTTGCCAATCTATATTCAAAATCCTGTTTGTTCTTTTGTTCGATAGTTGACAAAATGAGTCCTGAAAAGTACGACTGTATCGCTCCCAACGCGACAAATCCGCACACAATCAAAGTTGGAATTTGCGGAACAAGCCCTGTCTGTATATAAGTAACAAGAACCGGTATGAAGAATATAACAGCAAGCAAAATCAAAATTGCAGAAACTGCTGTAAAGAACTGCCTCGGCTTATAATTTTTATAAAGCCTTGCTATAGTCTTTAAAACCTTAAATCCGTCAGAATACGTATTGAGCTTAGACTCGCTGCCCTCAGGTCTGTCACGATAGTCTATAATCACGTTGTCAACACTCATATTCTTGTCCACCGCATGGATAGTCATTTCTGTTTCAATTTCAAAGCCCTGCGACAATACAGGAAACGTCTTTACAAAGTTATAGCTGAAAGCTCTGTATCCGGTCATAACATCTTTAATATCATTTTTAAACAAGTGATTTATGCTTGACCTTACAACTGTATTGCCGAGGTTATGAAACGGGCGCTTGTTCTCGGTAAAATAGGTTGACGACAGCCTGTCACCCACCACCATATCCGCTTTTTTCTCAATAACCTTGTCAGCCATTTCTCTTGCATACTCAGCAGGATAGGTATCATCGCCGTCGGTCATTATATAAACCTCCGCATCAATCTCACGGAACATTCGGCGTATCACATTACCCTTGCCCTGCATATATTCATACCGAACTATCGCTCCTGCCTTTTCTGCAATATCAGCGGTGTTATCACTTGAATTGTTGTCATAAACATATATAACCGCTTCCGGCAATACCGCCCTGAAATCATTGATTACCTTCTCTATTGTCCGCGCTTCATTGTAACACGGAATAAGTACCGCAATTTTATCCATGATAGTTTTCTCCTATTTTTTGGTTACAACATAATAAACAGTCTGAACTCCAGAGTATTCCTCAAAATTATATTTGTCCGAATCAAAGTAGTTCTTTTCTTCTGCATCGACCAAATATACCGTATTTTCATCCGGATTAATATCTTCGGGCGTCAAATCGCCGTAGGTATATCTTTGGTTATACGGCAGATATGTTTTTCCGTTATTCTCATTTGTAAGCCCCTGATAATAATGAGCGTCTATATCGTGAAAAAACATCGTCCACGCTTCGCTTTCTTTTTTTGTGTTCTTAGATCTTGAATTTGATGTTATATAATACTTATCAGCATCATATGTTTCGATTTTCTCAACAGCATCACAAAATCCCTTAAAGAACCAACGCTCCATTGTCTTTGTATACGTTGTGAAATATGTTGTTATAAACATAGAAAAAATCAATAAATAGCTTGCCATAACAACCCATTCGGAATACCTGATTTTTTCTGTAATAAACTCAATGCCAAGCGCTGCCAATATTATTATCGGATAAAGAATGATTGCGATTCTCCACGTATAAGGCTGAGTTATCATACTGCCGAACACACCCATGACCAATGCAATAAGTATAATTGCTCTGCTAAGACTGTTTTTTCTGATAAACAACCGAACCATACCTAAAGCAGCAAGAGGCAGAGTACATAAATACAGTGTTCCAAATCCTGCAACCACATGAGCCGGAGTTGCCTTGTCAGGCTTTTGCAGTATAAGTAAGTTATAAAACTCCTTAATGTTCAGTTTAAGCTGTTTAACAGGCTCTGCCACAAAAAACAGTATGTCACTTTGTCTCTGCGTTTCAGTAAATCTCGGTATGGTAAATAACGGCGTTTCAATAGTATCCCATTCAAAAAAGTTAACCATAACACATAATATATAAGGCCATGCAACAGCCAAATAAATAATTGCGGAAATTAACAGTTCCTTTATGCTGATATGTTTTTTTACAACAGCATACACCGCAAACATTACAAGGAATAGCGGTATTGTATATATAGATATTCCATAGCAGTACATAGTAAGCCCAAAAAGCACCATAGATAAATACAAAAACTTTTTATCGCTGCCCGCCAAGCCCTTGTAAAGTAAATACAGCGATATTACAAAGAAATGCGGAAACATATAACAGTCCAGCGCCCAGCGGCTTTCAAGAAAATGCCATGGATTTACGGCAACGAGAACCGCTGCTGCCGCTGCCGCCTTTTTTCCGAACATATCCTTTACAAAAAGAACAAGACAAACCGCTGCCGCAGTGCTGACAATAAGCATAGGCAGACGCACCGTCAGTTTTGACATACCGAAAAGTTTTATAAACGGCGCAGTGAGATACCCCAGCATGATAGACTGCTGCCCGTTTTTCCACGCCTGAAAATATACCGGAAACCTCATTCCGTAATGGTCTGTTCCGTAATCAGCTATTGCTTTTGCATCAATTGCAACCATCGCCTCATCACAGAAAAAACCTCCCGGTGCATTTCCGAAAGACCAAAGACGTGTTATTATTCCAACCAAAAATACAGAAGCAAAAAAAGTTCTGTAACATAAACTGCTATAATTCTCTTTACGTTTTATACCGTCTTTTGAAAAACTTTTCTCATATATTACTCTGAAAATACACACAAGTATCAAAACAATCATTATTAAAGTTACAGATTCATTAACGGTTTTAATATTTTTAGCTTTAGTAAGAAATTCAATCATAATCTATCACCATTTTTTACTGCATTAAACTTTTTTGTATAATCCGTCAATCTTTTTATTTATAAAATCGGCAAAAATATCTATAAGATTTCTAACATGCAGCAATTTAAATATTTGTATACGTATGATATCAATAACAATACATATAACAAATACTATAACGGCATTCAGTAAAACTCCTCCTACCATAACAGGCAATGACTTACTGCAAAGCAGTTTAAGATTTTCCCAAAACGGAAGCTGAAAAGCATACGGATTTGTATGTATTATATACACTCCAAACGCAGCAGGCGCAATGACTCTTATTATTTTAACTCCTATATTATTTTTTATCTTTACATTTGCAAAAAATAATAAAAGACAAATTGCTGACATAAATACAAAAATTGATGTGTACTGCAAAAATATCGCATCACTTTTAAAACTTCCGTTCTGCTGTGACGAATATTCCGTCAGGAATTTTGCACCCCATGCCATAGCAGAAAAAACAAAGTACAGAATTAAAAACCAATACTTGTTTTTAACAATCTTCTCTATTTTGCACTTTCTTAATGCCGCACCTACTCCGTACAAAAGAATAATCCAAGTTGAATTATACCCTACTCCTCTGACAAATAAATCTTTTTTTGCAAAATACGGAATCGCAATATATATAAATATTACCGCACCAATAAACGCATACGCCTGACGCGCACTTATATCACTCATACCTCTGTTTATAAACGGTATAAAGAAGAATAAAGCAAAGTACGCAGTAAAGTACCAATACGTTTCGTGAGAAACCGGAGTAAACGCCTTTAAAATCGGATGCTCTCCTATAAGAGCTTTGTTTGTCAATAAATCAGGCTTTATATACACAAACAGTAGTGTCATAAGCACTGTGTAAAATACTACCTGAAGCCAAAGCGGTACTATTCTGCGATACTTGAATTTTGTATCAACTCCTATATATCCCGAAGCAAGCGCAAAACAGTTAACACAGCAATATGCCAGAGCTTCAATAAAAAATCCCACTGCATAATACTTGCTAAACGGAGTAACTCCGCGTAAAGCTCCATAGCTTAGTGAATGAAGTAAAACTATCAGAAACATTGATACAATTTTAAAAATATCAATTCCATAATTTCTGTTGTCAAAGATTGAATATTGGCTTTCTTCCATACTCTGCTCCTTATTTACTTTCTTGTCACTGCACAAAAATTACCGTACTGAGTTATATCATACATCGTTTTATCAAAATACGGTTCGTCACTCTTTAAAATTACATATGCCGCATCCTGATTTTTACTGCTGTCCGCCACGCTTTGGCTCATACTTACATAGGTAAACCGCTGTTTGTACGGCAACAGATTCTCGCCGTGCTGCTCGTCTTTCTTACCCTGAAAGTACTCAGCATCGGTTTGGTCATAGAACATAGTCAAAATCTCGCTCACGTTCCAATAACCCTTACCCTGAGCGTCTGCTGTTACATAAATCTTTTCAGCACCTGTACTCTCAGCCGCAGCAAGCGCGTCACCGAATCCATAATAAAACTGATTCTTAATCATATCTGCATACGAACCGAAATAAGTCGTGACAAGCATCACGCCAAGTACTGCATAAATACAAAGATTAGACCATTTTAAATACTTTATCTCTCGAATGGTGAAATAAATTCCCAGAACAATAAACATCATTATTCCATAGTACACAATGTTTACTCTGTTCACATTAACGCCGTTTGTCAAAAGTCCTGCCCATATGCCTGTAAGCAGCGCAAAAACAACCAAACCCTTTGCGCCTTTTATCTTTACTCTAAAAAATTCAACACAACCGGCTATCATGAACGGAATACTGCAAAGAAACATAGTTCCAAATCCTTGGATGTCATTCCACGGCAAGTCCTTTTTTTGTAAAACAGTCGTGTTAAGCAAGCTCTTAAAGTTAAGCGCAAGTTGCTTCATCGGCTCGTCAGAAAACAGCAGTATATCACTTGAACGTACACTGCCCGAAAAATACTGAATTGTCACAAACGGCAGCTTTATAGTATCCCACTTAAAGAAGTTAACCGCCATTGTAAGCAAAAACGGCCATGTGATAAGCAGATACACTGCAATTGAAATCAACGCATCCTTCCATGTAATACGCTTTTTTATTAAATAATAAACACATGCCACGGCAAGAAATACAGGAATTGTGTATATCGTTATACCATAACAATACATGCAAAGAGCAAAAAATATCATTGATATATATATATATCTTCTGCGTTTTGTAAGACCAAGATTTAAGAAATACAAGCCGCCCATAAAGAAATGCGGCAAAAGATTACAATCAAGCGCCCAACGGCTTTGAACCAAATGCCACGGATTTATAGCAACAAAGGCTACCGCAATCAGACCTGCACCTTTGCCGAACAAGTCACGGATAAAGAGATAGAAAAATACTCCGCCTGCCACACTGGCAATAAGCTGCGGCAGACGCGCAGTAATCGGATTAAGCCCGAAGAATTTGACAAAAATCGCTATCAGATACGACAGCAGCGAACTCATCTGACCATAACCCCATGCGTAAAGATGAGCGGGCAGCCATGTGCCGTATCTGTCAGTTCCGTAGTCAGCAATCGCCTTTCCGTCAACCGCTGCCATTGCTCCGTCCTGATTGAATCCGCCCGGCACACTGCCGAACTGCCATATTCTGATTGACAAGCCAATCACCACAATTAACGCAAGCAAAATATAATAAAGTTTATCGTTTAGATTAAAATCTGTTGGATTAAAGCACCTAATCTGTGAACCGCCGTTTGTGTTTGCAAGCGGAGTTTTATTATAAAATCTAAGCACAAAGTTAATTACTGCAAAAGCCACAGTAATAATTACCGCTATATAAAATATATAATTTAGTACTGTCAAGCTATTCTGCATCGTTCGACTTCTCCTTACCAATTACTCTTCTGATTATATATCTCGGTCGGCTTTTAACCTCTTCATAAATATTTTTAATATAAATTCCTATAACGCCGAGACCGAGCAATAAAATCGCACCTATCAACAACTGTAATAAAATAACTGTTGTAAATCCTCCGAGAGCTCCACCTCTGATTTTCATATAAATTGTCTGAACTCCCATGATTACTGCAAACACAAAGAAAATCAGACCAAATACTGTCGCCACATGTAAAGGCGCAGCAGTGTATGAAGTCACAGCATCAACTGCCAGGCGAACAAGACTTTTAAACGACCATTTTGATTCGCCGTCCTCACGGTCAGCAACCTCAAATTCATACTGAATCCGCTTAAAACCTACCCATGATGACATTCCGCGGAAAAAAGTCTGCTTTTCTGGCATCTCTTTCCAGGCATCTATAGCAGTTCTGTCAAGTAATCTAAAATCAGAACTATTCTTTAAGTCAATATCCGAAGTCTTTTTGAGAAGCGCATAAAATGTGCCTGCACACAGCTTGTACATAAGTCCTTCCTTCTGACGCTGTTTCTTAACGCCCTCGACAACCTCATATCCATTCTGCCAAAGTGCATACATTTCAGGTATCAACTCAGGCGGGAACTGCATATCCGAGTCAAGGCAAACGGCGCAGTCGCCCGAAGCAATATCAAGACCGGCACAAAGCGCACTTTCTTTACCAAAGTTACGTGAAAACGCAACACCCAGAACATTATCATACTTATCAACTATGTCTGAAATCTCGTTCCATGCAGAATTCTTTGAGCCGTCATCTACAAGTATAATTTCGTAATTAATACTTGCCGAATTAAGCACATTCATAACCCGAACAATGTTATGTTCTATATTTACCTCGTTGTATATCGGTATTACAACTGATAAAACCTTCAAAATATACACTCCTTAGTTATGCACATTAAAAAAACATAATATATTAATGCAGTTTTCTGTTATCTATTACGCGGACAGCTTTGCCCTCGCTTCTTGTAATCGACTTTGGCTCAACCAATTTAACATTTGCTTTTATACCGAGCATCGACAAAAGCTCCGCGCTTAATTTCCTTGTCAGTGCTTCAATGTCCTTGACTTCATCTGACATCCCAAAGCTTGACAGCTCAATCAAAATGTCAAGGGTGTCTTTATTATTAACCCTGTCAACAACTATCTGATAGTACGGAGCAACGCCATCTGTTCTCATCAAAACTTCTTCAATCTGTGACGGGAACACGTTTACGCCTCTGATAATCAGCATATCATCTGTTCTGCCGACAGGTTTTGCCATTCTTGCAAGCGTTCTGCCACACTTACATGTTTCTTTCGTCAAAACGCACAAGTCACGAGTGCGGTATCTGATAAGGGGCATTGCCTCTTTGGTGATACAAGTGAAAACCAATTCGCCCATGCTTCCTTCCGGCAATACTTCGCCTGTGTCAGGATTGATAATCTCAGGGATAAATAAATCTTCATTTATGTGCATTCCTGCTTGCTCAGTACATTCATACGATACCCCCGGTCCTATAATTTCTGTAAGACCATATATATCATACGCTTTTATGCCAAGTTTATCCTCTATTTCCTTACGCATTTCCTCAGTCCATGGCTCTGCACCGAATACTCCGCCTTTTAGATTTATATCGTCTTTGGTATAACCCATATCATAGAGCACTTCAGCAAGTGACATAGCATATGACGGTGTGCAGCAAAGATATGTGGAACCTAAATCCTTCATAAACTTAATCTGACGCTTTGAGTTACCGCTGGACATAGGAATTGCGACCGCGCCAATCTTTCTTGCTCCGTAATGAGCACCAAAACCGCCTGTAAACAGACCAAAACCATATGATGTATGTACTACATCATTCTTCTCCACGCCCATTGCAGCCAGCGAACGTGCCGCAATCTCTGCCCAAAGTTCAACATCATTTTCAGTCATGGGACCTATAACCTGCTTGCCGGTCGTACCCGATGACGCATGAATCTCAGTAACCTCGTCAAGAGGCACAGCGAGCAGACCGAACGGATACTGGTCTCGTAAATCGTCCTTTGTAGTAAACGGCAGCTTTGCCAAGTCCGCAAGCGTTTTAATATCCTCAGGCTTTACACCTGCTTTGTCCATTCTCTCACGGTACATTTCAACGTTATCATAAACTCGCTTAACTGTTTTTTGCAGTCTTTCGAGCTGAACCTGCTCAAGCTCTGAACGAGACATTGTTTCGTATTTTTTATTCCAGATTCCCATAACACAACTCCTAATTATAATCAATTTTTAATATACTATACCTATCTTATTAATTTTACATAAAATAATCCAGTTTGTCAATATATATCTGAGCTTTGACACAAAAAAAGGAGCTCCCAAATAGGAACTCCTTTTGAATTACCTAACTGATTGTATATCAGTTAATATTATTTATTGTCAAATGTCCAATCATACTCATAAGCCATGTAGTCAACAACATCTGCTTTGTTTTCATACTTTCTTACGAATACGAAGTCGAGCATTCCCCAAGCCGGTGAATCAAGTGTTACACCATCGCAATCAATTGTGTAAAGTGCACCGTCTTCTGAACCATTATCATTTGTCAGAATCTTATCTGCCATGATGTCACCAACAGAACCTACAGCAAACTTAGCATTGCCTCTTCTTGTCGGGTCATATGTGTAAGCGTTTACGGTTGCATTACCAACATTAACTGACTCAGTAGTTGCAAGGTTCGGGAGGTTTTCCTCGTCCATTGTAGCAATTGTAAGTCTGTTGTTCTGCTTCTTAAGAACAGCGCCGAAGTAAACTTCTTCATCACTTGTTACGCCCTTACCAACAGCAACTACATTCGGAACACCTGCATGCTCACTGCTTGATGTAATCTGATCTCTAACTGAACCGTTAAAGAGGAGGTATGTGTTAGCTGAAGTGATTGTATCACCTGAGAAACCAAACTTGAACAATGAACCCGGTACAGTATTCTCATCAAGAACATCATTAACATTCGTGCTATCTGTAACAGCAGTCTTAAGCTCGCCATCTTGATAGTACTGAACTGAAAGAACTTTTGCACCATCAACAGTTGTTGTACCAATGCTTGTTACATAAGCAACACCTGCATTAGCGCTAACTCCTGCGTTCTTGTTGTAGATAACAACTACGTCCAATATACCATTTGAGTTGCCATTAACGTATGCTGCTGCGGCGGCACCTGAAAGTGTCATAAGCTGAGCGCCGTTACCAATCTGGCAGTTTTCTGTAGCATTTGCGCTACCTGCTTTTTCGCCATACTCAAAACTATCTTCTGAACGTCCAATGTAGAATACCATTGTCTCATCAGCTACATCATATTTCTTGCCATTGATAATCAACTGCTTGTCGTCTTCATCATATGAAGATGTAGCATCTTCTGAAACTGCCTGAAGAGCAAGTGTTGTATCACCATCAGCCTTATCAGCTGAAGCCATTGTAATATTCTTAATTATACCATTTGTAGCACTGAATGTGATAACCTGACCAACCATTGAATTGATAACATCATCCACATTTCCATTATCCTTGTACTTATATGACACACTATCATCATTATCATTTACAGCATCTTTAACAGCCTGTGATGGATTATCAATTGTTACAGTGCTTGCAAAATCATAAGTACCAATTGAACCATCTCTGTAGAGAATCTGGAGCTGTGGAACAATGCTTCCGAAGTTACTCGGATTCGGTGCACCATCAAGTACATAACCATAGTTTTCACTAATTGAATTTGTTGTGCCGTTCTTGTCATAAGCAACGATCTTGCCATACTTATCAACATAGAATGTACCTGCTGAACCAGCCTTAAGTGTACCATTCTCATAGTAGTTTGCAACTACATCATAATCAACACCGTTGATTGTGTAAGCAATACCTGTTGAAGATGTGTCTGAAGAAGATGTACGTGATACTGTACCTGTGATTGCTGTGTCACCAATAACTTCGATATCATAGTATACATCTGAAGGTGTTGTATAAGCAATTACAGAAAGTACATCCCACTGCTTGAGCTGTGTATAATCAAAGTCCTGACCATCTTTTGTGATTCTGATAAGCTGATCATCACTTGAAGAATTGAAGTCAATCTTATTAAATGAGTTAAGAGTCTGTCTGTCTCCAGGATTGTTAAGGAATGTAACAACGCCTCTGTTTGTTATTTCGTCAACAACAGCTGAAGCTGCAACGTTTACGAATATTACATCATAATCTGTTACATCATCATTATCAAGAAGAACAACTTCACCACTGAAAGTTGTATCCTTCTTTATGATACCGCTGTCACCAAATACTCTTTCAATTGCAGACTTGCCACCATCCTGGCCAAGGTTTCTACCATTGTAGATAACCTGTACGTCATCAGCAATTCTAAGCTTTGAAGCAGCACGGTCTGTATCATTCTTCATGTAGCAAAGGTATGTCTGATTGCCCTGCTCCAAGCTATCGAACTTGTCAAGTGTGAATGATGCCTTTGTGTTTCTGCCTGTAGCTTCTGTGATTGAAAGAAGTGTATCTGTGTCATTCTTGTTATCCTTAGCGTATACAACTACGTCATATCCGAGGTAGTCATTTGCGTTTGTATCGCCAACTTCAAGATTAACTGTTGTGTCAACTTCATAATCATCAGTTGTTGTGTTTGTACCAAGGAAGTTATCCTCAATGTAGAGAGAAATCTTGCTTGTAGCTGATGTATCAATTGTTGTGATGCTGTCAAGACCTGTTACATTGTTAGCTGTAACAATACCTCTGAGCTTCTGGATACCAAGATACTGGTTCATAAGAGTTCTTCTCGGGCTCCAAGCATCGCCGTCCCATACTACATACTGACCCTGACCTGTACCATAAACATATCTGTCCATGAGAGGTGTGTCAATAGCATTGTATGTTAACTGAGCAACCTGACCTCTTGTAGCTTCCTGGCTGTCAACTGCGCCCATTACACCTTTGATTACGCCCTGCTGCTGAGCTGCGAGGAGGTAACCTGTCGGGTAACCGCCGTTTTCTGCTGCGTACGGCTTGTATCCGAGAGTTTCCATCAACATCTTAACAACGTCCTGATAAAGAACCTTATCGTCCGGACCGAATGTACCGTCACCATAACCGTTTACGATACCTTGATTTGTTGCCTGTGCAACATAACCTGATGCCCAGTGTGTTGAAGGAACATCTGTAAATACTGTGTTTGTCTGTGCAACAGCGCCTGTCTGACCCTTGATTCTTGCAACAATAACTGCAATTTCAGCTCTTGTGATTGAATCGTTGGGACGGAACTCCATAACGCCGTTATTGTCGTTGTCGTCACCGGTGAGAACACCGAGCTTGTTTAATGTTTCGATTGCTTCAACGTAATTGTCGCCGTCCTGCACATCACCAAAGGTCTGCGCGAAAGCAACTGTGCTTACCATCATAGCGAAAACTGCTACTAAAGCAATCACCTTTTTGAGATTTCTCATGTCTCAAATCCTCCTTAAAATATTAAAATTTTAATTTTTTTTACAAAATTAATTTATATAAACCAAAAGAAGAACGACAGAACAATTTTATCCTATCATACAATCTTTTAGCTTACTACAGATTATAACACCAAACAGTCTAAATTGTCAATAAGTATTTTGATATTTAACTGTTTTGTGACATATTTACCAAAACACTTCGCCTATTTTTGTGAACATCTTAGCGAATTATATACAAACTGTTTAAACAACGGATGTGGTCTGTTGGGTCTTGTTTTAAATTCCGGATGGAACTGAACTCCTACAAACCAAGGATGGTCACTGATCTCAACTATTTCTGCCAGCCTGTTGTCGGGTGAAGTTCCCGCTATTATCAGTCCGGCATCTTTTAGCTTATCTCTGAAGTCGTTGTTCATCTCATATCTGTGTCTGTGTCTTTCACTTATTTGTTCTGTTTGATAAGCGGCTTTTGCAAATATGCTTTCTTCTTTCAATGTGCAGGGATAAGCTCCAAGTCGCATCGTTCCGCCCATATCTGAAATATTCTTCTGCTCAGGCATTAAGTCTATAACCGGATACGGCGTGTCAGCGTTAAGCTCTGAACTATGCGCATCAGTCATACCTGCAACATTTCTCGCATACTCAACCACTGCAAGCTGCATTCCGAGACATATTCCCAAAAACGGAACTTTATTCTCTCTTGCAAACTTGATAGCTGATATCTTGCCTTCAATACCTCTGTCACCAAATCCACCCGGAACAAGTATTCCGTCTGCACTGCCGAGAAGTTCTGCGGCATTATCATCGGTGACTTCTTCTGCATCGACCCAATCGATGTCAACATCTGCACCTATATCAAATCCACCGTGACGAAGCGCCTCCACCACGCTGAGGTACGCATCGTGAAGTGCCACATACTTACCTACAAGAGCAATCTTAACTTTTTTATTAAGATTCTTTACTTTTTCTATTATACTGTTCCATTCAGTCAAGTCAGGTTCATTTGCGTCAATCCCAAGTCTTTCGCAAACCTTTCCGGACAGACCCTGCTTTTCAAGCATTATCGGAACATCATAGATAGTATCACAGTTAAGGTTCTCAAAAACACAATCCTTTGAAATATTACAGAACAGTGCAATCTTATCTCTCTGTGATTGTTCAAGCGGAACTTCGCTTCTGCAAATCAGCATATCAGGCTGAATACCTATGCTCAAAAGTTCTTTAACACTGTGCTGAGTCGGCTTTGACTTAAGTTCGCCCGATGTTTTAAGATACGGAACAAGTGTCACATGAATATACATAACGTTTGAACGTCCCACATCACCGGCGACCTGTCTTATCGCTTCAAGGAACGGCTGGCTTTCTATATCTCCGACCGTGCCTCCAATTTCAGTAATCACCACATCGGAACTTCCTTCATTTCCTACATCATAAATCTTTTGCTTAATCTCATCTGTGATGTGCGGAATAACCTGAACGGTTCCTCCGAGGTATGCCCCCTGTCTCTCTTTAGTAATAACAGAGTTATATACCTTACCGGTTGTAATATTACTGTTTTTTGTAAGATTTTCATCAATAAATCTTTCATAATGACCCAAATCCAAATCAGTTTCCGCACCGTCATCCGTGACAAACACCTCACCGTGTTGATACGGACTCATTGTGCCTGGGTCAATATTGATATAGGGGTCAAACTTTTGAATTGTAACTCTTAGACCTCTTGTTTTGAGCAAACGCCCTAAAGAAGCCGCTGTTATTCCCTTGCCGATACCGGAAACAACGCCGCCGGTAACGAAAATATATTTTACAGCCAAAGTATTTCCCCCTTATCAGAACAAAAATTAAAAGGCATGAAATCACTTTAATGATACATACCAGCTTATAGTATTTTAATACCTTATTCTGATAATGTCAAGTCAATTTTAGAAAATGTTTTAAAATTGTAATCGTTTGTAACTTTATGTAACAAAAAAGTATTTGCAATTTTACAAATTGTATGATATACTCATTTTGTCGTCGCAATATGTGTAACACCGTGTCTGTTATATATGACGACAAAAGCTTTGATTGGGTTCCCAACAGAGACTAATTTTTTTTTAAATTTTTGATATATCCTTTTTGGGGTATATCTTTCTCTGTTTGGATACCTTTATACTTAGGTATCTATTTTTTATACCATCAATAAAATCTGTATGGATATTTTATAACTTAATATATTAATTGAAGAAACTCTATATTATTGGTAAAGGAGAGCGAAAATGTCAAAACAAACCAATATTAAAAAAGTAACAACAAGCATTATTCGTAAAATGAAAGGCTTCGAAAAAATCTCAATGCTGACGGCATATGATTATTCTATGGCAAAACTGGTTGACAGCGTCGGCTGCAACATGATTTTGGTCGGAGATTCGCTGGGCAATGTTATGCTTGGCTATGACGATACAACACATGTCACAATGGCGGACATGATTCATCACACAAAAGCAGTTGCCAGAGGCGCTAAACATAGCATGGTCGTTGCGGATATGCCGTTTTTGTCATGTCATCTCGGTGTTTATGAAGCAGTCAAAAATGCCGGTGCTCTGATTGCGGAAGGCGGCGCGGCGGCTGTGAAGCTGGAGGGCGGCGAAGAGGTAGCAGAAATTATTACTGCTATCACAAACGCCGGAATTCCCGTGTGCGGTCACCTGGGATTGACTCCGCAGAGCGTTAACCAACTCGGCGGATACAGAGTTCAGGCAAAAACCGAAGAATCAGCCGAAAAACTTATTCGCAACGCTAAAGCAGTGGAGGAAGCAGGCGCATTTTGTATTGTACTCGAATGTATACCGCACGAGCTTGCAAAAAAGGTTTCTGAGGAACTGAACATTCCGACAATAGGAATCGGCGCAGGTCCGTACTGTGACGGACAAGTTTTGGTTCTTCATGATATGCTCGGAATGTTTGATGATTATGTTCCATCATTTGTTAAGAGTTTTGCCAATGTCGGCGAGGTTATAACAGACGGCGTTGCTAAATATATCGAAGAAGTAAAATCAGGAACATTTCCGGTTTCAAAGAAATAGAGATGGAGGTTGTTGCTATGAGAATTATTACCACACCGGCAGAACTGAATGAATACTCAAAAGAACAGAAAAAACAAGGAAAGTCTATCGGACTTGTTCCAACTATGGGATATCTGCATGACGGACACAAATCTCTTATCGAAAAAAGCTCCGCACAGAATGATATAACAATTGTCAGCGTATTTGTAAACCCAACTCAATTTGGCGAGAACGAGGACTTAGACACATATCCGAGAGACTTGGAGCATGACAAAATTGTAGCTAAAGACGGCGGTGCGAATGTCATTTTTCATCCCACGCCATCTGACATGTATCCTGAAAATTACGGAACATATGTGAGCGTTGACAGTGATATAACAAAAATTCTATGCGGAAAGTCGCGTCCGACTCATTTTATGGGTGTTACAACCATTGTGAACAAATTATTCAATATTTCACTTGCGGACAGAGCGTATTTCGGACAGAAAGACGCACAGCAGCTTGCAGTTATAATGCGAATGGTCGCAGACCTAAACATGAATATTAAAATCATACCTTGTCCCATAGTGCGTGAGAAAGACGGACTTGCAATGAGTTCAAGAAACACATATCTTTCTGCTTCCGAAAGACAAGAGGCTCTTGTTCTGAGCCGTTCACTAAGACAAGCAGAAGATGAGATAAAAAACGGTGAAACAAATATAGAGAAAATTAAGTCAGACATACGCCGTACTATATCTGCATCAAATATTGCTGATATTGAATATATTGAAGCATACACATTTCCGGGTCTCATGCCATGCAGCGAGAAACTCAGCGGTCAAACTCTTTTTGCGCTTGCAATCAGATTTGGCAGCACACGGCTTATTGACAATATAATTGTTAAACCGTAAAACAATGGGAGGTCATATTATGAATATAGAAGTAATGTGTTCAAAGATACACCGTGCTAAAGTTACTGAGGCCAATTTGAGCTATGTTGGTTCAGTCACAATAGATGAGAATTGGATGGATGAAGTGGGAATCCTAAACAATCAGCAAGTTCATATAGTCAATGTAACAAACGGCGAAAGGCTCATAACCTATGCCATTCCCGGAGAACGCGGCAGTGGAGTGGTATGCCTTAACGGCGCAGCGGCACACAAAGCAAGCGTTGGAGACACAGTTATAATTATCGCATACGCCTCTATGAATTATGACGAGGCAAAAACGTTTAAGCCAAAAGTTAAGTTCATCTCTGAAAGTATAAACATAGAATAAAATCAAAAGTCAGTATCTGCAATTGCGGATACTGACTTTTTTGTTTAATATTTTAAGTTAGATTATGCGTTAAGATTCTTTTCGAGAATATCAAGCTGCTTCTTAATCTCAGCCGGTAATCTATCACCGAACTGTGCGAAGTATTCCTTAATATTTTCAAGATCTTCCTTCCAAACCTCTTTATCAACACTGAGAAGCTCATTAAGCTGCTCATCAGAAATACCAAGACCTGTTGTATCAATATCAGAAGCTGTCGGAAGCAGACCGATTTCGCTGTCATGAGCGTCTGCCTTACCTGCAACGCGGTCAAGAATCCAGAGGAGAACTCTCATATTATCACCGAATCCCGGCCACAGGAAGTTGCCGTCCTCGTCTTTTCTGAACCAGTTTACATGGAAAATCTCAGGAGCGTTATCGCCGAGCTTTTCGCCCATTTCGAGCCAGTGTCCAAAGTAATCAGCCATGTTGTAACCAACAAACGGCTTCATAGCCATCGGGTCACGTCTTACAACACCTACAGCACCTGCTGCTGCTGCTGTTGTTTCAGATGCCATTGTTGCACCAACGAATACACCGTGGTTCCAGTCACGAGCCTGATATACCAGCGGAGCTGTCTTAGCACGGCGGCCACCGAATACGATAGCTGAAATCGGAACACCCTGAGGATTCTCGAACTCAGATGAGATACACGGGCAGTTCTTTGCCGGAGCTGTAAATCTTGAGTTAGGATGAGCAAGGTTACCCTCGAATTTTGTACCGTCAACCTTTTCGCCGAGCCAGTTTGTGCAGTTCTTCGGCGGGTTCTTGTCAAGACCTTCCCACCATACTGTCATATCGTCATTGTTTATAGCAACATTTGTAAAAATTGTACCCTTCTTTGTTGACTCAAGTGCGTTAAAGTTTGTCTTTTCGCTTGTACCCGGAGCAACGCCAAAGAATCCTGCTTCAGGATTAATTGCATAGAGCTTGCCGTCCTCAGGATTGATTCTGAGCCATGCGATATCATCGCCCACTGTCCAAACTTTATAGCCCTTTTCCTTTAAATATTCCGGCGGAATAAGCATAGCCAGATTTGTCTTACCGCAGGCACTGGGGAATGCTGCGGCGATATACTTAACTTCACCCTGAGGATTCTCAAGACCTAAGATAAGCATATGTTCAGCCATCCAACCTTCATTTTTTCCAAGGTATGATGCAATTCTGAGTGCAAAGCACTTTTTGCCCAAAAGAACATTACCGCCGTAAGCTGAGTTAACTGACATGATTGTATTATCCTGCGGGAACTGTACTATATATCTGTCCTCAGGATTAACGTCCTTCTTTGCGTGCAGACACTTAACAAAATCGCCGTCTGTACCAAGTGCATCCATAACAGCACTGCCCACTCTTGTCATGATATCCATGTTAAGAACAACATAAATACTGTCTGTAAGCTCAATACCAATCTTTGAGAACGGTGAGTTAACAGGACCCATTGAATAAGGAATAATGTACATTGTTCTGCCATTCATTGCACCTGTGTACAGAGCTTTAAGCTTTGCATACATTTCAGCCGGATCCATCCAGTTGTTGATAGGACCTGCTTCTTCTTCAGTCGGTGTACAGATAAATGTTCTGTCCTCAACACGAGCAACGTCGTTCTCGGCTGTTCTGTGATAGTAACAGCCCGGAAGCTTTTCTTCATTCAATTTAATTATCTCGCCTGTCTTTACGGCTTCTGCACGGAGAGCCTCAAGCTGTTCCTCACTGCCGTCAATCCAAACAACTTTATCCGGCTGGCACATAGCAATCTGTTCTTCCAGCCATTTGTTTACCTTTTCATTACTGCATTTTGTAAATTCAGCCATTTGTTTTCCTCCTGAATATTATTTTAACATCTTAAACTTAAAGATATCATAATTTTCTGCATACAATTTTACACCAAATATTTTCCTGTGTCAAATACAAATTTAATCGAATTGTCTCTTTTTTCACAATATCTACACCCGTGATAAATATGTACAAAATTTTTAATAAAATTTGTATATTATAACCATTATGATGTTAACCGACCCAATTCAGCCCATATAATGGGCTGATGATAGTATAAAGTCGATTGTTGTCACAGAGTTTCTGTTTAAATTTGTTGACAATATATGCATTTTAGGCTAAAATAATTTTGTTGCATAATTGTAATATTTTTGTAATAAATAAACCACCCGGTATGACATCCAATGGGTGAACATATAAAGGAGATATTTATGTTTGGGCAAGATATGGGAATAGATTTGGGTACTTCAACCGTACTTATATACGTCAAAGGAAGAGGTATCATTGACCGGGAACCTTCGGTTGTTGCCGTAGACAAAAATACGGACAAGCTTCTGGCTGTCGGTGCTGAAGCTCAAAAAATGCTGGGCAGAACACCCGGAAATATAATCGCTGTCAAGCCGCTTAAAGATGGTGTAATCTCGGACTATTCAACTGCCGAAAGAATGCTTAAATATTTTATACAAAAGGCGACAGGCGGCAGTATAATGGGCGCATTCTTGAAGCCAAGAATAGTTATCAGCGTACCGAGCAATATAAGCGAAGTTGAAGAACGCGCAGTTATTGATGCCGGAATTCAATCAGGCGCAGGACGCGTTAATCTGATTGAAGAACCGCTTGCCGCTGCCCTGGGTGTTGGTATAAATGTTGCCGAAGCAAAAGGCAGTGTTGTAGTAGATATTGGCGGCGGAACCTGCGATATAGCTGTGATTTCACTCGGTGGAATTGTGATTAGTGATTCGATAAAAATCGCCGGTGACAGTTTCGACGATTCGATAATAAGATACATACGCAAAAAATATAATGTTCTTATCGGTGAAAGAACGGCAGAACAGCTTAAAATAAAAATCGGATGTGTTTACAGACGCGACAAACTTCTTGCCATGGAGGCAAGAGGAAGAAGTCTGGTATCGGGATTGCCGAAAACAATACAAATTTCAAGCGATGAAATTCTGGAAGCTCTCCGCGAACCTGCCGGTTCAATTATCGATGCAGTTAGAACCCTGCTTGAAAAAACTCCGCCCGAACTCATCGGAGATGTATGCCGGGAAGGCATTATTCTAACCGGTGGCTGTTCACAGATTTACGGTATAACTCAACTAATACGCCGTGAACTGAACATGAAGGCGCGTGTTGCAGATGACCCTGAAACTTGCGTTGTTATCGGGACAGGCATGGCGCTTGATAATCCTGAAATGCTGAAAAACAGAAGATAATAAAAAGGACTGCACTTTAAAAAGTACAGTCCTTTTTTATAAATAAAATTAATCTTAGTGACAGATAATATTCTCTGTGTCCTTATCAAACAGATGAATTTTGTTAGCATCCAGTCCGATAGTAACCTTATCACCGTGTCTTGATGTAGAACGCGGATTAACTCTTGCAGTGAAATCTGTATCTGCAACCTGGAAATAGAGGTATGTTTCAGCACCCATCATTTCAACAAGACCGATTTCAACAGGTGTTGTGCAGCCCTGTGCAGCTGAAACGAACGCCGGATCATCATAAATGTCCTCAGGTCTGATACCCATAACAACTTCTTTGCCATTGTACTGCTTAAGTTCAGGCTTATTGCCCTTTCCATCAGGAAGCTTAATCTTGAAGCTGCCGTTCTTTAGGTATGTACCGTCATTTGAGCAGTCAACTGTTACGTTCAGGAAGTTCATCTGCGGTGAACCGATAAATCCGGCAACGAACATATTACACGGATATGAATAGAGGTTAGCCGGTGAATCAACCTGCTGAACGATACCGTCTTTCATAACAACGATTCTGGTACCCATTGTCATAGCCTCTGTCTGGTCATGTGTAACATAGATAAATGTTGTCTGGAGCTTCTTGTGTAGCTTGCCAATCTCAGTTCTCATCTGAACTCTAAGCTTAGCGTCCAAGTTTGAAAGAGGCTCATCCATAAGGAATACTTTAGGATTACGCACGATAGCACGACCGAGAGCAACACGCTGTCTCTGACCGCCTGACAAAGCCTTCGGCTTTCTATCGAGCAAATGCTCTATGCCCAAAATCTGAGCTGCTTCAATAACCTTTTTCTTGATTTCTTCTTTCGGAACCTTTCTGAGCTTAAGTCCGAATGCCATATTCTCAAAAACTGTCATATGCGGATAAAGAGCGTAGTTCTGGAAAACCATCGCGATATCTCTGTCCTTCGGTACAACATCGTTCATGAGCTTATCACCAATGTAAAGCTCACCTTCAGAAATTTCTTCAAGACCTGCAATCATTCTCAGCGTTGTAGACTTACCGCAGCCTGAAGGACCAACGAAGATTATAAACTCCTTATCCTCAATCTCAAGATTGAAATCTTTAACAGCTGTGAAACCACCTGCATACGTCTTGTAAATTCCTCTAAGACTTAAACTTGCCATTTTTATGACCTCCTATATTTTATATTGTTCTGAATTTATAGTCTAAAGTTTAAATTCAACTATGATTATATTTTAACATAATTAAATCAAGAATGATAGGGCGTAATTTACCAAAAATGATTTTATGATTTTAGTTAATTTGCATAGCAAATTTTTGATTGGGCTGAATTTAAGGTAAATATAAACAAAATTTTCAGTCGGACTTGATATATTTTGTCTTTGATAGTATAATGCTTTTAATCGACATGTTATTATGATTAAACTAATTTGAAATATGGAGCTGATATAATTGATTAAGGTAGGAGTTTTAGGCGCAACAGGATATGCAGGTATAGAAACAGTCAGAATTCTGCTGAATCACCCTGAAGCAGAAATTGTAAGAGTGGTATCACAGAGCTTTGTCGGGCAAAAATTGTCCGATGTCTATCCAAATCTGAGAGGGATATGCGATTTTGAATGCTGTGCTCTTGATGAGGACGATATTGCCGAAAACTGTGATTTGGTTTTTACCGCGCTTCCGCACGGCGCATCAAAAGTCGTTATTCCTTCGCTATATAAAAAGGATGTTAAGATAATCGATTTAAGCGGCGATTTCAGATACAATGACCCAAAGGTTTATGAACAGTGGTACGGAGAGCCGCATTCTGCACCTGATATCCTTGCAGAATCAGTATACGGTCTTTGTGAACTGCACAGAGACGAAATCAAAACTCACACTCTTATCGGCAATCCCGGATGTTATACCACTTGTTCTATTATGGGACTTGCTCCGTTGGTTGCGGAAAAAGTCGCTGATACAAAAAGCCTTATTATCGATGCAAAGTCAGGTGTGACAGGAGCTGGAAGAAGCGCCTCACTGCCCAATATATACTGTGAAGTTAACGAATCACTCAAAGCATACAAGATTGCAGCTCATCGCCATACCTCGGAAATAGAGCAGGAGCTCTCACTCCTGGCAGGCGAGGATATTATTCTTTCGTTCACACCGCATCTTGTTCCTATGCAGCGCGGAATATTTGCAACGTGTTATGCCAACCTAAACAAGAAACTCACAACAGAGGAAGCAGTTAAAATTTTCAAAGACTTTTACAAAGGCGAGAAATTTGTGCGGGTATATGATGCGGGGACTCTGCCTGAAATCAAAAATGTTGCAGGATCAAACTATGTTGATTTGGGTATTGTTGTTGACGAACGCTTAAACCGCGCAATTGTTATATCTTGTATAGATAATCTTGTAAAAGGTGCGGCAGGACAGGCTGTGCAGAATATGAATATCATCTGCGGACTTGACGAGAGTACAGGACTTAGCAGTGCAGGAATGTACCTGTAATTATATATTTTGACTTAAAAAGCTAAAGGAGAACTGAAAATGCAGGAACTGATTAAAAAAGCTAATATACTTGTTGAGGCTCTGCCATACATACAAAAGCTGTACGGAAAGACAGTTGTTATAAAGTACGGCGGAAACGCAATGATAAGTGACGATCTGAAAAATAAGGTAATGGAGGATATTACTCTTCTAAAATTCATCGGACTTCATCCGATTTTGATTCACGGCGGCGGACCTGATATTTCAAAAGCGCTGACACAGTTTGGAATTCAAAGCGAGTTCGTAAACGGGCTTAGAGTAACAGATGAGGACACTATGCGCGTGGCTCAGATGGTTCTTATCGGAAAAACTAATAAAGAAATCGTTTCACTTATTACTACCAAAGGCGGAAAGGCCATCGGTATTTCAGGAATAGACGGAAGATTCATAAAATGCGAAAAACAATCTACCGAGGTAAACGGCAAAACAGTAGATCTTGGTTATGTAGGTAAGATTAAAAGTATTGACGAAAAGTTAATACAGTTCCTGTCAAATGACGATTACATCCCTGTTATCGCTCCAATAGGCGTTGACAAAGACGGACAGAGCTATAATATAAACGCAGATACAGTTGCCGGAGCGGTTGCTGCGGCGCTCAAAGCCGAAAAGCTAATGCTGCTCACCGACACTCCGGGGATAAAAAGCTCACCCGATGCTGACGATATTATCTACGAAATCAATCAAAAAGAGATTTATAACATGATTGAAGCAGGAACTATTGCCGGCGGAATGATACCCAAAGTTAAAGGCGGGCTTGACGCGCTTAATGGCGGAGTTAAAAACGTACATATCATTGACGGACGTATTCCGCACTGTCTGCTGCTTGAAATCTTCACCGACAGCGGTATCGGAACAATGATTACACAAGATTAATTATATATCGTCAAGTATGGCGATTATCGGTTTATCATATTCGTTAATCGCCTTTAATATTTCAACCATAAACGCCTTATCAACTGCTATGCATCCGCATGTGTGGTCTTTTATTTTATCTTTACAATGCAAAAATATTGCCGAACCTCTACCTGAAACACACTCCTTGTTATATCCGACTGCAATTCCATAATCATAAAGCCCCGGATAATCAATCATATGCTCACCGCTATTAAAATCCGCGTCAGTCTTTGAAATATCGACAAGCTTATTATAATACTCTGAATCTACATCGTCCACCCAATACATTGTATCGCTTAGCTTAACATAATCAAGACCTGTACCCGGATTATCATTTATACCAAAAGCAAAATCCAAATCAAAAACTCCTATCGGAGTTTTTAAGTCGCCTTCTTTCTTATCGCTTGTTATTCCGTTTTTACCCATGATACACGGAGCAATAATCTCGCGGCTGAATTTATCGTCTTTCTTTTTAAATAAATATAATATTCCGTCACAGGTTTCGCCGCCTATCGGAAGACCCAATATTAATATATCGGCACTGCTTATTTTTTTCTGTATACTAAGCTCCATAATATCACCGTCCGTGATATTATATTAGTTTTTATATTTTTTGTTCCTCCGATATTTTCTTATATTGGTCGGCAACTTTTTTAAACCTAATTTTTCCTTATTGCTGTTGTAACGGTGTAAGATTAAAAAATTGACAAATTTGATTTTATAATGTATGATGTTTATCATGAACAAACAATTATTTTTAAACGGACTTGAAAAATTAAATATTGCAATCACAAACACACAGATTGAGCAGTTTGAAAAATACTCAACCCTCCTCAAAGAATGGAATGAAAAAATAAACTTAACCGCTATCACTGACGATGACGGTATTTCCATAAAGCATTTTTTGGACTGTGTTCTTTTGCTGAAGTATATAGATGTTCCTGAAAACTCTGCCGTTGCCGATATAGGAACAGGAGCGGGATTTCCCGGACTGCCGGTAAAAATAATACGCAGCGATATATCGTTGTGTCTTGTTGACTCACTGAACAAGCGCATAAACTTTCTGAATGAAGTCAAAAAATATCTGGGTCTCAACAACACAAAGTGTATCCACGCACGGGCAGAGGAGCTTGCCAAAAAACACGAATATCGTGAAAGTTTTGACATGTGTTTTTCAAGAGCCGTGGCAAACATGACTGTTTTATGCGAATACTGTCTGCCATTCATACGCGTCGGCGGAACATTCGTTGCCTTAAAATCTTCAGGAATAGAGGAAGAAGTTAATGAATCTCTGTCTATGATAGGAAATCTTGGCGGAAAAGTCAGAGAAATAATTTCTGCGCCGCTGCCGGAAAGTGATATAACACGGAATTTGGTTGTTATAGATAAAATAAAAGAAACGCCAAAATCGTTTCCGCGCAGTGCAAAGAGAATAAAACAAAGTCGGAAGTAAGAATATAATTTAAAAAAATTATACTAAATTTAAGATTTTATTGAAATAATAAAAAAGGTATTGACAAATTATAAAAAACTATGATATTATTAATAAGCTGTATATGCGGTCCGGTAGTTCAGTTGGTTAGAATGCCAGCCTGTCACGCTGGAGGTCGTGGGTTCGAACCCCATCCGGATCGCCATTACGCTGCCTTAGCTCAGTAGGCAGAGCACTTCCTTGGTAAGGAAGAGGTCGGCGGTTCGACTCCGCTAGGTAGCTCCAAAAAGAGCCATTTACTTTTGTAAGTGGCTCTTTTTTATTCTCATTTATCTTGATTACTTAGAGGCGAACTGCCGACTGTGACCAAATCTGTTTTAGATTTTTCAATTGTTCTCTGTCTTATTAATCGAAACAATGTCGGTACGTCCGAGAAGATAATCAATTGAACAGTCAAGATAATCAGCAATTTTAATCAGTTTGTCCACTCTCGGATAATGTCCTGTGGATTGCATTGACGATAGAGAATTTTTACCTACTCCGCACTCTTTAAGCATAGTTCCTGTTGGAATATTTTTTGATTTCGCAATTGTTTTAATTCTATATGCTAAATCTTGTGAATTATACATAAAAACACCATCCATATTTTGTGCATATATACAAAATCCCTTATTTAAGGGAAATATATTGATATTCCCTTATATAAGGGATATAATGTAATCAAGTTATAGATTTATAACTTGAAAGCAAAAAATGTTGCAATGTAAAGCATAATATTATTTCTGCTTTAATTGATAATTTGTTATTAAATTATTTCAGCAAAATTATTATATAACAATTTACAAAAACTTGCAATAGTTTTTGTAAATGTTCCATTGCTGCGACACAAATTTCATTACGGTATGCTTATCAGGGCATTGCTAAAGGCTCCGCGTGGCGGAGCCTTTAGACTGTCAAAAACATTCCTAAAATTTACGTTAACCATTCTTTTGTACAAACATATAAATTGACAAATATTTAATATCATGATATAATTTTAACTGTAGCAATTGGAGTAGCGGCGGTTGTTTCCGACACCTACCGAAATGGGGTGTTTTATATGGAGTATGTTATATCTTTTGCACTTGTTGTAATGATAATAATTGCTTACATAGAGAAATAGCCGCCTATCTCCGGGAAAGATAAACGGCTTTAACTTTTTTATAGCACTTAGCTTTTGCGGAAACAACTAAAGCTATTTCACGCTGTGCCACTCGTTTTATAGAATGAGTGGCTTTTTATTTCTATAATTATATTATCATACATGCAAGATTATGTCAAGAAAAACATATACACAATATCACTGCTTCATTAAAGGTCTTAATCTTTTATACAAAATAAATGTCAGAAGACTTATGATAACGCCTTTGCAGAAATTATACGGTGTAACACTAAGCAAAATCAGCTTAAACTCATTGTCAAGCACAGGAGATACTTTTCTTCCCATTTCAACTATCACTTCCATAGGAATATTCATTATTGAAGTATAAAACGGAAATACAATAAAGTAATTCGATAGGATTCCCACCAGAGAAAAACAAATTGTTCCCGCAAGCATTCCGATGAAAGCAGTTTTTCTCGACTTGCTGTGCTTATATATTATACCGGCAGGAACCACCAATGCACAACCGAGCAAAAAGTTTGAAAGCTCCCCAACCCCCATTGTTGTTGTAGTGAACAAGTGCAGCAGGTTCTTCATTAATTCAACAAATACTCCTGCAACAGGTCCGAATGTAAATGCACATATAAGCGCGGGCAAATCCGAAAAGTCAAATTTTATAAACGACGGCAAAATCGGCAGCCCAAATTCAAGCAGCATAAGTATAAATGCAACCGCCGAACATACTGCAACAGATACCAACATTCGTATATTAAATTTATTGTTATTATTCATATTCATCTTCCTCAAAAATATTTATATATTAATCAATCATCTAAAACGAAATCTGTGAACTGTCAGGCAGTGCATCAAGAACTCCGTTTTCGGACAATACCTCAACAACCGTTTTTGTTATTCCGGCACGATTTTTCAAGTCCTCTTTAGACATGAACTCGCCGTCTTTTCTCGCCTCTGCAATCGCCTCGGCAGCATTTGTTCCGACGCCTGCAAACGCATTGAGCGGCGGAATGATTTTTCCGTCCTTTTTGCTGAACTTATAAGGATGACTGTCATACAAATCTGCAGTGCCGAACTCAAATCCTCTCTCATACATTTCAAGACAAATTTCAAGGATTGTAAACAGGCTCTTTTCGTTTGCCGTTGCACCATTGCCTTTGAGTTTGATTTTTTTCATCTCAGCGCGTACAGTATCTTTACCCTTTGACATAATTGCCGCATCGAACAAGTCAGCTCTTACGGTAAAATACGCCATATAAAATTCTATCGGATAATGCACCTTAAAATACGCGATTCTGAGCGCCATCATTACATAAGCGGCAGCATGAGCCTTCGGGAACATATACTTTATTTTCTTACATGAGTTTATATACCAATCAGGCACATTGTTTTCACGCATCGCCTTTTCAAAGTCCTCCGGCATTCCCTCTTTTGCAGCGCGGCCTTTTCTGACAAATTCCATTATTTTAAATGCCATGCTCGGTTCAAGTCCGTGATGAATCAAATATACCATTATATCATCACGAAGTCCGATAACTTCAGACAATGTTGCCGTCTTGTTCCTTACCAAATCCTGTGCATTATTAAGCCAAACATCAGTACCGTGTGACAAACCTGATATAATTAGAAGTTCGACAAACGTTGTCGGCTTTGTTTCAACAAGCATGCCTCTTACAAAATTTGTTCCAAACTCAGGTACGCCGAATGTTCCGACTTCACTATCTATTTGTTCCGGCTTAATTCCCAGAGCCTCAGTTCCGCTGAACAGACTCATTGTCTCTTTATCATCAAGAGGGATTTTAAGCGCGTCTATACCGGTCAAATCCTCAAGCATTCTAATAGTAGAAGGGTCATCATGTCCGAGAATATCAAGCTTTAGCAGATTATCATGTATTGAATGGAAATCAAAATGCGTGGTTATTATATCGCTGTCCTTCTTGTCCGCAGGATGCTGAACCGGTGTGAAGTCATGAATATTCATCGTCTTTGGACACACGATAATTCCGCCCGGATGCTGACCTGTCGTACGTTTTACGTCAACCATGCCTTTTGAAATACGTTTGAGTTCCGCATCAGGAGCTTGGATTTCCTTAGCCTCATAATACTTTCTGGCAAACATAATAGCTGTTTTGTCTGCAATAGTACCTATAGTTCCTGCTTTGAATACATATTCTTCACCGAACAGCTCGCCGACATATTTATGTGCCGTTGCTTGATATTCACCTGAGAAGTTAAGGTCAATATCAGGAACCTTATCACCCTTGAATCCCAAAAAAGTTTCAAACGGAATCGTGATACCGTCTTTGTGCAGCGGTGCGCCACACTTTGGACAATTTTTATCATCCATATCCACTCCGGTCGGATACTCGCCGTTATTATAAAATTCGCTGTATTTACATTCCGGACACACATAATGAGGACACAACGCATTAACCTCAGTTATGCCCGATAAAAATGCAACAAATGAGGAACCGACACTGCCTCGGCTGCCAACCAGATACCCAGCCTCGTTTGATTTCTTTACCAGCTTATGCGCTATCATATACATAACAGAATAACCGTACTTTACAATACAGTCAAGTTCTCTTTCCATACGTTCCCGAACGATTTCAGGCAGTTCATCACCATAAATCTCATGAGCTTTTTTTTGACACATATCAACAAGGTCCTGCTCACAGTTTTCAATTGTCGGAGGATATGAACCGTCCTTGACCGGCTGTATATCCTCAACCATATCAGCAATTTCAACAGTGTTGTCAATAACTATCTCTTCCGCTCTGTCACCGAGATAGCTGAACTCATCAAGCATTTCCTGTGTTGTTCTGAGATACAGCGGAGCCTGATTGTCGGCATCCTCAAATCCCTGTCCGCCCATAAGAACACGGCGATACATTTCGTCCTTTGGATCCATAAAATGCACATCACATGTCGCAACCGTTTTTCTGTTTACACTATCGCCAAGTGCAACGATACGCTTGTTAATATCTATGAGTTCATCATCACCGCTGACCTGACCGCTTCGCTTCATAAAAGCATTATTTCCAAGCGGCTGGATTTCAAGATAATCATAAAACTTTGCTATCTCTTTAAGTTCATCATCCGATTTTTTTGCAATAATAGCCCTGTACAGCTCGCCCGATTCGCAGGCAGAACCGACTATAATCCCTTCACGGTATTTATGCAGCAAGCTCTTTGGTATACCGGGACGTCTGTAGAAATAATCCAAATTAGATTTTGAAATTAGCTTATACAGATTTTTAAGACCCACATAATTTTGTGCCAAAAGTATAATATGATACTTACGCTCTTTTATAATTGGGTCGTCCTTATCGGGAATCTTTATATTGTCTTCAAGTTCGACAGCTTCATACCAGTCGGTCATCTCCAGCATTTTTATAAAGCAGCGTGCCGTTGCCTCTGCATCGTCTGATGCTCTGTGATGATTTTCAAGACTTACGCCGAGTCTGTCGCAAACCAAATTCAGCTTATGCTGCTTTTCATTCGGGAACAGCGTCCTTGACATAGTAAGTGTATCCATGACATTATTGCCAAAATACAATCCCTCACGCTTGGCATTTGCATAAATGAAGCTTGTATCAAATTTTGCATTATGCGCTACCAAAACCGCATCGCCGCAAAACTTTTTGAACCTCGGCAGAACTTCTTTAATAGTCGGCATATTTTCGACCATCTCATTTGTAATACCTGTCAGTTCGGTTATTTCAGCGCTGATTTCCTTTTCAGGATTAACAAGCTGCGAGAACTTATCCACTATAAGTCCGTCACGGATTTTAACTGCGCCGAATTCAGTAATCCTCTCACTGTCAGGGCTTAAACCGGTAGTTTCAAGGTCAAACACAACATATGTACCGCTTTTTATCTCACGAATTCGATTCAGTTCTTTTGAATCAATATCATCAATTAGATAGCCTTCCATTCCGTAAATCATCTTGAAATCTTTAACGCCCTTAGCCGCCTTTCTTGCATCAGGAAATCCCTGTGCAACGCCATGATCTGTTATTGCCATAGCCGGGTGACCCCAGTATGCGGCACGGCTGACTAAATCTCCGATTGATGTAACACCGTCCATTGCGCTCATCTTTGTGTGCATATGCAGTTCAACGCGCTTTCTTGGGTATGTATCACGGCGCACCTCAGGAGCCGGAAGCAGTACTGCAGAATTCACTTTTACCACAAACTTTTTGGCATAATCATCATATTCATATGAACCCGATACTCTCAGACGATTTCCGTCTTTAGCCATACTCACGAGGTTTTTCATCTTGTCTGCTGCACCAAAACTGCGGCATGAAGTTGCCCATTCATCATCGCCTATAGAAAAATTAACGGCTGTGTTTGAGCGGTTTCCCCTCACTATATCACGGCTTTCACAGTCAAAAATCTCCCCTTCTATAATGCAATTTTTAACTTCTTCGTTAAGATTTATTATCGGCATAGGTTCACCATCTATCGGCTTGCCGAAACGGCTTGCCGCCTTTTGTACAGACGGCTCTGCGCTCTCGTTTGTTCTTTTTGGCTGTTCGTTCATTGCTATTTGAGCAAGCTGATTTTCTATCTCTGCCTGCCGTTTTAAATATTCTTCTTTATCGGTTACTTTTTTAGTAAGATTAACAACAGCATTAAACCCGAATCCAAACTCAGTGTGTTTTTGAATATACTGCGTAAAACCCATCCTATCCAGGCTTGCTGTATTTCCGTCAATATTTTCTATATTAATTATATTATCTTTTATCGAGCACTGCGCTTCAGACAAGAATACTCTTGCCGAGTCGTGAAACGCCTTAAACATCTCAACAATATACTTTATATAATCGTCAGAAACCGGAATGTTAGGATATTTTACAAATATCTCAAAATCATTCAAGTCATACTTTTCTTTTGTCATATTAACAAAATCTTTGGTTTTTGAAATCGGCAGATATCCACTACCTTCAAGATATAAATCTATTGACTTTTTATAAGTATTTATATTACATGATAATATTTTATATTCTTCAAGCGTTTTGGCATAGCCTTCCATAACGCTTACCTTATCAAATATATCAAGTATACTCGGTGTCATAATATCATCTCTTTTCTTAGCTTTGACAAAAATAAAATACGGAACCTGAAAATATCTAAGATTTATACTTTAAATTCTCATGTTCCGCAGTTTAAAATCTTTATTTTGTCATCTCATATATTTCTTCTAACAACGCGTTTATGATTTCGCTTTCTTTTACCTTCTTTATTAGTTCTCCATGTTTAAACAAAACAGCGCAGCCGTCACCGCCTGCGATTCCAACGTCTGCGTCCTTTGCCTCACCGGGACCGTTCACCACACAGCCCATAACAGCGACTTTAAGAGGTTTTTTAATATCGCTTACTATATCATTTATCTTGTTTGCTATAGGTATTAAGTCAATTTTTGTTCTGGCACATGTCGGACATGACACAACTTCTACATAATCGCCGCCTATGTCAAGAGAACGCAAAATTTGTTTTGCCGCATAAACCTCACGGCACGGGTCATCTGTAAGCGATACCCTTATAGTGTCACCTATTTCATCAAGCAAAAGCGAGCCTATACCCACAGCCGATTTTACTATGCCCTGCGCGGTAGTTCCTGCTTCTGTTACACCGAGATGCAGAGGATAATCAAAAGTTTCGCTTGCCAAACGATAAGCCTCTACGGTAGTCTTAACACTTGACGACTTCATAGATAAAACTATATCGTCAAAATCAAATTTATTCAGTATCTTTACATGTCCTTGTGCGCTTTCAACCATTGCTTCTGCGAGATTTCCTCCGCATTTTTCAAGAAATCCCTTTTCAAGCGAGCCGCCGTTAACACCTATTCTGATGGGAACATTATTCTTCTTTGCAGCGGCTGCAACTGCTTTTGCCTTATCTTCACCGCCTATATTGCCCGGGTTTATCCTTACTTTATCTATTCCGCGTTCTATAGACATAAGGGCAAGCTTATAATCAAAATGAATATCTGCGACCAGAGGTATATCGGTCTGTTCTTTTATTTTATCTATCGCTGCCGCACTTGCTTCATCAGGAACAGAAAATCTGACTATATCACATCCTGCATCCTGAAGTGATTTTATTTGAGCAATTACTCTGCCGGTATCACTTGTCGGTACATTAGTCATAGACTGCACAGCAATGGTATTGCCTCCGCCAATTTTCACTCCACCGATATTTACGACCTGCGTTTTTCTATTTGAAATCTTTGAAGACATGAAATCTCTCCAATCAACTTTATATCACTTAAAATAAAAATTGCTATGTCAAATATTTTACCATATTTGACATAGCAATTCAAGTACAAAAACTATTTTTTACACTTGGCTTTTAAAGACTGAAACTTTTCATAATAAATAATTTCAAAAAGTGCAGAAAGAACTCTGCCCTTTGTAATAAGCGTATAATCCGACTTCTCATTATCGCTATGATTAACTTCCATTGCGTTATGTAATAACACTTTATTATCATCTAAAAATTGATATTTTAAAATATAATCTGTTTTATTAATTTGTATAGTTGAGATGTAGGATAAATCAGACGGATTGTATTGTGCGTCTTTAGTCAGTTCTTTTTTAATACTTTGGCAGTTTTTAAATTTAAATTTTCTTGTAATCATAAGGTTCTTCCTTTCTGTTTTAAAATATTTTATTACAGCTGCTTGAAAAACCTTTGCATAAGTGGTATAATAATTTTGCGTGGTTTTTTAAGAAGCTGCGATATTCCGGAAGCAGTATTAATCTTTTGACGAGATTACTGCTTCCTATTTTTTGTTTTGAGGTTAAACACTGACATCCCCCCTTTTAAAATAACCCCAATATTAAAAAAGTGCGTTAACAAAGTAACGCACTAAAAAACACATTACTCTAATAGTTGTCACACTAAT
Source organism: uncultured Eubacteriales bacterium (assembly GCA_948468535.1). GTDB lineage: Bacteria > Bacillota > Clostridia > Monoglobales > Monoglobaceae > Monoglobus. The sequence goes on from CAOKIL010000002.1 coordinate 47,060, forward strand.
TATTTCAATCCTAATAAACTAAGAATATCAAAAAATAGAGTAAGCGTTTTTATCGTATTAAAATAAAACGTTTATAAGGATTAAAATTAAATAATGTGACAAAGCAAGTATATCACACCTTTTTAAGTTTGTAAACACCAAATTTTATTTCAAGACCCATTTCTTTCCTACTTGCGGAAAGAAACGGTTCTTGGACTCCAAAGAAAGGCGCTTTGGCTCGCTGAGGTCGCTATCGCTCCAAGGGCGTGCCCCTAATCGGTTTTTGGCTAACGCCAAAAACAAGGACAGCTTCACAGCCTTAATATTTTTGCACTGCCGTGAATCTTTCAGCAAAGGCATTGACGATATTGCCGCCGCGGCTTGGCATGGCGGAATATGGGTTCGGCAATGGTTTCAAAGTCAACGCCTTGATGAATTACCCAAAAACTAAAAAATGCGCCAGCAAAGCTGACGCACAAAAACGCAGCTTTGATTAAATGTTGCGACACATCTCATAAACTTTAAACAGAAAAAAAGAATATGACAAACCAAAGCCTACGTTTTTTACATTCGTAAACTATTTTTCTGTTTAAATATTAAAGAAATGTCGCAGATATAATATAACATACTTTATTTAGTTTGTAAAGAAAAATTTTTTCTTGACATACATCCACGTATGTGGTATTATAATTATAGAAAACCACCCATTCAATTGAACAGGTGGTTACAGCGCAAAATAGCATTAGCTGTTTCCGCAGCGCTATTAAATAATCATATCTAACCGTCGCTCGGCTAAGCGGCGGTTATTTCTTTGTTTTAGCATAAATCACTATTTTCTTTGCAATAGACAAAAATTCAACTGTATACTTTTTATCCATTCGCAGCTTCCCTCATAGCTTTGAGAACTTCCTGTAATGAAAAACGTTCATTTTTAAGTTCAGATTCCATATCAGATTCCTGAAGCTTATAATATACTTCACTCTCTAATTGAAGGTTCTCAAACACTTCCATACTCAAAACCACCATGTCGCCAAATCCGTTCTTTGTCAGAAAAACAGGCTGCTTTGTTTGGTGTACTATTTTTGAAATTTCAGCAAAATTATTTCTCAAATCAGATATCGGTCTAATCATATCCATTTTAAGCACCTCATATAGTTATTTTAGCATAATTATGCTAAAATATCAATACTTTTTGTATAAAAAATCGCGACAAGCCATAAAGACTTGCCGCGACGTGGTGCGCCTGGAGGGATTCGAACCCCCGACCTAACGGTTCGTAGCCGTTCACTCTATCCAGCTGAGCTACAGGCGCATATCTTATATTTTTAACTTAATTATTATAACATTAAATTAATATTATTTCAAGTGATTTATGTAAACTTTTTTCTAAAAAATTTTCACAATAATTTATCTAATATTAACCTTACGTTCATTAAATTTTAACAATATAATGTTATTATAATACTGTAAAATTAATACATACAGCAACATACTTATATATAAAAAAGGTATATTGTTAAAATCAAATTATTATTTTTTATAGAAAGGAGTGAAAAATAATGTTATGCAATGTTGACAGTGGGAACACTACACTTTTATTGTCAATGCTTACAGGTGTTGAAGAAAGTGAAATAGAAGAACTGCTTATAACCGGTTTGCCGCCATGGACTGTTGCCGCAAAATACGGAAAGTACGAAGAATATAAAGAACTCATAAAAACAAATTATGTACAGAGACTGCAAACATTGGTTGATGAAAACAAACTGTCTGCTAATGCCGCTAACGAAATGTACAACCGCATTAATTCATATTGATTTCATACTATTGACAGACAATATTCTATGCTGTATAATTCAGCTTGTGAATATTTTTATATATCGGAGAAAATAATGTAATGAATAATATAAATTATCAAAAAGAACTTGATAAACTTTTAAATAAATTAATTGAAAACAATAATACAAAATCTCTCTTACTTCATAGCTGCTGCGCACCTTGCAGCAGCTATGTTTTGCAATACTTAACAAATTATTTTGATATTACTGTTTTATATTATAATCCAAATATTACTGACATACAGGAATATGAGAAAAGAAAACATGAACAAATAAGATTAATAAACGAAATAGAACATATTCATTCTATTAATATAATAAATATTGAACACAAACCAAATAAATTTTATAACATATCAAAAGGTCTTGAAAATTGTCCTGAATGCGGAGAGAGATGCTTAAAATGTTATAAACTGCGCCTTGAAAAAACAGCACAAATTGCAAAAGAAAAGAATTTTGACTATTTTTGTACTACATTAACCATAAGTCCGCTGAAAAGCTCAAAAGCAATAAATCAGATAGGCGAAGAGCTTTCAAAACAATATGACGTTTCATTTTTACCGTCAGACTTTAAAAAGAAAGAAGGATTTAAGATATCAATTGAGCTGTCAAAAAAATATAATTTATATCGTCAAAACTACTGTGGATGCGAATATTCAAAACAGCAGGATTAAAAAGTCGATTGATGTTTCATATGAAACAATATAATCAAGGCGGGCAAATTGCCCGCCCTTACTTATTTTATCTTATTTCTTTTAATCCGCCCATATACGGAACCAAAACGTCAGGAATAGTTATACTTCCGTCCTCATTTTGATAGTTTTCAAGTATTGCGGCGGTTGTTCTGCCTATAGCAACACCGCTGCCGTTTAATGTGTGCACAAACTGAGCTTTTTCCTTCGGTGAATTCTTATACTTTATATTTGCTCTGCGAGCCTGGAAGTCCTCAAAGTTTGAACATGACGAAATCTCAACATATCTTCCGTAACTCGGCATCCATACTTCAATATCATACTTCATTGCAGCAGTAAATCCTAAGTCGCCTATACAAATTTTAACTACTCTATAAGGCAATTTAAGTCCTTGCAGCACATATTCAGCTTCAGCAGTCAGCTTTTCAAGTTCATCATACGAATCTTCAGGCTTCGTAAATTTAACCAGCTCAACCTTATTAAACTGATGCTGACGAATAAGACCTCTTGTATCTCTGCCGGCACTGCCGGCTTCTGCTCTGAAACAAGCCGTATAAGCGCAATATTTCAGAGGTAAGTCATCTCCGCTTAAAATCTCATCTCTGTACATATTTGTAACCGGAACCTCAGCTGTAGGAACCAAAAAATATTCAGTATTTGCTACCTTAAACGCATCTTCTTCAAACTTAGGAAGCTGACCCGTACCTACCATACTGTTTCTGTGAACCATAAACGGCGGAAAAATCTCTTTATATCCGCGGCTTGTATGAGTATCAAGAAAATAATTCATGATAGCTCTTTCAAGTCTTGCGCCTAAGTCCTTATAGACATGAAAACGCGCACCGGTTATCTTTGCGGCAGTTTCACTATCAAGAATTTTTAAATCACTGCCCAAATCCCAGTGTGCCTTTGGCTCAAAATCAAACTTTGTCGGTTCCATAAATTTTCTGATTTCAACATTATCTTCATCAGAATCGCCGTCAGGTACAGTCTCATTCGGAATATTAGGAATTGTATACATAATAGTCTGTATTTTTTCATCAAGTGCGCGTATTTTATCATCAGCCTCTTTTATAGAATCAGATAATTCCTTCATCTTAGCAAAAATCTCGGTTGTATCCTTGCCCTCTTTCTTAAACTTCGGAATTTCTTTAGATACGGTATTCTGCTGTGCCTTCTTTTGTTCTACATCAAATAAAAGTTCGCGTCTCTGTCCGTCAAGTTCTAAAAGACCGTCAATATCAACTTCTTCTTTTCTTCTTGAAAGCGCTTTTTTTATTTTTTCGGTTTCTGTTCTTATTAATTTAATATCAAGCATTTTATTATCCTCCCAAATTAGACGGTTTTTTTCTGTTAATTATTTTCGTTAGATTCATTTATACCCAAAATCTTGCAAAGTGCGTTATAATATGCACTTTGGCTGTCATCAAATAAAGATGTATCAATTGCTAAAACCGCAGCAACAGCATTATTAATATCACCTGAATTATATAAATTCCATACATTCGTCATTTCTTCAAATTTTACTTTATAATTATCAAATTTTTCTTTTAAATTATTATTTTTTTCAACTTCTTTGCTTAATTTATAATTTTCATCTTTCAGCGTCACAAGTTCATTTTGTATACTTTCATTTACACGCTCAGTTTCCATTATCCGATTATCAATCTCTTCCTCACGGTCATCTGCCATTGCTGCAATCAGAATAACTATTATTACAGAAACTATCATGATAACAGCATACGTCATGATATTATTTTTCTTTTTTTCCTGAATACTTTTTTCAGCACCTTTTTTATCGTTCAAAATTTCACCTTCTTTTTAAAAAAATCACAGATATACATAAAACCTTTAAAAACATATCTAAAATCAATTTAACCTATTTTTAATATAATATCATAGTTAACTAATAAAATCATTAAATTAGATATAATTTTAAGAGTCAAAATTTTAACTGTATTTTCAAAATTTCGATTATTATTATTTTTTTAATTCAAATAATATGCGTTCTAAATCATCTTTTGAATAATATTCAATTTCAATTTTTCCTTTATTAGCGCCTTCGCTTATCTTAACTTTTGTTCCGAGTTTAGAACCCAAATCATTTTCAACTTCTGCAAAGTATTTTTTCATCATACCGCTAACATTATTTTTATTAGGCTTTGACTTATTATTATTTATATCAGCGACCAGATTTTCAACTTGACGTACATTAAGACCTTTTTCAATAATCACATTTGCTTTTTCAATCTGTACAGCTTCATCTTGTATACCAAGCAATGTTCTGGCATGTCCCTGTGATAGCTTTCCTTCAATTACAAGCTGTTTTACACCATCACAAAGATTATTAAGTCTAAGCGAGTTTGCAACTGCGCTTCGGCTTTTTCCTATACGTTTTGCAACATCATCTTGTGTCATATCGCAATTATCTATTAATCTCTTGTACCCCTCTGCTTCTTCAATAGGATTCAAGTCTTCGCGCTGCAGATTTTCAATTAAAGCGATTTCCATAACTTCAATCTCTGAAAGTTCACGCACAATACATGGCACTTCTTTTAACTTAGCCAATTTAGAAGCTCTCCATCTGCGTTCACCTGCAACAATGGTATATGTACCGTTTATATTTGGTTTTACCAAAATAGGCTGAACCAATCCATGTTGCTGAATAGAATTGCTTAAAACTTCAAGTTTTTCTTTATCAAACTTTTTTCTCGGCTGATTTTTATTAGGTTCAATATCCCTGATTTTTATTATTTTTATATTATTTTTTTCTTCATCTGAGATTTCATCTTCAAACTCAGCCAATATATCAAAATCATCTTCGGATTTAGCGTCCGTATTTTCAACAAACAACGCTCCCAAGCCTTTTCCGAGACCTTTTTTATTTTTTGAAGCCATAAGTTTCACTTCCTTATTTTCTGTTTTTCTTTATTACTTCGGCAGCAAGATTTTTATAACACTTAGCGCCCTTTGAGTTCTTATCATATGCTACAGCAGGCATACCATAGCTGGGAGCCTCTGAAAGTCTTACATTTCTTGGAATAATGGTATCAAATACGGTAGATGCAAAATATTTTTTTACTTCTTCTACAACTTGAACAGAAAGGTTTGTTCGCCCATCAAACATAGTTAATAACACGCCTTCAATACTCAGATTCTTATTAAGGCTTTTCTTAACTCGTTTTATTGTCTTTGTAAGCTGAGATAATCCTTCAAGTGCATAATATTCACACTGTATCGGCATAATAACGCTGTCACACGCAGAAAAAGCGTTTAAAGTAATAAGACCAAGCGATGGCGGACAATCTATAATTATAAAATCAAAATCATTTTTTGATGTTTCAAGAGCCTTTTTAAGTCTGTATTCACGATTTTGCACATTGGCAAGTTCAAGATCAGCACCTGCAAGATTAATATCCCCTGAACAAATCCAAAGATTATCATACTCAGTTTTTTTAATTACCTCACCAATTGGAGTTTCATTTACTATCAAATCATAGCTTGTACACTCTATATCATCGGAATTCATACCAAGTCCGCTGGTTGCGTTTGCCTGAGGGTCTGTATCTATAAGAAGAACCTTTTTCTTTTTCAGACCGAGACAAGCAGCAAGATTAACAGCAGTTGTTGTTTTTCCTACTCCGCCTTTTTGATTTGCTATTGCTATAACTTTACCCATATTTATACCATCCTTTTTGCACTATGATAACATTATATCACATATCAAAAAATTTTCAATAGTCATAAAATAAAAAAAGTTATAAAACTACAGCATTTATATAATAATATTTTGTTTCATGTGAAACTTTTTTAGAGCCATGGCTCTGTGACTAATTTCATTTTTCTTATCTTCAGGAACTTCAGCAAGCGAACATTTAAATTCAGGATAATAAAACACAGGATCATATCCAAAACCTTTTTCCCCATGTTTTTCGGTTAATATATATCCGCTGCACTCACCCCTAAAGTACTTGATTTCATGTATATTATCACTATCAACAAATGCAATTACACATATAAAATGAGCTTTTCTGTTATTAAACTCTACTCCATCTAATTCTGACAATAGTTTATTTATATTTTCATCATCAGTCGCATTTTCACCGGCAAATCTCGCTGTATGCACACCGGGTTTTCCGTTTAAGTAATCAATACACAGTCCGCTGTCATCGGCTATTGTAGGTATACCTGTTTTTTTATAAACCTCAATAGCCTTTTTTGCCGCGTTTTCTTCAAATGTTTCTCCGTCCTCTATTATATCAAAATTTTCAAGTCCTGCTTCTTTTAAAGTTTTTACTATATAACAATCACCAAGTATGTTTTTTATTTCTTCTGCCTTGTGCATGTTATTGCTTGCAAGCACAACAGTTATTTTATCTTTATTCATTTTTGTACCCCTTAAATTAAACTATTTTATTTAATAAAATATTAGAAAATTCAACAAGTTTTTCGATTTCTAATTTTTCGCCTCTTATATTAATATCTATATTCATTTCATTTAACGTTTGAATTATAATGTTTTTATCAATATTCATATACGGACTTTTAGACAATGAATTAACAAGCGTTTTTCTTCTCTGTGAAAATAAGGATTTAACAACCTTAAAAAAGAATTCTTTGTTATCCGGAATATAAGGCGGTTCTTCATATACTTTTAGATTAATCACTGTAGATGTAACCTTTGGCTGAGGTACAAAACAATTCGGAGGAGCTGTACACACTATTTTAGGTTCTGAATAAAATCTAACAGCAACAGACAACGCGCCGTATTCTTTATTTCCTGCATTTGCTGTCATTCTGCCGGCAACTTCTTTTTGAATCATCAAAGTCATTGATTCAACCGGCAAATCTTCTTCAAAAAATTTCATGACAAGCGGCGTAGTAATATAATACGGTAAATTTGCTGATATTACAAAAGGCTCGTCCGAAAATTCTTCATGAACCAACTTTTTCATATCGACTTCCATAGCATCCTGCATAATAAGTTTAAAATTATCATAATCCGCCATAACTTCATTCAAAATCGGTTCAAGCTTACTATCAATTTCGACAGACACAACCTTCTTAGCAATTTTACAAAGTTCACATGTCAAAGTTCCGGCACCCGGTCCTATTTCCAAAACATTTTTATTTTTATCTATATCGGAAGCGTTAATTATTTTATCAAGAATGTTTTTATCTATCAGAAAATTTTGACCGAGACTTTTTGAAAAAGAAAATCCATGTCTGTCAAGAAGCTGAATTAATTCTGATTTTCCGGTTAAGTTCATAATATTACCTCACGTTAATAAATAATATGTATAAAATCCAAAATTTACGCATATAATAATATCATATAATCAAAAATAATACAATATTATCATAGAATGATATTAAGATATTTAAAAAAAATTATAAAAAACTATTGACATAGGATAATTTAAATGATATAATTAAAAAGCTGTGTGAGTGAATACGCCGGAGTGGCGGAACTGGCAGACGCCCGGGACTTAAAATCCCGTGGGATTAATTTCCCGTACCGGTTCGATTCCGGTCTCCGGCACCACAAAGTAAAAACTAAATATATCGCGGGGTGGAGCAGTTTGGTAGCTCGTCGGGCTCATAACCCGAAGGTCGTTGGTTCAAATCCGGCCCCCGCAACCATGTCGCGGCAAGTCTTTATGGCTTGCCGCATTTTTTATTAAAAATACGGCTGCACTTATCAGACTGCCGTTCCTTTCAAATCAAAATTATATTTTTACTCTTTAATCTTATTTAATCAAATCTTTTGCAAGCATTAATCCGCAGCGGATTCCTGTTTCCATACATACTCTTTCGTATACATCTGAAAATTCAAAAATACTGTTCATTATATTTGTAACATCTTTATCATCTTTAAAATATTTTCGCAGTATGTTATTCATTTTCAATGTTGCATCTTCTATCTCTTTATTATATAATCCGTTAGGTTCATCTATTTCTTCTTTACCGTTCAACAAGAACTCTCCGATTTTCCGCAAATTCGCTCTCCTTAATATATCTGATAAATCATCCATACTGATTCCTCCTGTTTTTATTATTTTAATGTTTGACAAGAGGAACCTTCCATAGTATAATTAGATTTACGGACAGAGTTCGCTCTTGTCTGGTTTTTGTTATAGAACGTTGTTAACATTGGTCGTGTGGCAGCGTTCTATTTTTTGTTTTTGAAGTTAAGCATAAATATTCCCCTCCTTAAAAACCTCAATAACTAAAAAATGCGCCAGCAAAGCTGACGCACAAAAACGCAGCCTTGATTTAATGTTGCAACACATCTCATAACTTTATTCCATGAAAAAGTATGACAAATCAAAGCCTACGTTTTTTACAAATCGTAAACTTTTACATGAAATAAATATTAAGATATGTTGCAAATATAATATAACACACTTTTATATTTTTGTAAAGAAAATTTTTTCATCAAGGCTTTACCTTTAAATCAAACGCCGTCCCCTGATTCCGCCTTGCCTACCGCGGCGGCAATGTTGCAAAGCCTTTATGAAAAATTCACGGTAGTGCAATGATATTTAGGCATAAAAAGCGGTTTGCTTTTTCGAGTTGCTATAGCAACCGAAAAGTAGAGCGATGCACAAACTAAGCGTTTTTCTTTGGAGGTTCGGAACCATTTCTTTTTCCGAATCGAAAAAAGAAACGGTTCTGAAAATAAAAATTCATTTTGAGATTAAATATATAAAAATATGGGTATTATAAATAAAAATAACAGAACTATAAATTTAATTTTTAATATATAAAATAATATATTATTTATTATAGTTGAAGATGCTGTTGTTGGTATGGTGGAAAATGTAAATAACTCAATTTTTAACCTGAATGTAACATATTTGTATGATGTTTGTAATCGGTGTGTAATGTTTAATAAATATTAACAATTCACACCGATTATTTTGTGACTTAATTTTATTAACATTTAATTAACATTTTATAAATGTTATAAATGTGTGTAAGTTTTATATATGTTTTAAATTCTTAAAATAATCTATCAGTATTACTATCATCCATAAAGTACCCAGCATTCCTAAATAGAAATACAAATATTTAACTAATACTGAAAAATGTATCATAGAAAACGGAATAAGTACAGAAAACATGATAATTGATAATATTATTCGTTTAATTTTAGTATTGGCATTAAAGTAAGATATAATACCGTATCCTTCAGATATTGCAGTAGTAAATATAGACATTATCAGACATATTGTGTATATATGGGTTAGGTTGTGACTTATACCTTCAGAGAGTTTTCTGAGCGGAAAGCTCTCATACCATACAGATGAAAAATTGATTCCGAGTGAGAACCAAACCAAAAATATAAGTAGACCTATTATTGTTCCGGCAGCTAATGAGCTGAGCATAATTACTTTTTGATTGTTTATATCTTTTGTGAGAGGGGATAAGACTGATGCGGCTGTAAGAGTATTGTAACTTACATAGCATACGGCGCATAAAAAAACGTTTCTGTGAGCTTCAGGCGAAAATCCAATCAAAAATGCCGATTGGAAAATGCCTGAAAAGATAGAACTGAGTGAAATAAATATAATAACGGCAGTAATAATAGGTACCAGGGTAATATTTATCACAGCAATTCCCTTTATATCAAAAATAAATACGATAAAGCATCCGATAGCAAGAAGTATAGTTCCTATAATTTTAGGTATTTCAAATTCAGCATTTATTATTTCGCCGCATGATGAAAGCATAACTATTAAGCCGCATAATAAATCTAAGAATATAAGACATAAGAAAAAACGCTTTAAAATATTTGAATTTGGAAATATACTGCCTATATAGTCTTTTATTGTATAGAGTTCAAATTTCATTGATTTTTTTAAAATTATGTAACAAATAAAAATAAAGAGTATACAAGCAACACATACGCCTGTATAATCAGTATTTGAACAAAAATTAAAATATTCACATATTTCACGGCCGGAAGCAAATCCTGCGCCAATAATCAATCCTATATAAACAAATATTATTTTTAAGTAATTCATAATGTCACCAACTTATATTGTGTTTTGTTTTTATAGTATAACTATATATTGTGGACATGCTGTAATATGTATAAATTTTTAAAATTTTTTAGAAAAAAACATTGACATGCCTTGAAAAATATGCTAATATAGTAACTACCTCTGAAAAGAGGTTTTATTTGTGTTGAGAATTTGAGGTGATAAATATGCAGACAAAGATTACATTAGCATGCACAGAGTGTAAGCAGAGAAATTACGATACTACAAAGAACAAGCAGAACTGTCCTGATAGACTTGAACTTAAGAAGTATTGCAGATTTTGCAGAAAGCATACTGTTCATAAAGAAACAAAATAATTTAGAGGTGTAGATAATGGAACAAACAAAGCCAAGCTTCTTTAATAGAATTTCAAATTATTTTAAAGAAGTTAAGTCTGAAATGAAAAAAGTCGTATGGCCTACATTTGCTAAAGTAAGACAAAACACATTGATTGTAATAATCTACGTACTTCTGGTAGGTGTGGTTATCTGGGGACTTGATGCCTTGTTTACATGGGTTATGTCACTTATTATTAACAGATAATTACTAAACAGCGAAGGTGATTTTTTATGTCGGACAAAGCAATAGCAAAATGGTATGTTGCCCATACATATTCGGGTTATGAGAATAAGGTTATGGACGACATCTTTAAAACTGTGGAAAACCGCGGCATGCAGGATATAATTCAGGATGTCAAGGTTCCCATGGAAGAAGTAATTGAAATAAAAGATAATAAAAAAAAGATTTCCGAGCGTAAAATATATCCGAGTTACGTTATGGTTAAGATGATAATGACTGATGAAAGCTGGTATGTTGTCAGAAACTGCCGTGGAGTTACGGGATTTGTAGGTCCCGGTTCCAAACCTGTTCCGCTTACTCAGGAAGAAATTGAGAAAATGGGACTTGAACATACAGTCATTAAGCTGGATTATAACGTAGGAGACAGTATTAGAGTTAAATACGGCGCTTTGGAAGGATTTTTAGGTGTAATCACTGAAATAAACATGGACAAGAAAAAGGTTAAAGCAAAAGTTTCAATGTTCGGCAGAGATACTGATGTTGAACTTGAATTTAATCAAATAGAGTCCATAGCATAATTTTGTTACCCACACGAATAGCTAAGCTTATAGCTATCCGTATATATATATCGGCATTTATGTCGGTCTGTGGGAGGGTAATTACCCGATAATACCACTAACGTGTACAAGGAGGTGTAATACACAATGGCACAGAAGGTTACAGGTTACATTAAATTGCAGATTCCTGCAGGTAAGGCTACTCCTGCACCGCCGGTTGGTCCTGCTCTTGGTCAGCACGGTGTTAACATTATGGATTTTACAAAGCAGTTTAATGAAAAGACAAAGAATGATATGGGTATGATTATTCCTGTTGTTATTACAGTATATCAGGACAGATCATTCACATTCGTTACAAAGACTCCGCCGGCACCGGTTTTGATTAAGAAGGCATGCGGCATTGATAAGGCATCAGGCGTTCCGAACAAGACAAAGGTTGCACAGCTTAAAAAGGCAGATGTTCAGACTATAGCTGAACAGAAAATGCAGGATTTGAATGCTGCATCACTTGAAGCTGCTATGTCAATGATTGCCGGAACAGCTCGTTCTATGGGTATCACTGTTGAGGAGTAATTAATCGATTCCGTATAAACGGATACAAAGTAAAGTGGGAGGAACAATGAGTTCTGTAAAACCACAATAGGAGGATATAAAATGAAGAAAGGCAAAAAGTATCAAGAGGCCGCAGCGCTTATTGAAAAAGGTAAGCTCTACGATCCGCAGGATGCGTTTGCACTTGTATGCAAGACAGCAACTGCGAAGTTTGACGAAACAGTTGAACTTCACGCAAAACTTGGCGTTGACTCCAGACACGCTGACCAACAGGTTAGAGGTGCTGTTGTACTTCCTAATGGAACAGGTAAGAAAGTTAGAGTTCTTGTATTTGCACGTGACGATAAAGCAGAGGCTGCAAAAGCTGCCGGAGCTGATTATGTTGGTGCTGAGGACTTAGCTCAAAAAATTCAGACAGAGAACTGGTTTGATTTTGATGTTGTTATCGCAAGCCCTGACATGATGGGTGTTGTTGGTAGAATAGGTAGAGTTCTTGGTCCTAAGGGTCTTATGCCAAACCCGAAGGCCGGTACAGTTACACCTGACGTTGCAAAGGCTGTTGAAGAGGCTAAAGCAGGTAAGATTGAATATAGATTGGATAAAGCTAATATTATTCATTGTCCTATCGGTAAGGCTTCATTCGGTCCCGAAAAGCTCGGTGAAAACTTCAAGGCTCTCATGAGTGCAATTATTAAGGCTAAACCGTCAGCCGCAAAGGGAACATATTTGAAGTCAGTTACCGTTGCAGCTACAATGGGTCCCGGCGTTAAGATTGCCGCAAACAAGCTTGAGGCTTAATATTAGTTAATTTGACTATTGACAGTATATATATTATATGTTATAATTTTATGCTGTTGAGATAATATTTGTAAAAATATCTTAAATATTCCGCAGACAGCAGGTGGATTGTTCCGTAAATCCTGCCGAGGAAGATATAAATTTCAGAATATATATTATTGTGATATTATGTCCCTCGTATGTTTGCGAGGGATTTTTTTACGGAAGGAGGATATAAAATTGCCAAGTGAAAAAGTTTTAGAAAATAAAAAAGCAATGGTACAGCAATTGGTTGAGAGACTTCAAAATGCTCAGGCAGGAGTTATTGCGGACTATCGTGGTTTGACTGTTGATGAGGACACTGATCTCCGCAGAAAGCTCCGTGAAGCAGGCGTTGAATATACTGTTATAAAAAATAGTATAGTTCGTTTTGCTGTCCGCGAGGTTGGTCTCGAAGGACTTGAAAGCATACTCGAAGGTCCTACTGCTATTGCAACAAGTGCAGATGATGTTATTTCTCCGGCAAAAGTTCTTCATGAGTTTGCCAAAAATAACGAAGTAATGGAAATTAAGGGTGGTTTTGTTGAAGGTAATGTAATTTCTGTTGACGAAGTTAAGCAGTATGCTTCAATTCCGTCAAAGGAAGTACTTATTGCAAAAATGCTCGGTTCATTGCAATCACCTATCAGCAGTTTGGCTCGTACTCTTCAGGCTATTGTTAATGAAGAAGCTACACCGGGAAAAGCTGCAGCAGCGGCAGAAGAAACTGCACCGGCTGCTGAATAATCATCGCTTTGATGTAAAATATGTTTTAAATTAAGCTATTAAATAAAGAAAACGGAGGATAATTAAAATGGCTGATATAACAAAAATTCTTGATGAAATCAAAGAACTTACACTTATGGAAGTTAATGACCTTGTAAAGGCATTAGAAGAAGAATTCGGCGTAAGCGCAGCTGCTCCAGTAATGGTTGCAGGAGCTGCAGGCGGCGAAGCTGCTGCTGAAGAGAAGTCAGAGTTTGACGTAATTCTTGCAAATGCAGGAGCACAGAAGATTAAAGTTATCAAGGTTGTTCGTGAGATAACAGGTCTTGGTCTTGCTGATGCAAAGGCACTTGTTGATGGTGCTCCGAAGCCGATCAAAGAAGGCGCTGCAAAAGAAGAAGCAGAAGAAATCAAAACAAAGCTCGAAGAAGTTGGAGCTCAGGTTGAACTTAAATAATTTGACTTTATTTTATATCTTAGCCGCTGCATTTTGCAGCGGCTTTTTTAAAGGGTGAATAATATTGAAAATAGTATTGCAAAGAGTTTTAGATGCTTCTGTTAAGATAGAAGATAAAATAGTCGGTAGTATTAAAAATGGTTATTTAATTTTATTGGGAATTTCCGATAATGATACAAAAGAAGACATTGAAAAAGCAGTTCAAAAGATTTCTAAGATGCGAATTTTTTCTGATGAAAACGGAAAAACAAACTTGTCAATAAGTGATATCAAAGGTGAAGTTTTGGTTGTGTCACAATTTACATTATATGCCGATTGTCGCAAAGGTAACCGACCAAGCTTTGTCAATGCCGGAAAACCCGAACATGCAGAAAAAATGTATGAGTATTTCATTGAATATTCAAAAGATTACTTTAAAAAGGTTGAAAATGGAATATTTGGTGCAGATATGAAGGTTAATTTGACTAATGACGGGCCGTTTACTATTATTTTAGAATAATAAAAAAATTATAAGCTCCCCATATAATGAGGAGCTTGTAAAATTTTAATTTTAATCTAAATATAAGTGTCTCGGCAGACCGTCAACCATGAACGGAATAAGCTCACCGATAATAAGCGGACGGCAGTATGCGATGAATTCATCTGATACATATGTACCGTCATTAATTATCCATTCATCCGGAATAACCTTCTCTATATTTGCAATCTTATTAACATCATATGTCGATGTAACGATATTATATGGCTCATTTGAAGTTCTGGTGAAGATAATCATTTTGCCTGTCTCACCGTTTAGTGCAGCCTGTACAGCTTCGCTTCCAACCATAAACGCTTCTGTGATATCACGTCTTGAAACGATATGTGATGCACAGCGCTGAAGAGTACTGAATACAATACCTCTTGATTTAATTCCAAGCTGTGCTCCCAAATAATCTGCAAGATAAAGCGCTGTGCCGCCGAGTGATTTATGACCAAATGAATCTTCAAATGTTGCTTCTTTGTTAGCTTCACAGACATATTCACCATTAGCAAGTTTTATACCCTCTGAAACAGCAATAATAACAGATGTCTTTCTTGCCTTAACTTCTTTTACTTTTTCAATAAATTTATCATAGTCAAATACGACCTCAGGTAAATAAATCAAATCGGGGCCCGCACAATCTTCAGATCTCGAAAGAGCCGCTGCAGCAGTAAGCCATCCTGCGTTTCTGCCCATTATTTCAACAATTGTTACAGATTCTGACGGATATGTATTTATATCACGGATAATCTCTTTCATTGCAGAAGCAATATATTTTGCCGCACTGCCGTATCCCGGAGTGTGGTCTGTTACAGCAAGATCATTGTCTATTGTTTTTGGTACACCCATAAAACGTATGTCACTGCCTATTTTCATAGCGTAGTTTGACAGTTTTTTAATAGTGTCCATCGAGTCGTTACCGCCAATATAGAAGAAATATTTTATATCCATTTCATCCATTATATCAAACAGGAGTTTATAAGTAGATTCACTCTCTTCGACACTCGGCAGCTTATAGCGGCAAGTACCGAGGAATGATGAAGGAGTACGCTTTAAAAGCTCAATATCCAAATCATTTTTAACATAATCGGACATATCAACAAAGCGACCGTTTAAAAAACCTTCTATACCGTTTCGCATGCCATATATTTTCTTGACGCCGGCATCCTTTGCTGCTTTAAACACGCCGACAAGACTCGAATTAATAACTGAAGTAGGACCGCCTGACTGACCTACCACAACATTACCATTAATCATTTTTCTATTCCCCTTTCGCATATCTGAGAGTTTTGCTAATTAATAATATTTAGGCAAATTTTAATAAAAAACATTATTTTAAGTATTAAATAATAATATACATTATACAAACTATTATATCAGAATATTCTTACATTTTCAACGTCAAACTGCAAAAAAAATATAGCATTAAATTGGTAAAAAACACAATAAACAACATGATGTGAAATGTTAATACAGCATAATTATAAAAACAATTTGGAAAAATAAAATTGGTATTATAATATACTATCTAAATTAAAGATATAATGAGGTGAATTTTTTATGAAAAAAGCAGTTGAAAGTAAATCAAAAGCCGGTATTAAACAAACCCGAATTGAGGATATAGAGGATAAGTTTGAAATGGGTAATTCAATATCATCATATGACTGTACAGGGTTAATTCAAGTTGAGCCTATAGATGATTATGAGCTTGACTCGTATTATGATATATATGATTTTGGCCCGCCTCATATGTAATACTATTGTTTATGTGATTAAACCCTTTTTTAAAAGTCCGGACTTTTTCCGGACTTTTCCGGTTTGGTTTTATTATATAAGTTTTAAAACATCAAAATAATATTGTCTGTGACTGTATTTTATGTTATAATCTATGTAACAATTTCAAAAGAGGTAAAATGTATGTCAAAAATATTAGTTATAGCGGAAAAACCATCAGTCGGCCGCGAGCTTGCCCGTGTTCTCGGGTGCAAAAATAAGGGAGACGGATGTCTGATTGGAAATAAATACATAGTAATATGGGCACTTGGGCACCTTGTTACATTATCAGACCCTGAGGAATATGGCGATGAATATAAAACATGGAGCCTTGAAACTTTGCCTATGCTTCCGCACCCGATGAAGCTTGAGGTTATTCGTCAGACTTCAAAACAGTATAATTCCATTAAACGTCAGCTTAAAAATTCAGAGGTTAAATCTATAATAATAGCAACCGATGCAGGACGCGAAGGTGAACTTGTTGCGAGATGGATTATTGCTAAAAGCGGTGTTAAAAAGCCGATAAGGCGTCTTTGGATTTCTTCACAAACAGACAGGGCAATACGTGAAGGATTTAATAATCTGAAAGATGGCAGAGAATACGAAAATTTATATATGGCGGCACAGGCAAGAGCAGAAGCTGACTGGCTGGTAGGTTTAAACGTTACACGTGCGCTCACATGTAAGTTTAACGCTCAGTTATCCGCCGGCAGAGTTCAGACTCCAACGCTTGCTCTTATGGTTAAGCGTGAAAAAGAGATACGTTCGTTTGTGCCTAAAGATTATTATTCAGTTGAAGCAGATATTGGAAAGCTGTTTGTTGTATGGCGTGACAGAAGCGGAAACGGCTCGACATTCAATCGCGAGAAGGCAGAAGAAATTGCAAAAAAGATAAAAGGCAAACCGTTTAAGTTAACCTCAAAACAAACACGCGAGAAGCAGACTAATTCTCCAATGCTGTATGACTTAACCGAGCTCCAGCGTGACGCAAATAAGCTGTACGGCTATTCACCTAAGCAAACGCTTAATATTATGCAGAAGCTGTACGAGCAGCATAAGGCTTTGACATATCCAAGGACGGATTCAAGGTATTTGACGAGCGATATAGTTCCGACTCTTGCTGAAAGACTGAGAGCGATAAACGGAGACAGCCGAAATCTTGCGCTTGATATTGCTAAAAAACGTTTTAATATTGCTAAAGCCTGTGTTAATAATGCAAAGGTATCCGACCACCATGCTATTATACCGACTGAAGAAAAGGTTATGTACTCGGCTCTCGGAACCGAGGAAAAGCGAATTTATGATTTGGTTATAAAGAGATTTTTAGCATGCTTTCTGCCGCCGTTTAAGTATAATCAAATCAAAGCGGAATTTGAGTGTGAAGGAGAAAAGTTCACTGCATCAGGCAAGGAAACCGTAAGTATAGGATGGAAAGCAGCATACAGCGGCGAATATATACTCGACGATGACGACAAAAATGAAATCGAAATTGAGCGCAGACAGTCAATGCCTAAAATGGATTACAGCGACGGTTTTACCTGCGGCAATACTTTTATTAAACAAGGAAAAACAAAACCGCCGGCAAGATATACAGAGGCGACATTGCTTTCAGCAATGGAAAATCCATCAAGATTTGTTGAAAATAAAGATATGAAAGAATATCTCGGCGGCGGTCTCGGAACTCCTGCAACAAGAGCTGATATAATAGAAAAACTGTATTCATCATTTTATGTAGAAAAGCAAGGAAACAGCATGGTTCCCACATCAAAAGGAATCCAGCTTATAGATATTGTTCCGCCCGACTTAAAAGAGCCTGTGTTAACGGCAAAATGGGAGCAGGAGCTCGAAAAAATTGCAAAGGGTAAACTCAACAAAAACGGTTTTATTAAGCGAATTGAGAAGTACACAACCGATTTAGTAAATACCGTAAAAAATAGTGATGATACCTATCGTCATGATAACATGACTCGAAAAGTGTGTCCTGAATGCGGAAAGTTTTTGCTTGAGGTAAATGGAAAAAAGGGAAAAATGCTTGTATGTCAGGACCGTGAATGCGGCTACAGACAAAGCGTCAGCATACTGACAAACGCACGTTGTCCGCAGTGTCACAAGAAGATGGAGCTTCGAGGTGAGGGTGAAAAAAAGAGCTTTTATTGTTTGTGCGGATACCGAGAGAAGTACAGTGCCTTTAAAGAGCGTAAGGCAGCGAGCGGAGCATCAAAGAGCGATGTGAGGAATTATCTCAGGAACCAGCAAAAGCAAAATAAAGAAGAAAGTGCAAATAATCCGTTTGCAGCGTTATTTGATAAAATCGACCTTAACTAAAAACAAGGAGAAAAAACATGAGAATAGAAGAATCGCTTGCCAAAGAATTTGGACTTAACTTATGGCAGGCAGAAAATACAGTCAAGATGATAGACGAGGGTAATACAATTCCTTTTATCTCGCGTTACCGTAAAGAAGTTACAGGAGAGCTGAGTGATGATGTTTTGAGAAGTCTGTATGAGAGACTTAACTATCTTCGCAGTATTGAAGAGAGAAAAGCGGATGTAAAGCGTATTATTGAGGAACAGGAAAAACTGACGGACGAGCTTGCCGCTGCAATAGACAGAGCGGAAAGACTGACAGAAATTGATGATTTATACCGTCCGTACAGACCAAAACGCAAGACCAGAGCAACCGTTGCAAAGGCAAAGGGACTTGAGCGGTTTGCCGATATATTATATGCCGCTGACATAACTGATTCAGAAATCGAAAAAGAAGCGGAGAAATACATAAATTCCGAAACTGAAAAAGATAAGGCAGTGCCGTCCGCTTCTGATGCAATTCAGGGCGCAATGGATATCATTGCCGAACAAATTTCAGACAATGCTGAACATCGGTCAAAAATCCGTGATATTACGTTTCGTACCGGTGTGCTTTTAGTCAAGGCTGCTGACGCTGAGCAGGAAAGTGTATACGAAATGTATTATGATTTTAGTGAGGCGTGCAGCAAAATTGCTCCGTACAGAGTTTTGGCTATTGACAGGGGTGAGAAAGAAAAACTGCTGTCCGTAAGTCTAAATACGGATGAAGATAAGATAATAAATTACCTGTACCGCAAAGAGGTCAACCGCCGCGATACCGGTAGGTTTGAGCATAAGTATTTGGGCGCTGCCGTAGAGGATTCATATAGGCGTCTGATTGCTCCGTCAATACAGCGTGAGATTAGAAATGAGCTGACTGAAAACGCACAGGAGCAAGCAATAGAAATCTTTAAAACAAATCTGCATAACTTGCTTATGCAGCCGCTTATTAAGGACAAAGTTGTTATCGGTCTTGATCCCGGATACAGAACAGGCTGCAAGGTTGCGGTTGTGGATGGTACGGGCAAGGTTTTGGATACCGGCGTTATATATGTTACACATTCTGAGTCTCAGAAGAAGTCCGCTGAGGAGACTATAAAAAATCTGATTTCTAAGTATGACGTTGATTTGATTTCAATCGGCAACGGTACAGCGTCCAAAGAGACAGAGATTTTCACTGCGGACATACTCAAGACAATACCAAATGCAAAAGTAAAATATCTGATAACAAATGAGGCAGGCGCATCGGTTTATTCAGCGTCAAAGCTTGGAGCGGAAGAGTTTCCGGATTATGATGTGACTCGCAGGAGTGCGATTTCAATTGCGCGGCGTATACAGGATCCGCTTGCCGAACTTGTTAAAATTGAGCCAAAGGCTATAGGTGTTGGTCAGTATCAGCATGATATGAATCAAAAGCGTTTGTCTGAAGCGCTCGGCGGAGTTGTTGAAGATGCCGTAAACAGTGTGGGTATAGATCTAAATACCGCGTCTGCATCATTGCTCAGTTATGTTTCCGGCGTCAGTCCGACAATCGCAAAAAATATTGTTGCATACCGTGAGGAAAACGGAAAGTTCACTGACAGAAAGCAGCTCAAAAAAGTTGCTAAGCTCGGACCGAAAGCATTTGAGCAATGTGCAGGATTTTTGCGTATTATTGACGGCAAAAATATTTTTGATAATACTTCTGTACATCCTGAAAGCTATGATGCAGCAAAAATACTGCTGTCAGAATGTGGTTATGACAAAGATGAGATAACTGTTTCAGGTTTAAAGGATTTGGCAGAGAGAGCAAACAAGATAGGTTTAAACGCGCTTGCCGAAAAGAGCGGTGTGGGTAAGCCTACATTGAAAGATATAATAAATGAGCTGCAAAAGCCCGGAAGAGATCCGCGTGATGATATTGAACAGCCTCTTTTGCGCAGTGATGTGATGAGTATTGAGGATTTAAAACCGGATATGATTATGACAGGCACGGTCAGAAATGTTATTGATTTTGGCGCATTTGTTGACATAGGAGTTCATCAGGACGGACTTGTGCATATATCACGTCTGTCAAAAAATTATGTTAAGCATCCTACGGATGTGGTTTCAATAGGCGATATAGTAGAAGTAAAGATTATAAACGTAGATGCAAAAAAGAACAGAATCAGCCTTGCAATGGATTTTGATTAACACATTGGGCCTCTCTGAAAAGAGAGGCTTTTTTATTTGTTTGAAAATATTTTACAACAATGAAACAAATATATTACATTATTGCATTGTCAATATAAATATGATAAAATAAAAACAGTATGTAATCAATATTATAAGGAGTAATAAAATGCGTAGTACGATAGATATATTAGGTGTAAAGATAGATAAAATTTCGGCAGGATATGCGCTCAGAAAGGCAGAGCAAATGGTTCGGACTCCGGGGGTTTCAACTATTTTCACTCCGAATCCCGAAATTGTTATGGCGGCTTATGAGGAACCTGAGTTTAAAGAGATTTTAAATTCGGCGGATATGTGTACACCTGACGGTATCGGCGTAGTATATGCGGCAAAGATTATTGGCACCCCGGTGCCTGAGCGCGTTGCAGGCTTTGATTTGGTATGCGGTCTTTTGGATAGTCTGCGCAAGACCGGAGAAGGTGTTTTCCTGTTTGGAGCTAAGCCCGGTGTCGCTGAGGCGGCAAGAGATAAACTCTGCGAAAAATATACAGGTCTTAATATCGCGGGAACTCACAACGGTTATTTCTCAGATGAGGATAACGATAAAATTATAAAAGAAATCAACGAATCAGGAGCAAAACTGCTTCTTGTATGTCTTGGGGCTCCAAAGCAGGAAAAATGGATTTATACAAACAAGGATAAGCTTGAAAACGTAACTCTTTGCATGGGTGTCGGCGGAGCATTAGATGTTTTTGCCGGAGTTGCAAAGCGTGCGCCTGAGATTTTTATAAAATGTAATCTTGAATGGTTTTACAGATTCTGTAAAAATCCGAGTCGTCTCGGCAGATTTGCGGCGCTGCCGAAGTTTATGCTGACGGTTTGCAAAAACGAAAAGAATAAAAGGAGTTTTTCTTAATGTTATATTTATTTTTAGCTGACGGATTTGAAGAAGTCGAAGCAGTCGCTACTATTGATGTTATACGCCGTGCAGGTTTGAAAGTTTGTACAGTTGGTGTAACGGGCGATATTGTGTGCGGTACGCATGAAATTGAAGTAAAAGCGGATTGTATGGAAGTCGACTATAATGATATTGAAGGTGTGATTCTGCCGGGCGGTATGCCGGGAACTTTGAATCTGCAAAAAAGTGAAATGGTAAATGATGCACTGAGATTTTGCAGAGACAACAACAGACTTATGGCGGCAATATGCGCTGCACCTATGGTTCTTGGCGAACTCGGTTATCTTGACGGACATGATGCTGTGTGCTTTCCGGGATTTGAGGACAGTCTTGCTGAATCCAACATCAAGTCTGACGGTGTGGTAGTAGACGATAATTATATCACCGCTAAGGGCGCTGGTTTTGCGCTTGAATTCGGAGCAGCTATAGTTGATTATATCGCTCCTGCGGTTCCGTCTAAAGGAGTAAACGTACTTAAAAAGATGCAGTTTAATATTTAGGATATGAATAATAAGTCGAAACAGCGTCAGTATCTAAAACAGCTCAGAAACAGTATAGATGTTGATGTTAGAAGAAATAAGAGCTTAAATATTGCAGAAAAATTGATTAGTTCTGAAGAATACAAATCAGCCGATACTGTTATGACATACATGTCATTTGGCAGTGAGGTTGAGACTGATGTTATCTTTAAAAGTATATTGTGCAGTAAGAAGCGTTTGGCAGTACCGTTATGCAATCCAAAAGACGGTACAATGCAGGGATATTATATCTGCGGCAAATCTTGTTTGGAGTTAGGGAACTATGGTATATACGAGCCAAATCGTGATATGATTTCAAACGGTGAGTTAATCGCAGTCAATAAGAGTGAGATTGATTTGATTATTGTGCCGGGTCTCGGTTTTGATAAAGAAGGTTACAGAATAGGTTACGGAAAGGGATACTATGACAGGTATCTTGATGGATTTGACGGCATAACAGTTGGGCTGTGTTTCAGTGAATGTATGCTTGACTGTATATTCCGTGATAAGTATGATAAAAAGATTGACATGATAATAAATGACAGAGAAGAATATAAGACAGATAAAGAATAGCAGGTATAATTTGCTGATTTACATAAGATACGAAGGGTGATGAATATGGAAAAAGAAAGAAAAACTATTGAAGAACTTGAAGCGGCAAGAGCTGTTCGCGAAGCACAAAAGACGATTGTGAAAAAGAAAAGAAAGCATGTAAAGAGGCTAATTGCTTTGTGTGCCGCAATTGCTGTTGTTATTGTTGCTATTGGATTTATGGGACGAATTGTATATCGTGAGATAAACGGTCTTGGCGGAAATGAGAAGAATTATGTAATAGATGTGCCTGCCGGAGCAGGAGCCGCAAAAGTTGCAAGTCTGCTTGCCAACAGAGGGATTATAAAATACCCCGCTTTATTCAAAGTATATGCAGGCGATAAATATATGTTTCAGCAGGGCAGACATTCAGTCAATTCGTCAATGACATACAGTCAACTTCTGTCTATATTCGGAAGCTATGCCGAAGGCGGTGTTGGCGACCAGGTTCAGATTGTTATTCCTGAGGGATATGAGATGAATCAGATTGCGGATGTTTTGGCACAAAACGGTCTGGTTGATAAAGACGAGTTTATGGATGAGGCAGAAAACGGAACATTCGATTATGACTTTGTAAGCGATATACACAGAAATGAAAACAGACTTGAAGGCTATTTGTATCCGGCAACGTATCAGATATTTCCGGGGACTTCAGCGCACGATATTATTGCAATGATGCTTAATGCTTTCAGAGAAAACGTAATGCCTGTGTACAATGCAAGCGGAAGCACGGATTCTGTAGATTATATCATAACTCTGGCATCTGTTATAGAACGTGAGGCAGCAAATGATGACGAGAAAAAAACCGTGTCGTCTGTGTTCAACAATCGTTTGTATGAAGGAAGAAAATTAGAATCATGTGCAACTGTACAGTATATTCTGCATGAGAGAAAAACTGTGCTCAGCGAAGAAGATACAGAGATTGATTCACCGTATAATACATACAGGAATAAAGGCTTGCCGGTAGGTCCGATTGCCTCGCCGGGTTTGGCATCAATTAGGGCAGCATTGAAGCCGGCAGATACTGATTATTTTTATTTTGTTGCCGATCCGAGCGGTTCGAGAAACTATTTCTCAAGAACATTTGCGGAGCATGAAGAAAAGATAGAAAAGTTAAACAACGGCGAGCAGGTGTTAGATAGCGAACCGAAGCCGGCGGAATAGAAAGTTTTAGCCAAAATTCAGAAGATTAGGAAGATTATTTTGATAGATGATAGTATAAACTACGAGTACATACTCAGGTATATACATGATGTATTGCCGAAACAAGAGGGCTTGCTTGCGGAGCTTGAGAAGTTTGCCAAAGAACATGAGGTTCCGATATCTCAGCCGGAGACAATCAAGATGCTTGAGGTTTTGATAAAGCTCGGCGGGCGAAAGAATATTCTTGAGGTCGGAAGCGCAATCGGTTATTCTGCTGTAAGAATGGCAATGGCAAATCCTGAGGCGGAAATACAAACAATCGAGATAAACCATGATGTGGCAGAGTACGCCAAACGTACTTTTAAGAGAGCCGGTCTGTCGGACAGAATCCGTTTGACGGAAGGCGATGCCAATGTTGTTTTGCCGCAGTTTGCGGCAGACGAGATGAAGTTTGATATGATTTTTGTTGATGCGGCAAAAGCACAGTATTTGAATTTTTTTGAGCCGTGCATGAATATGCTTGTATGCGGAGGTTTGCTTGTTTCAGACAATATTTTATATAAGGGTATGACTGCAACGGATGAGCTTGTGCTTCACCGAAAGCGTACGATTGTTAAAAGACTGCGTGGGTATATAGATATGCTGTGCAGTCATCCTCAGCTTGACACGGCTGTCTTGCCGGTCGGAGACGGGGTTGCTTTGAGTTACAGGAGCGTTTAAAGGAGTTTTTGGAATGTTGGAAAAAACAAAGGGATTTCGTGAGATGGTCAGAAACATTGACTTTACATTGATTTTCCTTACAATTATTACAGCAGTTTTAGGAATAGTAGTGATTTCAAGCGCCGGAGGAGAAGGCTCTCTGCGGTTTGTTATCGTGCAGTCTGCTGCTTTGGTTCTCGGCATAGCAGGAATAATAATTATAAGTATTCTTGACTATGACTATTTGGCACGTCTGTCAAAGTTTATTTTTGCAGCCTGCATTGTACTTTTGATTATGGTTCTTATCCCCGGTGTCGGTACTGTTCAGAACGGAGCAAGAAGCTGGTTCAATTTGGGACCGGTCAGCTTCCAGCCCGCGGAACTTGTAAAGATAGGTTTTGTCATTACTTTTTCAAAGCACCTAAGCACGGTCGGAAGCGGTTTGAATAATCCAAAGGAGTTATGGAAGGTATTGCTGCATCCGTGTATCCTTTGTGTTCTTATGCTGATGCAGCCCGACTTTGGTACGGCTGTCGTGTTTATAATGATGACGGTTGCAATGCTGTTTATGGCAAAGCTCAACTGGAAGTACTTTGTCGGCGGAATTGCAGCAGTAGCTGCGTTCTGTCCGATTGCGTGGTTCTTTTTGTTGAAGGAGTATCAGAAGAACAGAATTATAAATTTGTTTAACCCCGAGAATGACCCGTCAGGAAGCGGATACCATGTTATTCAGTCAAAAATTGCTGTCGGCAGCGGCAAGCTGACCGGTATGGGATTGTATAACGGTTCAAGTAGATATAATAATCTTTTGCCTGAAAGACATACTGATTTTATCTATGCTGTTGTGTGTGAAGAACTCGGCATGATAGGCGGTATTGCCGTTATACTTTTGCTGTCGGCGATTATAATCCGTTGCCTATATATAGGTGTGAATGCGCGCAACAGAGAGGGATTGTATATTTGTACAGGTGTTGCGGCAATGCTTACGTTTCAGGCGTTTGAGAATATAGGTATGTGTTTAGGATTGTTCCCTGTCACAGGAATTACACTTCCGTTTTTCAGTTACGGCGGTTCATCGCTTGTCACTACAATGCTCGCGATAGGACTTGTGCTTAACGTCAGGTACAGGTACAAGAAGATAAACTTTTGACGAATATTCGCTGATTTCCGTCAGCCTAAACAGGAGACAAAAATGAATTTTAATATTAAAGAAAAAAACAAAAATAAAAAAATCAAAGGTGTTCTCTTTGATATGGACGGAACCATGTTCGACACTGAAACTATGTCAATTTACGGCTGGGAGGTCACAGCAAAAAAGTACGGAATCACTATATCGCAGGATTTTATGATTGGCTGTATGGGTTTGGTTTCAAATGCGATACGAGATAAGTTCTATGACGAGTACGGCAGAAATTTTGCCTATGATAAGTTCCGCAGTGATAAAATAAAAGTAATGAAAGATATCATAATCAAAGACGGAGTTCCGCATAAAAAGGGATTGGTTGAAATCCTTAAATACTTAAACCAAAACGGTATAAAGTGTGCTGTTGCCACATCAACTTCATATGACCGCGCAATGTTTAATATTGAGCGCAGCGGAGTGATTGAGTATTTTGATGAAATCATAAGCGGCGATATGGTTGAAAACGGCAAGCCTGCCCCGGATATTTACATATATGCCGCTCAAAAGCTTGGACTTACTACTGATGAATGTATGGTTCTTGAGGATTCAAAAAACGGTATACTCTCTGCAAATGCTTCAGGTGCTGCCGCAGCAGTGCTTATTCCTGATATTATTCCGATAGATGATGTGATGATTGCTTCAGCGGATTATATGTGTGATGACTTGAATCAGGCAATTGAGTTAATAAAGACAATAAATAATAAATAACAATAATTTTAAAAACAAAAAAGACCGTTTGGGGGAACGGTCTTTTTTAATTAAAAGGGAGGGAGTTATGTTTAAACTTTGTAACAATTCCCTGTTACATTACTAATTATATCACTCTTTTATGCTTTAGGGTGAATAATCTGTAAAGAAAAGATTAATTAATTGTGAATAAAATCACAAAGTTTGTCGATTATTGTATTAAAAATTATACAGCCTCACCGGTCTGAATTGTAATAACAGTTATGTTATTTGTACCTGCTTCAAACAAAAATGTCTGCATAATCAAATCAGAGTCGTTTTCAGGCTTTGTTTCATTAGTATAACTCTGACCGATATATGTGTAGTTGTCGTTGTCTTTTGAATAGTATCTGATTGCTCTTGTTGCGCCGTTCATTGCGTCTGAGCTGTTTGAATCAGCACTGTCGGTACCCTCAAAGTATTCATCGCCGTATACGCTTTTGAACTCGTCAAGAGAAGATGAGAGCTTTATACCTCTTGGGCTTACAAATCTTTGTGGATTGTCATTTTGTTCCATATTTCCCATTGCAACGATGAGTTTTACCGCTTTCATGTTGTTGTCGTACTGAATAACAATACTGTTATATACGCGATATTCAACATCAATTATTCTCGGCTGACCAATGAGACTTTCAATCTCATCTGCGCTCATGCCTATCTTAATCAATGCGCCGCTTTCGGTATCAACAAATCCTAAGTCCTCGTTCTCAAAGCTATAGCGTTCTTCATCTGCTCTTTCTTCAAGAGCAACTGTTACACCGCCTTCTGCATTTTCTGAGATGTTTGTGCTGCTTGCTTTGAATTTTGACGGTACTTCTTTAGGAATATAAGATGTTGCATCAGGGTCAGCTACACCCTGCTGTGTTGTTATGTCATCTGAATTTGCTGCTTTATTTCCGCAAGAAGCAAATACGCCTACTGCGAGAACAGCGGAGAGTGTAACACATAATACTTTTTTCATGTTCATAGTTTTAAATCTCCTTTGTAAAAGTTTATGAGATAAGTTTAACTCATATTATAATACAATTTTTCAAATAATTTGTGGCTTATTTTTTAACAAATTATAACTTTTGTGTTTATTTTTTAAGATAAATCATCAAAACTGCAATATCGGCAGGATTAACACCTGATATGCGTGAAGCTTGTCCGAGTGATGCCGGTCGTATATGACTGAGCTTTTGGCGCGCCTCCAGCCGCAGCCCGTCAATTTCATCATAATTTATATCATCGGGTAGTTTTTTTTGCTCAAGTTTTTTAAACTGTTCCGCCTGTTTTATCTGACGGTCAATATATCCTGCGTATTTGATACTGATTTCTACTTGTTCGCATACATCGCGAGGTAAGTTCTCAGGTCGGGTTTTGTCAATTGTACGCATAGAGTCATATGTTACCTGCGGACGTTTTAAAAGCTCTGACGCCTTGATGCCTGTGCTTATCGGCTGACTGCCGACAGAACTTAGATATTCAATTACCTCTTTAGACGGCGGAAATACGATACTGTTTAATCGTTTTGTTTCCTCCTCAATCATTCGGCGTTTTGTAAGGAATTTGGAATATCTGTCTGATGATATAAGCCCTATTTCATAGCCATATGGAGTAAGTCTCAAGTCGGCATTATCCTGTCTAAGCAGCAAGCGGTATTCACTCCTTGATGTCATCATTCGGTATGGTTCGTTTGTACCTTTTGTGACTAAGTCGTCAATCAAGGCTCCGATATACGCTTCTGACCTGTCTAAAATCAAAGGCGGCTCGCCTTTAAGTTTAAGCGCGGCGTTTATTCCAGCAATAAGCCCCTGGGCGGCGGCTTCCTCATAGCCTGAGGTTCCGTTAAACTGTCCTGCACCGTACAGACCGCCGATTTTTTTAAATTCAAGCGTCGGGTATAGCTGCAAAGGGTCAGCACAGTCATACTCAATCGCATATGCGTTCCGCATGACCTGAGCATGACGGAATCCCGGCAGAGAATGCAGCATATCAATTTGTACATCTTCAGGCATACTGCTTGAAAATCCCTGAAGGTATACTTCTTCAGTATCCAGCCCCATCGGCTCAACAAAAAGCTGATGGCGGTTTTTGTCTGCAAATCTGACTACTTTGTCTTCAATGGACGGACAGTATCTTGGTCCGATACCTGTTATCCCTCCTCCGCCGTACAAAGGCGAACGGTCAAGGTTGTCAGTTATGATTTTATGTGTTTCAGGATTTGTATATGTTATGTGGCATGACACTTGATTCATCAGTCCGTCAGGATTGGTCTCAAATGAAAACGGAGTTATATCCTCGTCACCGGGCTGTTCTTCAAGTTCATCGAAATCAATGCTTCTGCTGTTGATACGCGGCGGAGTTCCTGTTTTGAACCGTCTCAGTTCAACCCCGATATCACGCAGCTTTTGAGATAACTCGGTTGCAGGGAATACGCCATCAGGTCCGCTTTCCTGCGAAAATTCACCTATGATTATTCTTGATTTTAGGTATGTACCTGTAGATATGATAACGGCTTTACATAAGTATTCTGCGCCTGTCCGAGTAATGACCGACTTAACGCACTTGTCAGTGTCAACAGTGACCTCAACAATTTCGCCCTGACGCACGTCAAGCCGCGGCTGAAGTTCCAGACGGTGCTTCATTTCTGCCTGATACGATTTTCGGTCAATTTGAGCTCTGAGCGAATGTACCGCAGGACCTTTGCCGCGGTTTAACATTCTGGATTGTATAAAAGTTTTATCCGCGGCTTTTCCCATTTCTCCGCCAAGTGCGTCTATTTCACGTACAAGGTGTCCTTTGGCTGTTCCGCCTATGCTCGGATTGCATGGCAAATTAGCGACTGCATCCAGACTTATAGAAAATATACATGTCTTCATGCCGAGTCTTGACGCGGCAAAAGCCGCTTCAATACCGGCATGACCGCCGCCGACTACAACGACGTCATATGTATCATTTGAAATAAACAAGTTAAATTCAACTCCTGTTTTAGAACAACCCGTGGATTGTTCCGTCTTTGTCTATACTCATGTTATTTGCGGCAGGAACTTTCGGCAGTCCGGGCATTGTAACGACGGCTCCTGTCATTACAACAATAAATCCTGCACCGCTTGATATATTAACTTCGCGTATTGTTATACTAAAGTTTTTGGGTCTGCCCAAAATATGCGGGTCGTCAGTCAGCGAATACTGAGTTTTTGCCATACATATCGGCAGCTTGCCAAATCCGAGTTTGGTCAGGTTTACGATTTGCTTATTTGCAGCAGATGTATAATTTACGCTGTCGGCTCCGTAGATTTCGTGAGCTATAGTTTCTATTTTTTCTTTTATCGGAAGTCTCTCGTCATAAATCGGCTTAAACTCTGACGGCTCATTATTAATTGTCTCGACAACTTTTTCAGCCAAATCAATTCCGCCGTCGCCGCCCTTTTCAAATACTTCGCACATGGAGCATTTAACGCCCATACTCGCACAGTAGTCGCTGACGAACTCAAGCTCGGTATCAGTGTCAGTTGTAAAGCGATTGATTGCAACCACGACTGGTACTCCGTACTTGTGCATGTTTTCTATATGTTTTCCGAGGTTTTCTATTCCTTCACGCAGCGCGTCCATGTTCTCGTTTTTCAGTTCGTCTGCTCTTAGATGTCCGCTGTTATATTTCAGTGCCTTAACAGTGGCAACAAGTACGACACATGCAGGCTCTAATCCCGCAAAGCGGCACTTTATATCAAAGAACTTTTCAGCGCCGAGGTCACTGCCGAAACCTGCTTCAGTGATGCAGTAATCGGCAAGTTTAAGCCCTGTTTTTGTCGCTCTGATTGAGTTACAGCCATGTGCAATGTTTGCAAACGGACCGCCGTGCATCAGACAAGGCGTGTTTTCAAGCGTCTGAACCAAGTTTGGTTTTATCGCATCACTCAGCAGAAGAGTCATCGCTCCGTCAACTTTCAGTTCTCTTGCATAAACCGGGTCGCCGGACAGGTTATAACCGATAACGATTCTGCCTATGCGTTCACGTAAATCATCAATATCTTTAGCAAGGCAAAGGATAGCCATGATTTCGCTTGCAACAGTAATCTGAAATGAGTCCTCACGAGGAAATCCGTTTAGCTTTCCGCCAAGCCCTACTATGACATGGCGCAGTGCACGGTCGTTCATATCAAGGCAGCGCTTCCATGTGACGCGTCTGACATCAATTTCAAGTTCATTGCCTTGATGCACATGGTTATCTATTGCGGCAGACAGCAGGTTGTTTGCCGCAGTTATAGCGTGCATATCACCGGTAAAATGCAGGTTAATATCCTCCATAGGAACCACTTGTGCATAGCCGCCGCCTGCTGCTCCGCCCTTTATTCCCATAACGGGGCCAAGTGACGGTTCGCGCAGTGCGATTATTGAGTTCTTATTAATCTTCGGCATTGCTTCACCGAGTCCCACTGTGACAGTAGTCTTGCCCTCGCCTGCCGGGGTCGGATTGATGGCAGTGACAAGGATAAGTTTTCCGTCAGGTCTGTCGTCAATGCTGTCAATAAAATTCTCGCTCAGTTTTGCCTTGTACTTGCCGTAATATTCAATATCATTTTCAGTCATACCGAGCTTTTCAGCAACTTCACGGATAGGAAGCATGCTTGCACCTTGAGCGATTTCAATATCGGTTTTCATAAATATACCTCCGGTTTATTGTACTTAAATTAATTTTACGTTCCGGTCTGTGTACCGAAATATACTGAAATATCAATATATTCTGATACATTAAGTCTATGTTAAATCATATCACATATTAGATTCAAAGTAAATAATTTTTTAAAAATCTTTTAATCAGATTATCACCAAAATTGGGATTTGACATAGTATACAGTGAAAACACTTTAGGAGGTGCAAACAAAATGAATGGATGTTTTGGAGACGGTGGATGCCTTTGGATAATCATATTTATTATCCTGATTTGCTGCTGCTGCGGCGGTAACAATGGCTTTGGCGGTTGCGGAAACGGCTGTGGAAACGGCTGCGGCTGCTGCGACTAATTTAGGCGATGCTTAAATACTTAAAATAAGCGTGCTTTGTCTTGTGCGGTAGGCAGTATGCCTGAGACAAATAAATATACCGCAACTAAAATTATAGGAGGTGTAAAGTATGGGTTGCTTTGGTAATAACGGTTGCGGAGGCGGCGGATGCCTCTGGATAATCATCCTCATAATCTTGATTTGCTGCTGCTGCGGCAATGACAACGGTTGTGGCTGCAACGGCTGCGGCTGCGGTTGCTAATTTAATATAAAGCTGGTATCGGGAGCTGTTGCCTTTAATGCAACAGCTCCTTTACTTATATATTATATAAAATAATGGTTGAATATTTCTATAGTATGTTGTATAATGGTATTAATGGAGATAAATAAAGCACAGGCGATTTTAAGTGAAAAATTTACTAAAATATGCTATCGATTGACAAGATTCATATGTTTAGTATGCTAAAAAATTGTGTTTATAGGAATTTTAGCTTGACAAATTATGATAGTCATTGTATAATCACAGCATAAATCAGCAAGGGCGCTGTGAGTAATATACTCGCAGCGCCTTTTACTTTTTATTTTATCATTTAAAGTTTGCTATTAAAAACGAAAGGAATGTTTTGTAATGGACAAGATGAATGAGCTTTTCGGCAGTGCCGTATTTGAGGATTCGGTACAAAAAGTCAGACTTCCGGACAATATCTACAAACAACTGAGAAAAACCAAAGAAGAAGGAACACCACTTACACGTGAGGTTGCCGATGTTGTTGCAAATGCAATGAAGGACTGGGCTGTTGAGAACGGTGTAACGCACTTTACTCATTGGTTTCAGCCAATGACAGGTGTTACCGCTGAGAAACATGACAGTTTCATTCAACCGGATGGAGTAGACAGCGTTATTATGGAGTTCAGTGGAAAGGAACTCATAAAGGGTGAGCCTGATGCTTCAAGCTTCCCGTCGGGTGGTCTGCGTTCAACATTTGAAGCAAGAGGTTATACAGCTTGGGATCCTACTTCAAACGCCTTCATCAAAGACGGTATCCTTTGTATACCAACTGTGTTTTGTTCATACACAGGTGAGGCTCTTGACAAAAAGACGCCGCTTATGCGCTCAATGGAAGCGATAAGCCAGTCGGCAGTTAAAGTTCTTCATCTAATCGGTGATACAGACGTTAATCGCGTAATTACAACCGTAGGTCCAGAGCAGGAATACTTCCTGATTGACCGCAAGGTTGCGCTTAAAAGAAAAGATATTACATATACAGGCAGAACACTTTTCGGAACACCTGCACCTAAGGGTCAGGAGCTCGACGATCACTATTTTGGTGTAGTAAAGAGAAGAGTTGCTGAATACATGAGAGATTTGGACCAGGAGCTTTGGAAGCTGGGTATCTTAGCAAAGACAAAACATAACGAGGTTGCTCCGGCACAGCATGAATTAGCGCCTATATTTACACAAGCAAATGTGGCAACTGACCATAACCAGCTTACAATGGAAATCATGAAGAAGGTTGCTGAAAAGCACGGTATGAAGTGCCTGCTTCATGAAAAGCCGTTTGAAGGAATCAACGGCAGCGGTAAGCATAATAACTGGTCAGTTTCGACAGACAGCGGCGAGAATCTGCTCAAGCCGGGCAAGACGCCGCATGACAATCCGAGATTTCTGTTGTTCCTCAGTGCGGTTATTACTGCGGTTGATGAGTATCAGGATTTGCTCAGAAGTTCAGTAGCAAGTGCTGGAAATGACCATAGACTTGGCGCAAATGAAGCTCCGCCGGCAATTATTTCAATATTCTTGGGTGATGACCTTGAAGAAGTCCTCGAATCAATAGAAGCAGGCAGTGCGTTTGAGAATAAGAAAAAGCAGGTTATGGATTCAGGTATTGACGCTGTTCCTGACTTCGCAAAAGATACAACCGACAGAAACAGAACTTCGCCATTTGCCTTTACGGGCAACAAGTTTGAGTTCAGAATGCCCGGTTCGGCATTGTCGATTTCAGGTCCGAACTTTATTTTAAACACGGCTGTTGCAGAGGTTTTGGATACATTTGCCGAAAGGCTTGAAAAGGCTGATGATACAACTGCTGAAATTTATGAAATCGTAAAAGATACCATGAAGAACCACAAGCGAATTATTTTCAACGGCAACAACTACTCGGATGATTGGGTTATTGAAGCAGAAAAGAGAGGGCTTTATAATCTCAAGAGTGCACCGGAGGCGCTTAAAGCATTCGTTACAGATAAAAATATTGAATTGTTTGTGAAGCACGGTATTCTAACAAAAGACGAGATGCTTTCGCGTTACGAGATTAATCTTGAGAATTACAGCAAGGCAATTAACATAGAGGCAAAGACGACAATTGAGATGGCAAGACGTGATATTGCGCCGGCTGTTGCCAAATATGTAAAGGAACTGAGCGACACTGTCATCGCAAAGAAGCAGGTTGGCAACGTTACATGTGCTTTTGAAGAACAGATTATTCCGAAGCTTTCTGATTTAGAAGCCGAGCTTTATGTTCGTGTTGAGAAGCTTGATGCAAGTGTTAAAGAGGCGCTCAGTATGCCGGAAGGTCAGGATCAGGCATCGTTCTATCACGATACTGTTTTGGCTAATATGGATGCAGTCAGAGAGATTGCTGACGAGATGGAGAAGTACACGGCAGAAGAATACTGGCCGTTCCCGACATACGGTGATTTGCTCTTCTCAATTCAGGATTAATTCAAGAAAATATTAACAGACAATGGGGTCTGAGATTTATTCTCGGATCCCATTGTTTTTTGTTTTAAGCGTTATTATATAAGAGAAATGGAGGAAAATAGTTATGCAAAACTTAACGGAATTAGTAGCGGGTGAGGTCTTTCCTATCTGGTTTCTGATAGGTGCAGCGCTGGTATTCTTTATGCAGGCAGGATTTGCAATGGTCGAGGCAGGTTTTACAAGAGCAAAGAACTCAGGAAATATTATTATGAAAAACCTGATGGACTTCTGTATAGGAACAGTAGTATTTATACTGATTGGTTTCGGTTTGCTGCTCGGCGAAGATGCTCTCGGAGGATTTTTGGGATTGCCGACGCTCGGAATCTTTACCGATTATGCAAACTTTGACTGGTCAAATTTTGTATTTAATCTCGTATTTTGTGCAACAACCGCGACAATAGTGTCAGGAGCTATGGCGGAAAGAACAAAATTTTCGGCTTACTGTATATATTCGGCAATTATTTCTGCGGTGGTATATCCGATTGAAGCACACTGGATTTGGGGCGGAGGCTGGCTTTCACGGCTTGGTTTCCATGACTTTGCCGGTTCATGCGCGATACATATGGTCGGCGGAATTTCAGCATTAATCGGTGCGGCAATTCTCGGTGCACGTATAGGCAAATTCACAAAGGATAAGAATGGAAAGATTAAATCCCACGCATTTCCCGGACATAATGTTGTTATAGGCGCTTTAGGCTGTTTTATTTTATGGTTTGGATGGTATGGATTTAATGGCGCTGCCGCTACATCGGGTCCGCAGCTTGCGTCGATATTTGTTGCGACAACAATCGCACCGGCGCTTGCTACAGTAACATGTATGATATTTACATGGCTTAAATACGGTAAGCCGGATGTTTCGATGTGTCTTAACGCCTCTCTGGCAGGTCTTGTTGCTATAACGGCAGGATGTGATGTAACGGACGCAATGGGTTCATGTATTATAGGTATTGTTGCGGGATTGCTTGTTGTGTTCGGTGTATGGCTCCTTGACAACGTGCTTCATATTGACGACCCGGTAGGAGCTGTTGCAGTTCACTTTGTAAACGGTGTTTGGGGTACGCTAGCTGTTGGTTTGTTTGCAACAGACACTGTTCCGGGCAACGAAATTGTCGGTTTGTTTTACGGCGGCGGATTTTCACAGCTTGGGTTTCAGGCTCTTGCAGTACTCACAGTGTGCGCTTGGACAGCAGTTACAATGACTGTATTTTATTTGATTATAAACAAGACTGTTGGTCTGCGTGTATCGGCTGAAGAAGAAATCGGCGGTCTTGATGTATATGAACATGGAATGACATCGGCATATGCTGACTTTATGCCGTCAACTCTTGCAGTCAGTGAAGGTACAGTTGAACCTGAAGCTGCAGCGGCTAAAGCCGTTCCTGTTGTTAAGGTTCCCGAGGAAGTGGGCGGCACGACTGTTGATTCTGACGGTCACCCGATTACTAAGATTACGGTTGTGTGCAAGGAGTCTAAATTTGAGGCGCTCAAGCATGCGCTTAACGATATAGGAGTTACAGGCATGACGGTATCACATGTACTTGGCTGCGGTATGCAAAAGGGCAGCAGCGAATACTATCGCGGTGTTGCTGTTGAAGCAACGCTTTTGCCGAAGATTAAAATAGATATTGTTGTATGCAGGGTTCCGGTTCAAGACGTAATTCAGGCTGCTACAAAAGCTTTGTACACAGGTCATATAGGCGACGGTAAGATTTTTGTATACGGTGTGCGGGATGTGGTTAAGGTTCGCACAGGCGAGACCGGATATGATGCAATGACAGAGGACGGCGAAAATTGTTAAACGGGAGCGGGTATTTGCCCGCTCCGATTTGTTTATATGCTAAAATACTTCTGCATATTTTTAAGAAACAACTGCAAAACATTTATCTTATCTACAGTTTCCATAACTGTTATGTCTGTTTCAGCAACCTTTGAGCCGTCAATTTTAAATACCACATTTCCGACTTTTTCGCCTTCAAGAACAGGTGCAACGCGTGACGTTTCAAGGTTGATTTCAACCTCTACCTTATCCTCGTTGCCCTTTTTAACTATAAAGTCTGACGAGCCGCTAAGCTCAACCGGGGCATTGTCGCGAACGCCGCTTTGAACTTTTATATTAGGGATAGTTTCAATTTTCTCCGCGCCGCGTACCAAACTGTAATTAGCAAATCCGTAATCAAGAAGTTTTGTCGCACTGCCGAAACGTTCTTTTGTGCTGGGCGCTCCGAGTATGACGGCGATTAAATCCATACCGTTGCGCTCGGCAGAGGCGGAGAGGCAGTATTTTGCCTTTTCGGTTGATCCGGTTTTGAGCCCGTTTGCGCCGTTGTAGGATTTGAGAAGTTTATTGGTGTTGGAAAGACCGAAGGTTCCGCCGCGCAAAGTGTCCATCCATGTAGTTGTATACTTAAAGATATCTCTGTGCTTGATAAGCTCGCATGAAATCTTAGCCACGTCTCTTGCTGTACTGTAATGGTCATCAGGCTCGTCAAGACCGTTGCAGTTGCAGAAGTGCGTGTTTTCACAGCCGATAGCCGCAGCTTTTTTGTTCATCAAATCGACAAACGCTTCTTCGCTTCCTGCGACAAATTCAGCCATTGCAACGGCGGCATCGTTTCCTGATGAAATCGCTATTGCCTTTAACATATCATCAACGCACATTTGCTCTCCGGGTTCAAGGAAAACCTGCGAACCGCCCATTGACGCCGCATGCTCGCTTGTGCTAACCATGTCGTCATAGCTTATTTTTCCGTTGTCGATTGCTTCCATGACAAGAAGCATAGTCATTGTTTTGGTTACGCTTGCGATTTGCAAACGTTCGTCAGGGTTAAATTCATACAAAACAGTTCCGCTGACTGGCTCAATTAGGATTGCAGATTTGGCATCAACCAGCGAGGCAGACACATCTGTATCTACCTGTGTGTCAAGATTGTCCGCAAACACGGTTAAAGCCGCTGTGAGCGGCGCTGCGGCTAATATTACAGCTAACGCAGTTAACAAAGCGAGTGTTTTTATTGACTTATTATATTTATACATAATTATTCCTCCATATTTCATAGATTCTTCTTCATACTGCTGAGCGCATTTTTCTCAAGTCTTGAAACCTGAGCTTGAGATATACCGATTTCTTCGGCAACTTCCATTTGGGTCTTTCCCTGAAAAAATCTAAGATTTATTATATGTTTTTCTCTGTCGCCCAGGCGGTTTATCGCCTCTTTTAATGATATACTTTCAAGCCATGAGTCGTCTATATTCTTTTCATCTTTAATTTGGTCCATTACAAAAACAGCATCGGTTCCGTCATGATATACAGGTTCGTGCATTGATACAGGGTCCATAATTGCATCAAGTGCAATGGATATGTCCTCCGGCTTCAGCTCAAGTTCTTTTGCTATTTCAGCTACTGTGGGTTCTTTACCGTTTTGATTGGTCAGGCGTTCTTTGACCGATAATGCTTTATATGCCGTGTCACGCATTGAGCGGCTGACGCGGATTGAGTTGTTGTCTCTAAGATAACGTCTGATTTCACCTATTATC
Organism: uncultured Eubacteriales bacterium; assembly: GCA_948468535.1. GTDB lineage: Bacteria > Bacillota > Clostridia > Monoglobales > Monoglobaceae > Monoglobus. The sequence goes on from CAOKIL010000002.1 coordinate 85,128, forward strand.
ATGGGTACAGCATAGGTGCTGAATTGTACTCCGTGACCTGTATCAAAGTTCTCTACCGCTTTTATAAGTCCGATACATCCAATTTGAAATAAGTCGTCAATATTCTCATTTCGGTTGCCGAAGCGTTTCAGTATGCTTAGAACCAGCCGTAGGTTACCGTATATGAATGTCTGACGTGCTTCACGGTCGCCCTGCTTGATTTTTTCAAAAAGCTCTTGTTTTTCTTTCGCCGAAAGTATCGGAAGCTTAGAGGTGTTAACGCCGCAGATTTCCACTTTGTTGTTTCTCATGACTTTGCCTCCTGTTGATTTGGTAGTTTGGTTGTATACAGTATTTGCAATCATAAGAATTATATTCAAGCCACACTGCAAATTTTAAACAAAACAATTTGCAAACCGCATATACTTGTGATATAATAATTAAGTATATTTTTAATTTTGAGGTGCTTTTTATGAAATACAGAAAAGTGAAAGATACAGAAGTTTCGGTACTTGGCTTGGGCTGCATGCGGCTGACGACAAAAACAGAAGACGGTAAAGAGGTAATCGACCGCGATGCGCTTGAAGAAATGGTTAAATATGCAGTGGATAACGGCGTCAACTACTTTGATACAGCATATATGTATCATAACGGTGAGAGCGAGATTGCTTTGGGTGATGTTGTACAGCGGCTTGGTATACGCAGCCGGATAAAGATTGCCGATAAGCTTCCGCATTGGAATTTAAGCTGTCCTGATGATGTTGACCGTCTGATTAACGAACAGTTCGGCAAAGTGCAGACGGATTATTTTGATTTTTATCTTTTGCACGATATGTCAAGAAAAGTCTGGGATGAAAAGATTGTAAAATTCGGTGTGATAGAAAAACTGCTCAAATATAAGGCAGAAGGAAAAATAAAACACTTTGGATTTTCATTTCATGACGATTTAGATGCGTTTAAGTATATCGTGGATTCATCAGACGGTGTATTCGACTTCTGCCAGCTCCAGATAAACTATGCGGACGCAGCGGCGTGTCATCAGGCGGGGCTTGAAGGCCTTGAATATGCTGAAAGTCACGGTCTGTCGGTAATTATTATGGAACCGCTTAAAGGCGGATATTTAGCTAATGCTGCAAAGCATGTTGAAAATGAACTTCCGAAGGACAGGTCGGCGGTTGAATATGCTCTTGACTTTTTGTGGGACAGGAAAGAAGTAACTGTTATTCTAAGCGGAATGGGCAACATGGAACAGTTAAAGCAAAATATTGAGTATGCAAGCCGAAGCGATGCAGGAATGCTGACTGATGAAGAGCGAAGCAAGCTGATGAAGGCGGGCGAAGTATTCAATAAAGGCGCTAACGTTCAGTGTACCGGATGTGCTTATTGTATGCCGTGTCCTGCCGGAATTAATATTCCAGAAGTATTCAAACTGTACAATTTGTGTGCATCGGTTTATACTTGGGAAACAGGACCTAAGCAGAAGTATGCAAAGCTTGAAGGCCATGCAGACGACTGTCTAAAGTGCAGAAAGTGCGAAAGTATGTGTCCGCAGCACTTAAAGATTTCTGAAATAATGGACGATGTTGACAAGACTATGCAGAAATAAATCAGGATACGGTAAAGGAGAGTGATTATATGTATTGTAAAAACTGCGGAAAGCAAATAAATGACAATGCAAAGTTTTGCAGCTTTTGCGGAAAGATGACTGATAACGTTACGGTTTCAGTGCATAATACAAATATTAAGCCGGTGGGATATAACAGCGGCAAAAAGCTATGGCCCAAAAACATAGCTTACATTATAGGCGCAGCGGCACTTGCAGTGATTATTATTTCATCGGCAGTTCTTGGCATCAGCCGGTTTACGAGACACTTTATAGCACGTGATGATTTTCATAATAATGGTCCGGTAGAATATTATGATTACAGAAACCACAGAAATTCGCATCCGTGGGATTATTTTGATAATGACGATGACGATATATTTGGAGGATATGATATATACGGCGGAGGTCAAAACGGCAGAGGTCAGGTCAGTCCGGGAGCGTCAGCCCAGCACAAACCGACAGTCGGACCATGGTGGTCTGCTGACGAGAACGGAAGATATCCGACAGATGAAGGATATAAGTGGCCGTCGGGCGATGGCACATATGAATATTACATAAACTCAACTATACCGAAGTTTGAGAGCGTTACCGGAGTTGAGCTGAAGAAAACGGAAACGGATAACGGCAGTACATATTATACATATGAACTGAATGACGATGCATATAAGGCATACATTAAAGTTTTGGCAGAAAGAGGCTTTAAGCAGTCGGAGTTTGAGGTTAAAGGACAGAATTCGTACGAGATGTATACTCTGGGTGACAGTTCGTTTTATGAATACCTTGTTATATACCATATGAATTCTGAAAATAAGCTGATAATAACGGCATAAGTCAAGTTTAATTTGGAGGACAAGAATGAAAATCGTTACAGTAAGCCGTGAATTCGGCAGCGGCGGCAGAGAGCTTGGCAAATTGCTTGCCGATATACTTGGTATGGAATACTATGACCGTGAGATTATAAGCAAAATCGCTGACAAAACTCACCTTGACGAAAAGTATGTCGAAGATACGCTGAGCGGCGGAACCATGCAGGGATTTCCGATTACTTTCGGGCGGACTTTTTCGTACTCACCGGTAAGCAG
>CAOKIL010000003.1 GCA_948468535.1 uncultured Eubacteriales bacterium
TCTTATCTCATCTGTCGTAAATTCAGGTATCAAATCGGGATTAAGCTTAGAGAAAAACTCATACCCTATCTGCTTAATCTCTTCACTGCTATACTTGGGCAGTTTTATATCATCATAATATGCGTAGCTGCTGTCACCCTTACTGTAATTCGTGATATTGCCGTTTTGGTCAATTACAACCCTTATGTATGAATAATTATCTGCATCATCTTTAGACGTTGACCATTGCATCGAATATGTATTCATTCCGCTGTCGGACACTATCGTGTCATTTGTAAACTTCGAATATTCCAGCGGAATTTCTATCCTCGACTTTACTGCTAAAATCGCATTCTGAAGACCATCGGTATTCTCAGCCAATACCGGCGTCACAGCGGTTATTGCCAGTACAAATACCAACAGCTGTACAACAAATTTTTTCATAAAAATCTCCCCTTTTTCTCTTGACAGCATTACTGCAGCCTTAATTTTATTATACTGAATTAGACGATTTACATATGTATTTTGTTCCCAAAAACTTAAAAATTCACCGCTAAATTAACAGCGGTGAATTTAAATCCTAGGATATTGCTTCCTGCACTGCCTTAGCGAGCTGAGCAGGGCACGATGTGCCTTTTCCGTTACAGTCAATATTTTTGAGCAGTGACACTACCTTCTCGGCATCCATACCTTCAACCAATGCGGATATACCCTGAAGATTACCGTGGCAGCCGCCAAAAAACGCCACGTTCTTTACCTTGCCGTTTTCAATATCAAATGTTATCTGACGGGAACATGTCCCTTTTGTTTTATATGTATATGCCATACTATTACCTCCAATAATTTAATTAACGCCCCGATGTCTGTGACGCCTTACTAGTGCCGGCATACTTACCGCACTTATCGCCCCATACAGCCAAAACCTCATTGTCAGAAGATATAACTCTGATAACCTCACACATGTTAGAGCAGCCGTTACACTCAAAGCTGGTCGGCTTGAATTCAAGCTCTAACTGTTCAAAACCTTTAAAGTTCGGCTTCTCGATATTGTTTTCTTCTATGTATTCTTTTGCAAGGATTGCCGAACCGATAGCGCCCATTACATTAAAATATTTAGGAATTATAACCTTCTCACCGACTTCGTCCTCAAACGCCTTTCTTATTCCGACATTTGCAGCAACACCACCCTGGAAAATAAATGGCGGTTTCAGTTTCTTTGCGCGGGCGAGGTTATTGATATAATTTCTAACAAGCGCAGTACACAGCCCCTTGATAATCTCTGCCTTTGAGAATCCATACTGCTGTTTTGCTATCATATCAGACTCGGCAAAAACTGTACAGCGTCCTGCGATTCTGACGTCTTTCTCCGCAGTCAGTGCAAGTTCACCAAAATGTTCGATTGGGACACCAAGTCGTTCTGCCTGGTGGTCAAGGAACGAACCCGTACCTGCAGCACAAACCGTATTCATTGCAAAATCAGTAACCATTCCGTCTTGCAGAATAATTATCTTTGAATCCTGTCCGCCAATCTCAAAAATAGTAGATGCGTCAGGATGAAAGTGCAATGTTGCCGTTGCATGTGCGGTAATCTCGTTCTTGATTACATCGGCTCCGACAAGAACACCTGCGAGCTCACGCCCGCTGCCAGTTGTGCCTATGCCTAAAATATCATCATCACTGCATCCGATAGCTTCTTTTAACTTTGTCATACCCTTTTTTACACTCTCAAGCGGCTGACCGTTAGCCCTGATGTACTGATTAAAACAAACGTTATAATCCTTATCCATTGCTATAACATTTGTGCTTACAGAGCCTATATCTATACCCAAATAATACTTCATATATTACCTACTCCTACTATAATCTATTTTGCCTGATACTCTGGTTTTGCCGGCGAAGTCTGCAAGTTTTCCTTTACTTTATCAACTTTGGTTCCCACTTTTCTTGCAGCGTTCTCAAACGAGTCTGCCACATTGCCGCTTGTAGGCTGCTGCTTTGAAAAATGCTTACTCTTAATCAGATCACTGAACGCTTCCAGTCTCGTCTTTACATGTGCCTCGCCCATTTGTTCGTCAAGTGAAAGTGAAATTATCGGCATATTAAGCTCTTTTGAAACAGCAGGGAACTTGCCGAGATTAACCAACTCCGGCAGGCAGGCAAACGGCATAAGATGCACTACACCGTCAAATCCGCGCTTTGCAAAGTCAAAAACCCAGCCCATGTTTTCTTTATCATGTCCACCGCAGTTAATAGGCGAAACTTTGTCAGAACTTTTAAATACTCTATGCGACTTTGGAAACGGCAGCCATTTGGGAATAACGTTATGCTCAACCCAGTCAGAAATATACTGAACATTCTCAACCTCTACACCGAGTGAATTAAGGATTTCCTCAACGTTTTTATTCACAGTCGGCTCCATAATAACATATATTTCGCCCACTATTCCGACACGGATACGTTCTTGTTCTTTCACTTCACGGCACGGTATACTGTCGAATATTTCAAGAGCCTTTTTATATGTGCGGTTCACATCGCGTATAGTATTTGTTTTTTCAAACATACTAACTATATTCTTCCACGCCTTTGAAAAATCGCCTTGATTAACTTCATATGCACGTATAATCTTGAGACGTTTTTCAAGCTTATCCATCTTCTTAACCAGCGCATAAACATAAGCAGCTATACCTGCCGTCTTAAATATATTTGTGCCGTTCATCAGTCGTTTGGCTGTTTTGACAAATGCGCTGAAGTCTTTGAACATATTGTCAAATACCATAACCTCCGTTTTGTATCCCAGTTCCTGCAATACCTTCTGATGGACATCCGGGTACATACCTGCACGGCACGGACCGTTACCGCCTGATGATACGATTAGCTGAGCGCCCTTTTCGGCACATTCGATATAAGTACCGGTCATAACCTTAAACGGAAAGCAAATAAATTCCGGGCTGTACTTTGCACCAAGCTCCATAGTGCGCTGTGACGGACGTTCAGGCATTATTACCTCATGACCGAGTTTCTCCATAAGCCTTTTATATCCGGTTACACAACCCATATGCGGAAATGATACCTTCATCTTTTCACCTCATTAACTTCTCTGACTTCTTTTACCTTACGAATTTTCCTCTTAATCATATCGGTAAACGCTTCAATTCTTGTCTGCAAATGACTCTCGCCTGTATGCTCATCGATTCGCAGCGTCATGAACGGTACTCCCGAATCAGCAAAGTCGTGTTCTATCTCCTTGCCTACGATAGAGTCAGGACCACAGCCAAATGCTGTAATGTGTATTATTCCCTGAACCTGCAAGTCTTTTATCATAACGCTTGCGGACTGGTAAAGCTTATCGGGAAAGGTCCAGAAAATAGGACGCGTACAATTGTTTCTGTACTTAAGAAGCTGTCTTGCATCGAGCATATCAAACGTGATTACATTGACTTTGAGCTCGCGCAGCTTTTTGATAATATTCATACTGATAAACGGATCATACACATTATATATATATCCAATAAGTCCTATTGTTGTGTCATATTCCGGCAATATAAAATCCTCGACCGATGCACCTTCAAACATAACCTTTGCTGCCTCATCCAGTGTAAGTCCTAAATGGCAGTATTCTCTGAACTTTGCAAAATCTTCAGCCGCACCTTTAAGCGCTGTTTTCATCTTACTCATAGGAATGCCCAGCTTCTTCGCAACCGGCGCATAACATTTCGGGTCGGCAGTATCCTCGCGCTGACAGTCTATTTCTGCAACAAGTACATTTGAGCCGGGTACAGACATTTCGACGAGTTCAGGCAAACCTATATACTTCGGACAAAACCAGTAGTCCTTTTCTATATGTACAAATCTGGGACAAAAAATATAATCTACGCCCTTTTCCATAAGATTTATAACATGACCGTTGTAAATCTTTATCGGAAAACATATCTCCGGTACAGTAACAGCAATTCCCTTCTGTACAAGCGGTTTTGTGGATTCGTCTGATACGACAATCTCAAAACCTAAACGTTCAAAAAGTGAACGCCACAAGGGATAATAATACTGAAACAGCAACGCTCTTGGAATTCCAATTTTCATATATGTACTACCTTTCCGGTTCTCATATTATACAGTCAAGCTGCATAAAGATTATTACCAATATACAAACATAAATATGCTGAAGTACTGTGCAAACAATAATTCCGCATATTAATCTCTATTCAATAATATCAAAGATATTCTACTCCTATTTTGTCAATTTGTCAATAACAGCACATTTATATCTTTAACGAAAAGCCTGCCGCAAAAAAAGATTTTTTTGGTCAATCTACTAAATCGATAAATAAAATATAATTATATAGAATATCATTATATCATATTGACATGTTTATTGTGATACAATGTAAGATTTTGGACATATAAAAACCGCCCTGCATTTTGCAGGGCGGCAAGTAAATTTGTGATGCTTAATTTAAAATTCTAATCTTGAATTACAAGCATATCAATTTGCTGATCAATATTTTTGGTTCTGATAAATACTTTATCACCAACCTCTATATCAAACGATTCACCAATTATAATCTCATCTTTCTGTGTGTCATAAATATAGAGATTTATATCTGTTGTAGGATATGCTCTAAACCACTTCTTATCATTAATATTGGTTGTTTCAACCATGAAGTAGTCGTATGAACGCTGTACTTGACCAAACAGTGTGTAAAGATCATCATTTGATACTTGATAGTTCGACAGACGATCCTGATTTGCCTCAAAATAATTATCTGTAGCGCCTCTGAGTGAGTAGTTGAACAATACTCTGTACGTGTACAAATAATCATTAGAACCCTTAGTATACTGAATAACATCACCGCGTACTAAATCTTTAATACCCTTTTCCTCAGTAGTTGTAAGTGACTCAACCTGAGATACATCCTCGTCAACCTTAAGTGAAATAAGTTCACCCTTTGACCATCCGCTTACTTCAAGAACCTTCTCCTGCTTTTCTTCATCCCATGCTGTTGAGAACTTATCAACAATAAGAGTATCTGCTGTATCGCTAAGCTTTGTAGGCTCCTTATCCTTAATTGCAATTACATTTGCTATACCGTTTCTGATATCATAAATATCAACTGTATATGAGCCGTTTGTCAAAGTTTCTTTAGTTTCAATCTGATAATCTTCGTTTCTGTCTCTATCTACAAACGGAACTCTGAAAATTAATGTAGAATCATTAATTGCACAATTTGCAATCAAATTGTTATTATATCTTGCTGAACCGGTATAGTACATGCCAAAATCAAGATCATCCGGATCGCCAAGTTCTTTTGTATAGTCGGCTGCTCTGTACAGAGTTCTAATCTCACCATTGTTGTTTGTCTCAAAAACAACTACCTGTGGGTCTTCAAAATATGAAAAATATTTGGTTGCAATATCCGATGCAGATCTCTGCTTAATTTCACCATCAACATTTGTGTTAACCTTAAGTGCTGATACGTATTCAGCAACCTTACCGTTTCTGTCAAGAAGCTTTACTCTAAAGCCACTGTTAAACATACCGCCTTCTGTTCCAAACTTAATCAAATAACCATAGTTACCGCCATTTGAAGAAGAAGCTTTTGTTCCGAGAATTCTTCCATCATAAGTAATCTGGAAGTCACTTGAAAATCCTGTGCTTATATCATTCGAACAATATGCAGAAATGAAATAGTCTTTCTCATTCAAGGTAACAACTGTATATGTTCCCGCTGCATAATCTTCTGTATACTTTCTTGAAACCTGACCTGTCTCAACAGTTTTTGAAACATAACCACGGATATACTCTCCGTCTTTACTTACTGTAAATGTAATAGCATCATTCTTAACGAGTTCCTCAGGTTTAATATCTTTGCCATCAAGAGTAAGTCTTGTTCTGTAAACAGTATCAAACTTAACCTCCGGAAGCTTCTGTGTCATATTATCCTGGAAAATAACCTGATAGTTTGTTTTATTATATCTTTCAAATAATCCGTCAAACTGCTCCTGAATAATAATGGCTTCTGCCCTTGAAGCTGAATCATGTGTAACAACCTTTACATGACCTTCTTTTACAATTAAAGATTTTTCGCCAAGGTCAAAGAACGGCTTACCATTATATGAAACCTCTGTTGAAGGCTGAACCTGAAGTGTTCTCTCGTTACCGTTTGCATCATTATATACAAACTCTGTTGATGTAAGAGATACTATATCCTTCGCCATTACATCAATCTCATTATTCTTGCCTTTTCTCGGCTCACAGTATACAACATAAGGTCTTCTGTAACCCGAAACATCTTCCATGTAATAGCAATTAACTTCATATCCAAGCAATGCTTCCATATCCAGATTTGCTGTATCAAACTGGTAACATGTTCCGTCAATACTAACTTCGTTTTCGAGTCCTACTTCGCTTCCTGAAAGATATGATAAATAAGTACCATCTACTATGCCTGAAAAGTTCTCAATCTTATATGTCTCGGTAAGAAGAGTTTTGGTTTCGCTAATCATAGCGTCTGCCGTACCGTCTGCTCTATAAATTACTTTATCCATAATGTTAGCTTCAAGAGCATTTCTCACCATCTGTGACATCTGCATAGCTGTCATTGAGCTTGTGTAGCTAAAGCTAAGGTTGTTATACACGCCCTGAATTGTTGCAAACTTATTATATCCTGTAGGATAACCGCCGTTAAGTTCGCAGGCATCTTTGAAGCCAATAGCGCACATAACCATCTTTGTTGCTTCGTTCACAAGAATCGGTTCGTCCGGTCTGAAAACTGAATTTCCGTCACCATTCAAAATACCTATATCTGTAAGGTAGCATACTGCCGGATATGCAAAGTGTGATGCATTAATATCAGTATACGGTGAATAGCTGTAGCTCGGATAACCTGCAGTATTTGCCTTAATCATCTTTGCAACGATTGTCGCAAATTCACCTCTTGTTACTTGATCTTTCTGCCAGTAACCATCGGCAAGCATCTCGAAAATACCGAGAGCATAGTCAAACTTATAAGCATCAGCATACTGAACATCATCATTCGGAAGTGATGCAAGTACGGATGCTGCCGCCGACTCTAAAACAGCGTCGGCAGCCTCCTGATTTGTTGTTGTTTCATCTTCGGCATAGGCAACAATCGCAGACATGCTGAAAATCATAGCCACTGCCAAAAGCATTGAAATTACTCTTTTTAAATTACTCATTAACAGTTCCCTCCATATTAGTTAGTCCGTGTATTATTTTAGCGGCTTGAGCACGATCTGCGCTTCCTTTAGGATCAAGCAGATTATTGCCTACACCATTAATTATATCAGCACAATACATTGCTTCGATAGCTTCAACAGCGTAGTCGCTGATTGAATTCTGATCGCTGAAATTCTCATAATCTTTATTCTTCGGAACTGTAAGGTTAATCGCATTCATAGTTCTGTATGCCATAACCATCATATCCTCACGAGATATATTGTCATTAATTCCAAAGGTTCCATCATCATAACCATTTGCTACGCCAAGAGCAACTGCTTTAGCGATAGGTTCATAATACCATTCACCTGCTGCAACGTCATTAAACTGAATGTTTGCGGCTGTAACATCACTGCCGTAAGCACGCATCAGCATAGTTGCAAATTCAGCTCTTGTTACATTTGCGTTAGGTGAGAACTGTCTGTCAGCTGTACCTGTAATGATACCCTGTTCAGCAAGCGTATTTATAGAGTCAACAGCCCATGCAACTGAACCGATGTCATCAAAATACTTGTTTGTTTCCGGATTAACAGGATCTGCAACCGGGGCTTCAGTAGCTGCCGGAGCTTCTGTTGAATTCGGGTCTTCTGTCGTCTGCGGTGTCGCTGTCGGATTTGCAGGTATTGTTACACCACCACCGCCGCCGCCACCGGTTGTTCCTGAAACCTGACCGGGCGGTACAGGCTTAACAGATATATCACCCTTGCCGTCGCCGCTATAAGCCTTAATACTTGCTATATTAACCCATGAATATCCGTCATTACGCGACTTAATCTGTACTTTGCCGACATTATACGGCTCTTCTAAGTTCTCACTGAAGGTACCCGATTCATAAATCGGCTCACCATCTGCATAAATTCTGATATCGTTTCCAAGCGGATCAACTACAAACTTATATGTTACAAATTTAGCCGATCCAAGTTCGTAATACCAAATACCATGCAAGGTCTTATCAGTTTTGGCGATATTTGAATATTTAGCATCACCATATTTTGTTGTGTATTCATAAGTTCCAAGTGAATAACCTGTACCTGACGGTAATACTCTGTTAGAAACATTCGGTCCCACAGTTCTTCCTGAATCATATGAACCTACCGGGGTAGTTCCAAACTTAAATGTTCCTATCTCGGTTGTACCATCAAATCTTCCGCCTGCTTCTGTTATCGGCCTTGATTCGCTGTCAAAGTATACCGAAAATGCTGAATCCCAAAGAGCTGCATTTGTTGAATCTTTATCGTCTGTTACAAGTGCATCTTTAAAGAAGTTAACCTGTATTGTATTATGCTCATCAGCAGCAACAGTACCAACATTATCCTGCTTATTAAGAGCATCGGTCTGCTTCTGATACAAAAGTTTCATCTTAACTTCGTATGTGAACTTCTCATCCTGTGTTACGGCAAACTTAAGGTCTGACTGTACACCGTGCGAGTTTGTTTCGTCAAGCTGCTGCAAAACATTCTCACCTGTATCAGGGTCTTTCTGCATTGTTACACTTCCGCCAAGTACATACATATACTGATTTGTCATGTAATCTTTCTTTTCCGCTTCAGTCATCTTGGTGAAGTCGTAATCTATAAGCACACCTGTAGGAACTACCGTGATAACATCTGATCCTACTTTACCATTGCTGTTTACTGACGCAACTACAAAATAATAAGTTACGTTATTCTCAAGCCCCGTTACAATAGCCTTATTTGTTCTTCCGTCGATACCTGTAAGCTTATGAGCATATGCTGTCAAATCATCACCATGATTTTCTGTATCATAATAAATCTCATAACTTTCATCTGTTGCAACATTTCCTGTCCAGTTAAGTCTAACCTGATTGAGATACGGAACTGAGTTTGTTACAACCGGCTTATCAGGCTTTAAATCACTTGAACCCTCAGGAGCAACCGTAGTCTTGAAAGTCATATTCTTCGTATTTTCATCATTCGGATCATACTCGGCTACAGTCTGATTACTGTTTTCATCGGTTGCAGTAATCTTGTAGTAGTACTGTGTATCAGGCTCTAAATCTATAAGAGTTTGTGCATGATAAGTATGATAGAAGTCTGTTGTTGCATCATATGTCAAAATTTCGCTGTGTGTATAATTACCCGGCTCTGTTCCGTACTCAAGAACGCATGCTGTTCTGTAATCTGTGTTCCAGAATAACTGAACCGTTGAGTAACCTAATTTATTATACTTAAAGTTCTCAATTGATGCCGATGTATCATCTGTATCAAGCGGCTGATCGTCAGCCATAAATTGGAGATATTCTTCAAGATAGGTATAACCTGTCTCAGGATCTACTTCACTTGACAAATAACGTGACTGGCTCCAGCCTCTATACTCTTTGTACCAGTTCGGAATACCGTCACCCATACCATCCCATGAAATTTTGTAGCTGTCATCTTTACCTGCATAATGCTTCTTTCTGTAACTATCCATAAATTCAGCAATTTCAGGGAAGTCTTCCTTAACCCAGTCTGCCGGATAGAGATCTGCAACAGTTCTTTCAGTTGCAATATACTCTGTATCTATACCAACAAGTGAATATCTTGTCTGGTCATAATTCGGATCTGTTGTCTTAAATGTACGATTAAGCGCTTCGTCATACAGCGTGTAAGTTTCCTGCTGCCCCGGCGAACCACAGTACTCACCCCACCAATCTCCTACTTCAAAAGTAGTTGTATAATGTGAGTCATATTTATTTTTGGCATCAGGATTTGTATTAACATTTACATCTGTATAATCATCCCAGTGAATAGGCTTTGTGCTGCCCGCTGCAGAAGCTGCACCCTTGAGCGTAGGACCCTCACCTTGCTTTACATACCATTCACGTTCTGTCTTATACTCAGAATAATCATTTCCTGTGCGTTTTTCGAGTTCCTCAAAGAACGGTGCAACTTCACTTTGCTTTAGACTTGCTTTCAGTGAGTAAATGTTACTCTTATTATATGTTCCACCAAGCTTCATTTCTTTGAGCATCATTGTGTCATAAAGATCACGAGCCGGTCTTGTTGCACCCATACCGTTATCGTCAAGCGCATAATCCACTATGCTGATTGAACCATCATCAGCAACAACATCCATTACGTCTCCTCGCGGAGCCGGGAAAGGATATGTCATATAAGTAAGCGTAGCAGCGTTTGCCTGCTTACCCATATTGTCATATGAAGCCGGATTATTATTCCATTCATCAAGTGTTACATTGCTGAGGTCATAATCTGTTCCCGCCTTCTTATTATCAGAACCAAAATTCAAAACTGTCTTAATCGAACCTGCATTGGTAGCAGTTGCAAGGGCAGTCGGTTTTGAATCTTTAGCATTTCCCTTATAGTTACCTGTAAAGTATGCCATGATGCCGCCGGCATAATTACGTCCGCGTCCTGCTCTAAACGGTGTACCATTAGATACGTTCGGACCCATACGTGCATAGTTATGATGAACGTTCATCTTTGCGTTCTTGTTCTGCCACTCATAGTTGTAAAGGTCATAACCGTTGCCGCAGTTATAAAGCAGACAGTTATATGAGTCAATCCAGTCAGCGTCTGTGATACGCGGTGAACGCTGTGTACTGTCTCCTACAAAGTTCTTTGCAAACGTAACCTTACGCGCACCTTCATTAATCATACCAACATATGCGTGACCGCCCTTCTCGTGAGGAGAGTTAGCGGACAATGACTTACCCATCATTGTATTAGACATTGTGATATACTCACCTGTAATACGGAAGTCCATGTCGATAGCCCACTGCATTGTACAGTGGTCAACAACAACCTGTTTTGATGAACCAATACTCATCGGGTCAGACTGGTTAACAGCACCGTCTTCAAATACATCACCAATTCTTATTCTGATATTTCTAATTATTACATCATGTGCACTGCTTACTGTCAAACCATAACCCTTGAGTGTAATACCAGGATAAGGAGCAGTCTGACCCGCAACAGTAACATTTGAATATTTTTCACCCTTGATAGATATAGGTCTGCCAAGATCTGTAAGGTCGATAACACCGCCAACGTCAAACACAATTGTTCTTGCACCTTGAACCTGTTCAAGTCCATAGGTGAGCGAACCAACGCCGTCATGTGCAAGAGTTGTAACGTGATAAACCTGACCGCCGCGGCCACCCTTTGAATATGCTCCATATCCTTCGACACCGGGATAAGCTTTCAGCGCATCTTCTGCAATAACTGTGAGAATCAAAGCTCTTGTTGCTACCCGACCATTTACATTAGATGTAACATTTAAAGTCACAGTTACATTTGAACTGTTTCTATCAGGTCTTGTAACTACAGCTTTGTAACCATCACAACCGATGATGTTGCCGCCCTCTGAATTACCTTCATCATCAAATTTTTCATCATCATATATATAATTATCTTCTATTTTAATATAATCTTCATTTGATGAGCTCCAAGACAAATTACCATAGTTACCTTTGTCTCCAAGTACAAAGCTGCTCTGTCGAACATTATTGATATCAATTCCGCCTATAAATACATTATTTACATCGTACACGGCTTTTTCATAATCTGTTGCCGGCTCATTCTCTAAAATACTAAGTTCAAAAACTTTCGTTTCTGTCGAACTGCCGCTCTTTAATGTTGCAGTAAGTGTAACATTCTGCGTTCCGCCGTCTGTAAACGGTGGTCTTACAATTGTAACAGCACCTGTTGCATTATCAACACTCACATATGATGAATTTGAAGAATATGTAATTGTTGAACCAAATGTTCCTTTAACAGGCATTATAAATCCTTCAGAAACGCTTGTCGCTTTAATTGTAGACGGAAGCTCCAATAAAGCTTTATCACCATTTACTATCTCGGCAGGTGTTGAAGGTGTCTGCTCCAACACCTGAACATTTATAGTTGTCTCAGCTGTAGCAAGGCCTCTTTCAAGTTTAGCTGTCAATACAGCTGCCACACCTCCGCCGCCTGTGAATTCCGGTCGTTTAACCGTTACATGTCCGTTTGCATCAACTGAAATTACATCAGTATTTGAAGACGTCCATGCAATTTTTGAACCATACGGTCCTGTTATTGGAAGGTCAAAACCTTCAGTAATGGCATCCGCTGAAATCCCATCAGGCAGAGATGAAACAGCAGCCTTATCTGCCGCAACAATCTGTGCATCCGATTCAGCAGAGTTATTATCAATAACTACTAAGTTCTTAAAGAAACATGTTCCAAGAGTCTTAACATCATCCTGAATATTAAGACCAACACCGTATACCTTAGAATCACCTGTAAGAACACTCTCTGTAAGGCTAAGTTCTTTTGTGGAAACAATATTTTTTCCTGATTCATCAGTCAAATCAACAGTATATTTACCTGAATCAGTGTTAACACTTAACTTGATATTATACCACTGCTTCTCTGACCAAGCCTGCGAATTATAATCTTTGGTCTTTGTATCATTATCCCATGCAATAAAGCCCTTAGGTCCTGCTGTTTTAGGATCAACCTTATCACCGCCGTTATCCCATAAATAAGCTCTGCCAAGATACGGAACCGTACCGTTTGAACCCTTTGCAAGCTCATCCATTATGCTTTCCTGCGGAACAGCTGCACTCTGACCGTACATAAACATACCAAGTCTTGCAGCCTTTTCCACATACAAATCAACTGATACGATAAAGTTGCCTTCCATCGGTGTGCTAAACGGATACAATGCATATAAAGCTTCGTCTCCGGCATCAAAAGTTGTATTCTTAGCTCCGTTAACAACTTTATCAAGTTTAAGAGCGTTACCCTTTTCTGTTGACTGAACTGAAATTGTTGATTTTTTAGCATTGTTCCCTTTTGAGAATATACCAAATTTCCAGTTAGGAACGTCAGTATCTCCAACATTGCTGTTATCAAAAGTTTCATTAACTAATGTTTCTGCTGCAACAGTAACCTCCTCATTATCATATGCAAAGAAGCCTTCGGCATCAGCAGCATAATAACCTGAAGATTTTTCACCATCATTACTGTAAATCTCATTTCTCATTTCGTCTGTGAGGTCAACTTGATTTCCGTTTTCGTCAATCATAAAGTTGAGCTCTGATTCATTTTGGTCGTCAGCTGTTTTTGCAGCCTGATTTTCAGATTGCTCAGATGTGGCCGTTATATCATTTGCTGATTGCTCAGCAAAAGAATACATTGGCACAGTCTGAAACACAAACATCATTGAAACTATCAGTGCAAGTACAGCTTTCAGCCTTCTTTCTGCCATGTTTATTCCTCCTAAAAATTATAAATGTTTTAATATTTATCATAAATTAATGTTACGCTACAGATAATGGCATAGATAGATACTATACATTATAAAGCCTTTTTTCATAAAAGTCAATGAATTAAATAATTAAACACAATTATGCCAGAAAACATACTGTTATTTTGCTTGAAATTTGTGCCTCTTTACAGTAAATTTGATTTTATTTTTAATTTTAGCATTATAAATCAAATCAGTAGTTAGATTTCAAACACTTTTCAATTATTTATATTGATACTATCCCTGCAAATTGTAATATATTTGTCAAAACAATAATTGCAAGAAATACCGGTCCGACATACTTTATAACAACTTTAAATATCTTTTTTCTCTTAAACTCGGATGTCAGCATTATTTCGTCCTCAATCTGTTTTAAGCCAACTGACCATCCAAATATGATACATGTTGCAAGCGCTGCAACCGGAAGCAACAGGGAATTTGCAATCAAGTCTGCAAAATCCAAAATTGAATTGCCTAAAATCTGAATATTGTCCCATACTCCAAAACCAAGCGACGCGGGGATTCCCAACAAACACGATGCAACAACACAAATGATAACCGACCAGACACGCTTCATCTTAAACAAGTCGCAGACGCTTGATATAAGAACCTCTTGTATAGAAATATACGATGTAAGCGCTGCAAAAGCAACAAGTACAAAAAATGCACCGCCGATAAATGTGCCAAACGGTACCTGATTAAATACCTTGGGCAGTGTAATAAACATAAGTCCTGCGCCCTGATTGAGCTGTTCCGGGTCGAATGCGAATACTGCCGGCACAACCATAAATGTAGCTATAATTGCAATAAATGTATCAAATATCTCTACATTTTTGACACTTTTCTCTATATCATCTTTCTTGCTTAAATACGAGCCGAATGTAATCATTATTCCCATTGCAAGCGACATTGAATAAAACATCTGACCCAATGCGCCGACAATCGTCTCAAATCCAAAATTTGAAAAATCAGGAATAAGTATGTATTTTACACCATTCATTGCACCGGGCAGTGTTAAAGTATAAACTGCTATCAAAACCGAGAGCACTACCAAAATTGGCATAAGAACCTTGCTTGCCCTTTCGATTCCACTTTTTACACCGCCGATAAGAATAACGGCCGATATAAAAATAAATACAGACTGATATACAATCGGTTCAACCGGGCGTGCCGTGAATTCTGTAAAAAACGCGCTGTTAGCGGCACTGGAAGTTAAGTTTTGCACATATACCATCAGGTATTTCAAAACCCATCCTCCGATTACGCTGTAATAGCCCGAAATCAAAAACGGAATCAATACTGTAAGCCATCCGACCCACACGTGTCTTTTACCGAACTTTCTATATGCGCCGACAGGACTTAGTCCGGTATTTCTGCCAATAGCAATTTCAAGTGTCATTATTGAATACCCAAACGTAAGCACTAAAATCAAATACACTAAAAGAAAAATTCCGCCGCCGTACTTAGCAACAAGATAAGGAAACCTCCATATGTTTCCAAGACCTACCGCACTTCCTGCAGCAGCTAAAACAAATCCTATCTTACCTGAAAAGTTGTCTCTTGTCTTCATTTAATACTTCCTCTCCTTTACGCAACTGCTAACTGTATTCATTTTACCATTACACAGAACAAAAATCAACAATAATATTTGGATTTAACTCCGAATTTCAATATTAATATTTGATTTATAATTGTTATATCTGTAAATAAAATGACATAATTCTATATTTTCATAAAATCCACAACATATATAATTCTTGAATTAAATGTAACATAGTGGTATAATACATAAACAAAGCTATTACACGCGGAGGTAGTACAATGAGTAAAAGAGACAAAGCGATGGCGCTTTTCAGAGAAGGATATAACTGCTCACAATCTGTCATTGGAGCATTTGCCGAAGATTTAGAGCTTGAATTTGACACATCCATGCGGCTTGCCTCCTCTTTCGGCGGAGGAATGGGCCGAATGCGTGAGGTTTGCGGTACAGTTTCCGCAATGCTTATGGTGATTGGGATAAAATTTGGATATTCTGAACCTAAAGCTTTTGATAAGAAATCCAAACATTATAAGCTCGTGCAGGATGCAGCAGAAATGTTCCGTGAAAAACACGGTTCTATAATATGCCGCGAACTTCTCGGCTTGAATTTAAAACCGGGTGAAACGGATAATCATGTTCCTGAGCGCAGAACAAAAACTTACTACAAAAAACGACCATGTGTAAACATTGTAGGTGATGCGGCAGAAATCACTGAGTATATTATAAATAACTCTAAAAAATAATTATACAAATAAAAAATCCTCCAATTGGAGGACACTGTTAAAACAGTAAAATAAATATTTGTCAAACAGGATTAAAATAGTCTATCGCTTACAAAAGCGATAGACTATTTTTGTGTATATAGTAGAATAGATTTCTGCATTTTATGGACATTTTAAATGTTAATAACCGTATAAACGTTTACTTTTTGAGATTGGAAAGTTAATGGTGTGTATAGTTATATTAAAACCGCTTAAAATGCGATTTAAAATGTCCACTTTACTTTATATTACATTTTTTATAAATTCCTTACAATTCATTTATCGTATCGGTTATCGCCATACTCTTAATCCGCTTTGACGGTGTATATACCGCCGCAATACACGATACCGCTACTAATACAAGTATTATTGCTATTGCAGAAACAGGAAATTCCCACGGGTCGCCAAAGTGCGATGTTACCATTGTTTCAAAAAACGCTTTATTAAGAGGAATACCCGCCACGCTTCCAATAATACAGCCGAGTATTGCATAAGTTACAGCTTCAGCAGTAATCATCTTCGTAAGCTGCCTTGCGTCCATACCGATTGCGCGCATTGCTCCGTACTGTTTAATTTTTGCCGATACGCTCATTGAAATATTATTCATTATATTAAACACGGTAATCATAGCAATAATAGCCAAAAAGCCATACACTAAAATGCTGAAAAGCCAATATGTGCTTCTGCTTTGTCGGTTGCTTTCACGATAATCCACAAGTGAATGTTCACCTGCTAAATTACGAAGAAAAGTTACATCATTTTCCGTTGCGTCCTTTGTAAGTTTAATACATAAAGTAGTGTAATCGCTTTTTCCTGTCAATCGTGTAAATGTTTCCTCTGAACAAACAACGGTAGCTTTACCGTCCAACCATATACCCGTTGACAGTTCGCCTGCAATTTCAATTTCCTCATTGCCTATTCGTATTTTATCGCCTTTTCTTAATGTACTTGTTTTATTATGAATGGTAAAAGCATATTTGCTGTCGCCTAAAATTTTTGACAAATCTCCATCAAGCAAAGCATTGTTTTCAGACCAATTAAGCATATATTCATCATACGAAATTAAATCAACTTCGTCTGTTCTGTCAGACAGTACGTGAGTATGAAGCTGAAACATATTTCCGTAAACATTTTTTATGCCTTGGCGACCGTAGATTTCATTATATAATCCTCTGTCTATTGAACAATCACCGTCCATACTCGTTATAGATAAATCGGGAGTATATGACCTAAGTGAAGGCAGAGCGTGTTCTATAAACCCAAGCATTGAGGAAAATCCTAAAAACATTATAATACTTACTGCAAATGAAAGCGTCATAAGCACAAGATTTTTCTTTGACACTACAGCGTGATGAATACCGAGCGACGTTTCAATTTTACCGAGATGAGTACGCGCTCCGTGCCGAATATTATTTGCGGTGTCCGAATTGCCTGAAACCGCTGCAATAGGTGAAATACGCGCGGCTCGCTTTGCAGGCGACTGCGCCGCTATTAAAACCGTTACAAATCCGATAACAATTCCGCATATAATCCCAATTGCGCTTATTTCGAACAAAGGCATATTAGCAAATTCACCGCCGATACCAAACCGCAAAAACGCGCACAATCCCCACGTTATAACCACAGAAACAGCTATGCCTATCGGAATGGCGGTTTTACACCAATTAATCGCTTCCAGACGCACAAACCGCGTAATCTGCTTTTTACTTGCACCAATACATCTTAACATTCCGAAAAAATGAGTTCTTTGTGCAACATTGCTGTTCATACTGCTTGAAATCATAAGAACCCCTGCGCTTAACACAAGTAAGACCAACACCGCCGCAATACCATAAAGGCCAAACATATATGAATTACTGCTGAAGCCCTCAAGTCCCATAATTGCGGTGTTTTCAGCTATGTTCTTATCAGTAAGACCATACTCCTCTTTTATTTCGGCAATCGTTTTTTGTACGTTTGTGCGCTTACTAAATCTTATATAATATTCAGGATAGGAGTCCTCGCCGCCTGTAACAGTGCAAAATGTGTCAAATCCCTCCTTATTCATAAATGTAACAAATGCGTCATAAAACACGGATGACTCGTCATACTTAAAGCCGGACACTGTATAATTCATATCACCGGCGGGCGTGTTAATTTTGATATTATCGCCTATATTTATGCCAAGAAGGTCTTTTGCGTTTGAGGTGAGCATTACCTCTTGTGTATTCTGAGGAAAATCGCCCTCAATATCAGAAACGCGTATGTCTGTGATATATGATTTGTCGACTCCGCAAATAGCCGTTTTCTTGCCGTTTATATAGTAGTCTTTATCTATTTTATAGTTTATAGCGTCATACCAAGACGCGGCGGCAATATCAGAACGGTCAAAAATTTTTTCAGCAATGCTCTCATCTATTTCGCGCAGGCTTATATGCCAATTACCGTGCTTGTTAATCATATTTACTTTTTCTGCTCTGACGCCCATATCCGCCATAGAAAACACTGCGCTCACAAGAAATACCGCAAGAATGATACATATAAGCGTCAGACGATTTTGCTTTTTTCTCACTTTTGCCGAAATCGGGATAAGGTTAAGATAGCTTTTCATTGCTGACACCTCCGAAATCCGTCAAAATTCCGTCAGACACGTTCAGCACTCTGTCGGCTGTCTGCGCGATAGAACGGTTATGAGTAATCATTATTATTGTCTGTTCATATTTTCTGGACGCTTCTTTCAATAATGCGATTACCTCACTGCTGTTCTGGGTGTCTAAATTGCCTGTCGGTTCATCAGCTAAAATAAGCGCAGGACGTGTAATCAAAGCTCTGCCTATTGCAACTCTCTGCTGCTGTCCACCTGATAATTGGCTCGGCAAATGATGACGGCGTTCTTTAAGATTAAGTACCGTCAAAAGCTCCTCTAAATACCCTTTATCCGGTTTCTGATAGTCAAGCAATACAGGAAATATTATATTCTGCTCAACAGTCAGTTCGGGAATTAAATTAAATGACTGAAAAATAAAGCCTATATTCCTGCGACGAAAAATTGTAAGATTACTGTCTTTCATCGAAAAAATATCTTTGTTATCAATAAACACCTTTCCGATTGTCGGAGTATCAAGCGCGCCTATCATATTTAAGAGCGTTGATTTTCCGCTTCCAGACTCGCCGACTATTGCAACAAATTCGCCTTTGGGTACGGAAAAGCTGACATTTTTTAATGCTTTTACGGCGGTTTCACCGCTGCCGTAGGTTTTGTTTAGTTGTTTGACCTCTAATAAGTTCATATTAAAAACACCTCTTTCATTTTGTGTGTCTTAATCATAACATGCAAATCCTACTATCATATTACATTAAACCTACAATTTTGTAGTAATTAAAAAATTTATAGTAAATGTTGTTCCTCTGCCGAGCTCGCTGTCAACCTCAATCGTGCCGTTATGCGCTTCAACAATAGCTTTTGCAAGCGGCAATCCAAGCCCGACACCTTGTGTATCTTTTGAAAAGCGACTGCGGTAAAAACGTTTAAAAATATGATGTAAATCTTCGGGGTGTATGCCGCTGCCGTTATCTTTTATTATAATCTGAATAACAGACGCAAACCGTTTCCATTCAATACTAATTATACCGCCCTCTGCCGTGTGATCGAGCGCGTTCTTTACAATGTTGTCTATTGCCTGTGTAAGCCAATCGCGGTCGCATAGCAAGATGATATTATCCTCGCCTGTTAATATAATTTGCTTTCCCTCTCGCTCGGCACGGAATGAAAAATGTTTTTTCACACTTTTTATCATTTCAGACACATTCTCTAAATCTTTATCAATCGTTATTGTGCCCGCATCAAGTTTAGTGATTTTTAAAAGGTTTTGTACCAATGTTTCTATACGATCAAGCTCGTGTTCGGTAAGCTCCGTAAATTCTTTCATTTCAGGCAAGGCTTCCGCTTCGTCTTGCATAATACCGTTGTAAATATTAAGAGCCGCAAGCGGTGTTTTTAGCTGATGTGAAATATCAAATATTGTATTCTTCAAAAATTCTTTTGATTTTAATTCATTTTCAGCGTGTGCGTTTAAAATTGAAACCAAAGAATTTACCTTGTGAAACAGCTTATATAATTCGCCCTCATCATCACAATCAATACGCGCTGCCTGATTGCCTGCAATATATGCTGTAATCTGTGCTTCGGCTTTTTCAATAGTTTTATTCTGCCTCGTAAAGTATCTGTACAAGTCTATCAGTATCGTAAAAAATAAACTAATAGCGCATACAAATATATACACCGCGGCGTTTTTTACTTCAAATATCATTAAGAGGGTGGAAATCAGCGCAAATACAAGTACGCATACCAATATTACACAAAAAAGAGATTTTATTTTTCTATCCGTCAGTATCTTCATATTACATGCTCCACTTATATCCCATACCGCGAACAGTTACTATCATTTTAGGCTCGCTTGGGTTGTCCTCAATTTTTGCACGAAGCCTGCGGATATATACGGTAAGAGTATTATTATCAACATAATTTTCGTCGCAGTCCCATAGTTTACTTAAAATCTGTTCCGCAGAAAGTACAATATCTGGATTTTCCATAAACATACAAAGCAGTTTATACTCACTTGTTGTCAGGTCAATCTGATTTCCGTTTTTGTATACCTTTCCTTTGAGTAACTGTACGATTATACCATTTGAATTCAACTCTGTATCTGCTTGATTAAAATTATTGCTTCTGCGTAAAATTGCGTTTATCCTCGACAAAAGCACCGCCAGCTTGAAAGGCTTTGTTATATAATCATCTCCGCCCATGTCAAGTCCCATTATTATGTCCGCTTCCTCATCTGCGGCTGTGAGGAAAATAATCGGCACTTTTGAGACTTTGCGGATTTTTTTGCATATATCAAAACCGCTGCCGTCGGGAAGTGATACATCTAAAATTACTAAATCATATTTTCCGTCCGACCATATCTCGTTCGCCTCACAACTTGTACGGGCAATATCTAATTCATAACCCTGCTTCTTAATGACAAATGACAGACCGTTTATTAAACTTAAATCATCTTCAATTATAAGTATTTTCATCTTTATGCTCCTTTGCATGCCTAAATCTTGCGTCAATATATATTATATATTCTTGAACAAATAAAATCAATAATCTGAAAGAACAACTTTTAATATTTGATAATACTCACAAACCGATTATTTACCTTGATACTTGGGAACGTGTACAGGAGTTAAGAAAGAACAAGCGCAGACCGATAAGAACTGGTGAGTTATCTGCCATCAGCTTTATTTGAAAACAAAAAACGTAATGGAATAGCATAAATACTATTCCATTACGTAAAACAAATCTTACTTCTTTGTTTAGGGCTCCCAAATGGGAGGGATTTTTTATTTCTTTTATTATTTTGCCATAACAAGAGCTACAGCCGCAATATCACCCGTATACTGATCTGCCTGAACATCAGGTAAGATAGTAAATGCATATTCTGTGTTTGCGCTCAACTCAAATGTACTTTTAGCTGTTAACACAAGGGCACCCTTATCATCTATTGCATCACTAATTGTAAAATCAATTTTTGCGTCTTCATTACTGCTTACAGTAACACGAGTATTAGCAGTATTTGATGCCTTGAGGGCAAGCATATAGAGATTATACGATCCATCTGCTTTGGGTGTAAATTTGAATGATGTATTACCATATTGTTTACCATTATAATTTACTGCCTTATTACCTGCATTTACGGCATTTTCACCAAATATAGCAATAAAATCGTTATATGCAGCCGTAGCTGTACCAAACGCAAAATCACTGTTTGCACCGGGTCTGCTTGCATGCTCTCCTGTTCTGTTAAATTCAAAATCTGTGGCTTTTATAACAGTTACATTGCTATCTGACGGAACATCCGTTGGAGTGGTTGTCGGTGCCGTTGTAGGTACCGGAGTTTCTGACGCTGTACCAAATGTTGCATTTACTGTAGTATCAGCTGCCGGCATTGTAAATGTATAATAACCATTGCCTGCATCTGTAACAGTCACTGACGGATCAGTTGTAATGCTTATTGCATCTTCGGGATTGTTTGCAATTGCTTTAACCGTTATTGTTTGACCCGCTTTTGCTTTAAATTCATTAACTAAAACCTCATCGGATGTCGGTGTGTCAACTGTTGTATCTTCAGCAGCAGCCACAACAGAAGCAGCTGCTGTACCACCCGGTACAACTGTAAATCCTGCAATAAACAAATCACCCGTTGCTGAGATATAAACCTTTCCTGCCGGTACATTATTAAATGTAGTGGCTACAGACTTAACTCCATCTGTAATCTCTTCTTCAGTCGGAATGCAAGCAGTCGAAATATCATTTCCGCCCGCAGTTGTTCCCAGAATAACATGTCTGTCCTTAGCCAAATCATTGTTTGAGTAAACAGTGATGGTTGATGCGCTTCCAAGCTCAATCAGCAAGGTGTTCTGTGCCTGCTTAAGTCTGAGAGAGTTGTGATACTGCTCACCATTAATTATAGATTTATTCTTATTGGTAGCACCGTTATTTCCGCCCTCAGAATATACCTTGCCATTATCAAGCAGTGTAAAAGCAGAGATAGCTGTTGCTGTTCCTGATGCTGCATTTGTATAAGTCTCTGAAAGGAATGTGTATTCCTCATTGATTGCTGTCATGGGCGGTATTGTCGGTTTTGGTGTTGCTGTAGGATCTGCTGTAGGTGCAGCCGGCTGTACAATTTGAAGTGTACCGCCTGTTATGCCGTCAGCAACCTTAACAGTATATTCCGTATTCGGATCCGGTGTTGCTGTCGGATCCGGCTGTCCTGTTGTAGAAACAAACTTAGCGCCAACCGTTACATCGCTTGCCGGCATTTTAAATGTATAACTATTTGCCGTCGATCCCGCCGAAACCGTTGTTGCCGGATTAGTTGTTACCTCATCTGTTTTATATTCAGCATTCGGTTTAGTTGTAACAGTAATCGTATCTCCTGCCTTTGCCTGCAATATATTAGATGAATATGTTGCACTTATTATACCAATTTTTGAGCCAACTGCCCAAAAATAGTAGCTGTTTGACTGCTCACAAGAAAATGTAAATGTATGTTTAGCCTCAGCTCCTGTAGTAAAGTCTTCAATTGTGCTCTGTGCATTATTATCATATATATAAAGATGCTTATTTGAATATGCATAGATTTCAAGAGTTATATAACCATCCTTGGCAGCGTCATATCTAAAAATCGCACCGCCCGGCTGGTTGCTATCAGAAAACGGAGGACTTGCCGAAGGATTATTCTCACCACGGATATATCTATAAGTCTTTCCGTCTCCGCCATTTGCCTTATCCCATACCCAGTCATAATAATGCGCTTCTTCATATAATGTCAAAGTACCGTCCGATGCATCGACATCATTAAGATTAACTGTTGCAGCGCCGTTAACACCGAATACCGGAGTTTGGCCCTCTACAGCTCCTGCCGGAACATGGTCTGCTGCTTCCCATCTTACTGTTTTTATAGCATCACTTGATACCGAGCCGCTATTTACAACAACCGAACCGTTTTGAATATTATCGGCAATGCTGATATTATATCTGTGGTTAGGATCAACCGTCGGCTCAGGTGTTGCTGTTGGCACAGGCGCTATGGTCGGCACTTCTGCATTATAATCTACGAATATACCGTAAATATTTATACCTGCAGCCGGCTTAATGGAAATAGTTTCTGCACCGCCGGTGTAGTTAAATGTTGCTGTATCAGACGCGCCGTTTAAACAGGTAAATGTGCCAAGGCTTGTAGAACCTGCAAACACGCTGTAAACTCTGTCTGCGCTGCTTGCCGATACTGCGTCAATCTTAATCTGACAAGTTCCGTTAACCTTAAACGAAAGTGTTGCTGTACCTATCTTACAACGTCTCGAATACTTATATCCGGAACCATTAAACGTTTTGTTGCTGCCATCAATGCTAGAAGCCTTGCTCACCGTCAAACCTCCAACTTCCTTGTTTGCCGGCAATTCACTGAGCTCTGCAAAAGCTTCATCGCTAAACTTATATGTCGGCTCTACAACCGGTATCTCTGTCGGAACATTCGGATCAACCGTAGGTGTCGGCGGCAAAGGTTTTTCTGTCGGTAATGCGGTAACATAACGCGGATTTACTGATACAGAATTATTCTGTACATCAGAAGGCATTACAAACGAATACTCGTTTGTTTCTTTATTATATTTAATAGCAGCTTCACTGACCGTCATTTCCTCGCCTGTTGAACTTGAAATATATTTAATAGTAGGAACACCTTCAATTTCAAATCCTTCAGGAGGTATAATATTAAAAGTTACTGTTTCACCCGGTATCACACTCGGAGGTATAGCTTCTATTGTACCGTTATGATATGAACCTGTTGTTTCTGTAGGTATTGTAACCTCAACATCTGCATATTCTGAATCAACAATCCACTTTGCATAATAGCGCGTGTTTATTCTGACAGGTGTAGAAGCAAAATTAACTTTTGTACCACCGTTATTCTTTGTATACCAGCCTTCAAATGTATAATGAGCTCTTACAGGAACCACACTCGGTTCAGCTGCATAACTGCCTGAAACAATAGTCTGGCTTTCAACAGCAGTACCGCCGTTTGATTCAAATGATACAACAACCTGACCTTCAATATACCAGCCTGCATACAATGTGATATTTCCGGTTATAGGTTTATTGAGGCTCCATTTCTTTGACTCAATCAATGCGTTAGCAGCATCTGCTGATGTATACCAGCCTTCAAAAGACATACCGTCACGAGTAGGTTGCGGCGCTCTCGAACCAATAACACTGTTCTTTCCAAGAGTTATAGATGCTGTCTCTTTTCCATCGCTGAATTCTCCGCCGTTTGCGTTAAATGTAACTCTGTAAGACGGAGTAACCTGGCTTCCGCCACCGCCGCCAAATCCGCCGCCTGTGCTGCCACTGCCTAAATTACCGATTGTGCCAACACTGTTTGTACCGCCGGTCGAATTTGTAGCCTGCGGAAAATCAGCAGATATACTATTAACACCGTCAAGAATCTTAACCACTTCTGCGCGGGTGATAGATGCTTTAGGCATAAATGTACCGTCTTCATATCCATTTATAACTCCGGCACCAACAAGCGCTGTAACCGCAGTTTTTGCCCACTCGGAAATATCATTTGTATCTGCAAAATCAAGCATACCGATTGCATTTACATTATAAGCACGCACAAACATCGTTGATGCTTCTTCTCTTGTGATATAATTATCCGGTCTGAATGTACCGTCCTCATATCCGCCGATTATGCCTTGTGCAACGCACTTCTTTAAATCGGCTGCATACCACTCGTCACCCGAAACATCTGCAAAAGCGATGTCGGCTGAAGCAGTATAATTCTTAGCTGCAGAAATAATCTTCGCAAGCTCTGCTCTTGTAATAGAATCATCCGGTCTGAACATGCCGTCCGCATAACCGTTGATCACGCCATTGTCACTCCACTTGTCTATCAGTGTTTCTGCCCAATATCCACTTGTATCACCAAAATTTTTTGCGGATACCGTAGTAATTGCAAAAGTGGAAAGCACCATTGTCAGGGCAATTAAAAGTGCCAATGACTTTTTTAGTCTTCTCATATGTATTCCCCCTAAATTAATATATAAAATCTAAATTTTTACAAAACAAAAATGTATAACAGAACAATTCTTTACCATTATACTTAAAACAAATGACAGCCGAAAACAACTCCAAAAAACCGGCAACCATCTCATTTTAGATAAAACATATTATACATCAAACTGTCAATCCAGTCAATCTAACACAAACAAAGTGGCAATTATTCATTAGTTTTGCCTAATTTACCGCTATTTTATCATATTTGATTATAAAAAATCAGAGTACATATCTATACTCTGATAAGTGGCAATTATGATTTTGTCTATGTGTATTAATCAATAAGCATCAAGTTTACTAATATAATCATCATAAAATTTCTTTTTATAACGATTTACATATACATCGTCAACTATAATATTTATGTCAGGAACACTTGTTTCTTCCTTCTGCTGGATAAACTGAAGAAACTTCGGTCCAAGCAAAGAA
The DNA here is from genome assembly GCA_948468535.1 of uncultured Eubacteriales bacterium. GTDB lineage: Bacteria > Bacillota > Clostridia > Monoglobales > Monoglobaceae > Monoglobus. The sequence continues at coordinate 25,845 of CAOKIL010000003.1, forward strand.
TTTGTAAAGAAGTATTCTTTTGTTTTTTGGTTACAAAAACACATAAACATTATTGATGTGAGCTGGGACCAAGTCATTACAAAATGCTTATTCTCGATAACAGACATTCTGGGTGTAGATATTCCGCAGCGGTCACCAAACTCCTTCTGCGACAGCTTAAGCAGTTCTCTGATTTTCGGTAAATGTTCAGCAAGCTCAACACACATCTGCCGTTTATCCTGTTCCGATAAAACAACCATAATTCTCTCCTCTCTCGTTGCGGTATGCGGCATTTTTATGAAGCCCTTGCAAAAGCAAGAACTTCTTTTTTGCCGAAACCGCTCCTCTCAACTCAAAGCACACGGCATTGAGTTGTATTGCCTAATCATTATGTTGGCAACACCTTTGACGAAATTTGACTTTATCAACAGCCCAACAGACCGCCCTTTCGGACGGTCTGTAAAATTAAATTCGGATACTTAATTAATCTCTGTAATATCCTTCGGTTATAGCTAAAAGCTTAACCTGACCATAGTACATATACATAACAACTTTAGCCGGGTTATGATCTGCGTTATAAGCATCCATTCCGTTAAGTACAGCATCCTTATCTGAACTTATATCCTTAATATCCATTTTGCTTCCGCTTTCATCATATGCAAGAATCTTTGCGCTGTTGAAGCTTGATCTTGGGATAGTGTACTCATCGCCGGTAAGCTCGTCACCTTCTTCAAGATACTCTGTGACAATTACCATACCATCGTCTGAGTTTGATGAATATACACTTCCGTATATTACAGTATATTCAGTATCAAACCAATTGTCCTTATTTCTGCTATTTGTATCCATGTAGCAGTTGCCTTTGATACTTGAATTATAAACTATATAATCTCTGTCAAAGTTTGTGTAACCGTCACTGTCGGTTCCGCCTCTGTAAATATCACCAATCTCAGCCGATCTCATAATAGAGTTGGATGATGTAGAAATCCAGTCCTTAAATGTGCTTGATGAACCTGTTGTAACTTTGATTCCTTCAGCCTGGTACATATTATCCCCGTCATTAACTGACTCTCCTATGCTCTGCATTACATAAAGCGGTGAGTATTCGTCTATATCTTTTGATGAACTTCCGCCGTAAATTACAATAACTCTCGGAGCGTTTGATCTGACATCAAATGCTTCAACTGAATACTCCTTATTCTTTGACCATGACTTTCTGTTATTAAACTTATCAGAGTCACTTCTTTCACTGTCCCCGGGAACGTTAAATACTATTGAACTTCCTACATTCAGCTGTATGTTGTTTGCTGAAAGTATACTGTTTGTGTACTTAACATTAACACTGCCCTGCTGCAGTCTGCTGTCAGAATAAATCTTGTCACTTACTATATCCTGGTTGTTGCCGCTTGTATATGTGTCTGATGTTACGGTATAGATAGAATCAAGACATGTCTTTCCGTTATATGTCGTTGTTGTATACTTAATAACCTGCTGGATATTGGTATAATCTGATGAACCTGTGTTCTGATAGCTTGCACCGCTTCTCAGCTCGTCAATAAGCTGGTCTGCATTTGAAACAGTCTTACCGTTAACGCTGGTACCTTTGTAAATATAGAAGTCTGTCTTGGTTCCGCCTTGTGTAAGAACTCTTAACTGCAAATCATTAATAGTTGCAAAAGCTGAGTTGCTGTTGTTATTATAAGCTATAAGGTATCCGTATGATACTGACTGATTGTTGCTGTCTGACTTATTGTAAGCAAAAACATTGCCTAAAATATCAAGCGCAAATGTACTGCTTTCACCGGTTCTCGGCTCTGTTAGTTCATTGTTGTCATTGCCGTTGTCCATCCACGGTGCAGCATTTGAGAATTTGTATGTTGTTCCTCCCACTATTATTTCTTCACCTGAAATAACTGTAGAAACCGAACCTGTTGCCTTATCGTTTATAACAACTGCTCTCTTGTAAGCTGTACCGCCGTTGCCGGCATAGTTTGACTCTGCATAACATACTACGTTACCGGTTGAAATTGAACTGAAGCTAACTTTCTTGCCAGTCTTGTCAACGATTTCGAGATTTGTGTCCATATCGACATCAAGAATTAATTTCCTGTCAGCAACTCTCGTAGTGCTGTCAACAATAGAATAATCACTTGATGACTTGCTTGTTACATAGTAGATCTGATAATCCCAGATAGTAATCAAATCGTATTTACCGTCTTTGTCTGAGTCAAGAAGAGTAACAGTACCTACATTCGGAATCATGCTATTAGAGAAAACACTGCTTGCAGCATTTCTGCCATAGAGCTTGCCGTTATAGATAACAATGTTATCACTTGCCAGGTTTGCTGCAGATTTATTTGATGTTTCTGTAGCATAATATCTTATAACAGTATTTGTAGTATCATCTTCATCAATCTGATCTGAGTTAAGTTCAAGAACAGTATTTTCTCTTACATCATAGCTGAACAATGTACGGATAGTATCTGTTCCGCTTGTCTTTGGATAATAGAAATCAACCTGATATCCGAGCTTGTCCATAAACTCAGCAGCCTTATCTGTCTGGTATGTATGAACTTCGTATACTGATGAATTCGGTTCTTTTGCTCGAATCTGAATCTGGTTGTCACGAAGATTTACATCCGGATCTTCAAGGCTTGTCAGACCGTTAGCTGAAATATATCCTGTACCCTTTATATATCCAAGATAATCTGAAAGCAGAGTCTTTGTTGTTAAAACATTGTTCTCAACAAGCGGAATTTCAAGAGCGTCATAAAGCATCTGAGCGATACATGAACGTGAAGCCGGTCTCTCCGCAGAACCTAAGTTCTGAGCATTCTTAAGCAAGCCTATTGTTGTTGCCTGCGAAATAAAGTTTGCATACCACGGTTCAACATCAATTGAAACAGCCGAGCCGTATCCCAATGCACAAACTACCATCTTAACAGCTTCTTCATAAGCAACATTTGCAGACGGTCTGAAAGTTCCGTCCTCATAACCGTTTACAATACCCATCTTATAAGCTGTATCAATGTTCTTGATAGCCCAAGAAATATCTGAATTTGTGTCAGATACATCACTGAACGGAAGTCCTGCAGATGATGTCGCACCAATATTGCCATAACCCATTGATCTCATAAGCATAGCACAAAATTCAGCACGGGTTACATCGTTGTCAGGTTTAAATGTACCATCATCATAGCCTGTGATAATTCCAAGCTGATTGAGTGATGATACTGCTTGCGAATATGACGAAGTATCGGGCACGTCACTGAACGATGCAAAAACACCGACAGATGACAATACCATCAAAAGCGTCAAAGCCAAGCATAAAATTCTCTTAGCATTTTTCATTTTATACCCTCCATGATTTAAATTTAATAAATATTTACTAGACATACACGAACACCCGCAAACAATATCATATAACTCAAAAACATAAAAACTATGTCGCTATCCGGGTATTCAAACACAAATATACAAAAACCGTATACCGCAAATGTTATTTTATCATGGTTATAATAAAAAGTCAATACGAAATCAAGTTCTGATGATTACGTTAGTGTTAAAATTTTTTCACATTATACCAAAAATTTAAAATAACATAGAGATACTTAACGATATTGTATATTGGTGATATTTTAATATTACAGATTTATTCACCTTTACTCTTTCTTTCCATCCGCATAAACGTATCAGGTTCGAGTCTGACGTCACATTTTACATAAACCACACTCTGAGGATGGTTGGCCACTTCAATTTCGTTTCCGTTCTCGTCTGTCATATACTCAATAATCTGCTCATGAAAATCACCGTATGGTCGGAGAAACTCAACCTTGTTTCCCTTGAAAAATCTGTTCTTTTGCACGACTTTTGCCATTTTGGTTTTTTCGTTATAGTCCTGAACAACACCGACCATATCATAGTTTCTGATATATGAGCTGCTTTCGTAATGTTGTTCGGTGCCGCCCGGCTTGCCAAAATAAAAACCTGTGGTATAGTCACGGTGACTGACCTTCTTGACCTCATCAAGCAGACGTTCGTCAAACCTATACTCTCCCGGCTCGGAATTGAAATAACTATCTATTGCAGTTCTGTAAGCCTTGACGACGGTTGCAACATAGAATTCAGACTTAACTCTGCCTTCAATCTTAAAGCTGCAAAGACCAGATTCAATAAGCTTGTCTATATACGGAAGCATACATAAGTCTTTGGAGTTATATATGAAAGTACCTCTTTCGTTTTCATAGACCGGCATGTATTCACCCGGTCTTTGTTCTTCCATCAAAAAATACTTCCATCTGCACGGGTGTGCACATTCGCCATGGTTTCCGTCACGTCCAGCCATATAATTACTCAGCAGGCATCTGCCGGAATACGATATACACATCGCACCATGAACAAAAGCCTCAAGTTCCAATTCCTTCGGCGTTCTTTCGCGAATCTCTTTAATTTCGTCAAACGACATTTCCCGCGCCAGAATAACTCTCTTCGCTCCCAGCTTGTACCACATCTCTGCACTCTTATAATTGACATTGTTTGCCTGAGTGCTTATATGTATATCCAAATCAGGCGCAACTTCACGAGTTATGGCAAACATGCCGAGATCAGAAAGGATTACTGCGTCTATCCCTGTGTCCTTAACAGATTTCAAAAAATCACCGTACTCGTCTATGTCATTATTATGCGGAATGATATTGGCAGTCAAGTATACTTTTGCATTTCTTTCATGTGCAAACTTAACCCCTTCAGCAATTTCATCAACAGTAAAGTTGTCTGCCGCAACGCGCAGCGAGAATTCTTCGCCGCCGATATAAACTGCATCAGCACCATAGATTATCGCCATTTTCAGTTTTTCCAAGTTTCCGGCAGGCGCCAGCAGTTCCGGTTTTTTTATATTATCATAACTCATCTGACCATGTTCCTTTCGCTGTTATTTTATTTCTAAACGCACTTAAAGGCACATATACTATGTGCCTCAGAATGTCAAAAAAGTCGAATTTTAGCAAAGGATTTGCCTTTGAAACTAATGCCGAACCCATATTCCGCCATGCCAAGCCGCGGCAGCAATGCCGCCAAAGCCTTCGCTGAAATATGTGAAAGTGCCTAATTTAAGGGATTTCAAAGGGGATGAAATTCCCTTTGGCTGAAGCAAACTCTAAGAGTTTGTAAAGCGCCGCTCGGGTGGGCGAGCGGAACTGGGCTAGGCTTTTAATTGAAAAACGTAGTTTTTCGACACGCTGAGGCACATATAATATGTGCCCAACACCCTTTATTATTTAAATAGATTTAATACGAAACTCCGAAGTAGTCGCATATACCGTTTGCAATACTTTCTGCATACGCCCATTGGAATCCTTTATCAGCAAGTACAGAAGCATCTGCCGCTGTATCTATAAACGCTGTTTCGATAAGGATAGCCGTCATAGATGTATTCTTAATCACGGCAAAACCGGCTTCTTTAACACCCCTATCTACTGTTCCGACAGCGTTTGTTATGTTATTCTGAACATATGAAGCCAAACGCTTTCCTTCTGAGTTTCCGTAATAGTAATACGTCTCGGTACCTGTTCCTCCGCCCGCATTACAGTGAATTGAAACAAACAAATCCGCTCCGATATCATTTGCCAGATTATATCTGTATGCCAAACTTGCCGATGTGGACTCTGTCGAACAGTTATCATAAAGCGAATCACGCGTCATAACAACATTAAAACCACGTTCTTCAAGATAAGGCTTAACCTTCTCAGCAATGTAAAAAGTAATATCCTGCTCCCTTATACCGTTTCCTGTTGCGCCTGTATCAACACCGCTGTAATTGTGACCGGGGTCAATAACAACTGTCCGTCCATTGTTTTCTGCATTCTGTGATCCACCGCTGTAAACCGGCTTCGGTGTTGGAGCGAGTGTCGGCTTCGGGGTAGGCTCAAGCGTTGGTTCCGGAGTAGGTTTTTGTGTCGGAACCGGAGTTGCTTCAAAAATATCTTCGTTTGATATATCAATATCTGTTATATCTTCATCATCAGGTTCTGACGGACGATATGCTGCATTGTTTGATAAATCAGCAGCGTCAGTCATATCTCCCGGATCGGGCGCATCTATTTCACCGCCGTTGATAAAGTTCAGAGAATTATATACCATCTGTGCCACAAAGGCTCTGTTTGCATCTTTGCCTATTGCTTTTGTCGTATCTTCAAGCAAACCATATTTATCGGCAACAGCAACATAACCTGAGTACCAATACGGTCCTACGCTTCTTAAACTCTCATCACCTGCACCTGACGAACATACAACCATTTTTACCACCTGCTCATATGTGACAGGGTCAGCCGGTGCAAATGTACCGTCAAGCATTCCGTTAATAAAGCCATTCTCGTAACAATACGAAATATAATTATTTGCCCAATAATCAGACGAAACATCAGGGAACGGAATTTCCTTAGCTGTATAGTATAATTCGTTGTATCCGTTGGCTCTTGATAAAAAGGCACAAAACTCTGCACGGGTGGTCTGCGCTTCAGGAGCAAAGTTGCCGTCTTCCCTGCCTTGAATAACGCCGAGGTTACTCAGCTTATCAACGGCTGTGTAATACGAAGCCGTAATAGGTACGTCGGAAAACTCTCTCGCAGACACCGACGCACACGGCATTGCTAATATTAACATAGTGAGTAATAATACTAACGCTGTTAACATTTTGTGTCTCTGCATAAAATAATCACCTCATAAAATTTGCAAAAGTCGTTGTTATAATTACCGCTATGGTGCGTAAACATTGCAGTCAAACTTCTGCATTTTTGACAATCTCAAAACCGAAACTGTGTATCAAGTATATCACGGATATCCCGAAAAATCAAGTAAAAACGCAATATTTTCACAATTTGTTAATTCTGAATTCATAGATACTTTACAAAAAAATAGGCTTTTTAGCAATATTTATTTCTTATATTTTCTGCATAGCTTACCATATGTTGCGATTGCTTGATTTAATACTTCCACATATTGTACTTTGCTTTTGTAACAAAATTCAAATGTTTTTGTAACATTTTTGTAATATTTAAAAAATCTGTAACACTGCCAAATTGTACAATATGACCAAAAAATCTACTAAATTAAACTTGAGCGGAATCAAATACTATTCTATTCTGTTGCCCTCATTTTAACGAATAACCGCGATTTATGTCAGCAATAAAAAACGCAAAATGTTTGACTTGATGACAAACACATGATATTATTAGTGTAAATTTCATACTCAGGAGGTAAACCTATGTTAAAAAAGCATCAAATCGTATCAGTCATGACATCTGCAGCTCTTGTTTTCTGTCTCACTTCATGCGGAAACAAATCGGTGGAACCAATACCGACCGAAGCTCCTCTGGCGCAATCTGTAAGGGAAACAGAAAATCCGCAAAGCTCAGACATGGTTAGTGATACAGCAAACACCACAATCAATGACGGCACAAATGTAAACGCCAATACGGACACAGAATTTGAAACGCTGAAGAATGATTTTGATAGCGACGTTAAAAAAGTTGAAAAGCTTATCGGCAATGCCTCAAATGCAGTATCGGCAGACGGATTATCCTCTTTAGTTAAAGAACTCTCCGAAATTCATAGTTCAATGTCAGCAACGCTTGACAGCATGGAACGCATAGAGGACGCCGCTCCCGATTCACAAGAGGACAAATATGAAGCGGTAACTGATGCAGCAGATGATATTGAAGATATAATAGAAGACGCTTTGGAAACAGCGAATCAATCTTCAGGTCAGGAAATTAACACATCTGCATTTTTGAGCGCTTTAAACGAATTTAATACCGCAAATGCAAAATGGAATCAAGTCATAAAATAAGCATTTTAAAAGCCGCAGTTCGTTTTCCAACGACTGCAGCTTATTTTTATTTCTAATCACTCAGGAATTTTCTTATTACATCCCTTGCTATCGGACATGCGGTCGAACCGCCTGAACTGCCATCGTTTTCAAGAACAACCGCAACGCAGATTTGCGGATTTTCAGCAGGTGCATAACCTACAAACCAAGCATGATCCTTGCCCGAATCCGTTTCGGCTGTTCCTGTCTTTCCTGCAACCGATATTCCTCTTATCTGAGCGTTCTTTCCTGTTCCGCCCTCTACAACACCAATCATCATATCTTCAATATAATCAGCACATGTTGACCCGATACAATCATACAAAACGCTCGGTCTTGTCTGACCTATGGTGATATCATTTGCAGTCTTTACCTGTTCAACCAAATACGGCTTCATCATTTTTCCGCCGTTTGCTACTGCGCTTGCTGTCATTGCAACATGTAGCGGCGACATAACAAGTCCGCCCTGACCGATTGATACCAATGCCGCATCTAAATCCGTCATTCTCTTATACTGAATCTGACTCTCGGATGTCGGTATATCAAAATCAAATGATTTGTTTACACCAAACTTTTCTGCCTCTGCCTTTACCTTTTCAGCACCCATTTCATAACCAAGAGTACAAAAAGCGAAATTACTTGATACTTCAAAAGCCTTTTTGATATCTATTGTGCCAAACGATTCTTTGTTATAGTTATGCACGGTCACATCGCCCTTTTGGAACTTACCGTTATCCTCAAACACTTCAGAAGTCATACCATAATCATAAACTCCGGCAGCAGTAACAATCTTATACGTTGAGCCCGGCGGATAAAGTCCCTGCGTCGCTCTCGCCAAAAACGGAGATTTTTCGTCCTCCATCATAGACGACCAGTTGTCTTCTATTTTGTTAGGGTCGAAGTCCGGCAGACTAACCATTGCCAAAATCTGTCCGGTTGTCGGCTCTATTGCCACAATAGCTCCGTTTTTGCCCTGCAATCGGTCATATGCGTATTCCTGAAGCTCGTCGATTATAGTGAGGTACAAGTTATTACCTTTTCTCATTTCGTTTATCGACAAGCTTATATTTCCTTTGCCGACAAGCTCATTATCATATGCCATTTCAAGCTGGGTCTTGCCGTACACCTGTGAGCAATATCCTATTATATGTGAGTACAGATTTCTTCTCGGATATTTTCGTATCCTTGCATCGCCCTGAACTTCGGTCTCTGCCAAAAGCACCTGTTCTGAAGAATATATACTTCCGCGGATTACTCTTTGTTCACTTTCCCACTGACGCTTATTATATGAGTTTGTCGACACTTCTTTTGACTTGAACATGTTAAACCAAAGCAAATATGTTATCAGAACAAGAAACATAAGAGATATGCAAACCAGAACACGGATTATTCTTTTATTTACCTTCATGTTCCGTCACCTCACTCTTATTCTCTGTCTTTGCCGAAATCGCCTGTATTATTCCAAGCGATGTGAAACTGATAACTATTGACGTACCGCCATAACTCACAAACGGAAGCGTTATACCTGTCAGCGGTATCATTTTTGTTACACCGCCGATAATAATAAATGTCTGCAGCGCAAACATGACAGTCACGCCAAAACTCACCGCCTTGTCATACAAATTATCTGTCATGACTGAAATCTTAAAACATCTGTATGCTATCAAAAAGAACAGCAGTATAATTGCCACACCGCCGAATACTCCCATTTCTTCACAAATAGCGGCAAATATAAAATCTGAGTGAACCTCGGGTATATAATACGGAGAGCCGTTGCCCAAACCCCGGCCAAAGTATCCGCCCGATGCAATTGCAAATAAAGACTGTGTAATCTGATAACCCTTGTTTGCAATATCAGACCATGGGTCAAGCCACGTTGAAATTCTGACCTGAATATGATACAAGAACTTATAACCCAAACATCCGATAATGCCAAGAGCCGCAACGTTGGTAAATAGCAACTTCTTGTCCGGCTCGTACACATAAACCATAAACAAATAAATCGACATCATAACAAGTATAGTACCCCAGTCACGCTGCAAAACCAGAAAACCGACAAACACATATGTTATGCCGAGCGTCACCCATTTGGGCGAAACTTTGCCCAATACCGGCTTTGACCATGTTCCGCAATAATAACACGACAGGCACATAATGTACATGATTTTTATTATTTCAGACGGCTGAAATGCAAACGTACCGAAACCTACCCAGTTTTTTGACCCGTTTACCGTCTTTCCGAACAGCAATGTAATCATAAAAAGTGCAACACCTGTAATAAAATAAACGAACCATAACTTTTCCCATATCTTAACCTTGTAATATATAAAGTACGCTATAAAGAACGATATGCCTCCGACAATAATCCAAATAATCTGCCTGAAACCATATTTGATGTTTATGCGGCATAGTATAAGAACGCCAATTGACATCAGCATAAATGTCATAAGCAAGATAAACTTGTCTCCCATATGACAAACCACAAGAGTTGTATACATAATCAGAAACAGTATCAGAACAGCCAAACCGTTATACAGAATATTCACGTTATAGTCCTTGGACATGAACAGCAGACCAAAACCCAGTACATTTAACAATATCAAAAGATACGCAGGTTTTCGATAATTTACTTTTATATTATTCATTCCCATATTCTCACCACCAAATTCAATATCCGAATCGGACATTTTAGAACTCAAATCTTAGATATCAAACACAAATTTAAGTCCGCCAATCGAGATTTCATCCTCCGGGTCAAGGATTACTTCGCGCTTTATTCTCTGACCGTTTACATGCGTACCGTTGCGGCTGCCTAAATCCTCAAGATACCATTCGCCGCCCTCATACCATATAATCAGATGCTTCTGTGATACAAACTTCTCGTTTATAACAATATCACATTCAGCGCTTCTGCCAACAATTGCCTCTCCGTATATATTGTATCTGCGTTTAAGCGGAGATGTCAGTTCAATCGCGGTCTTAACAGGTCTTATACTCGCACATGCCATATCATTTATGCTGTTATCCTCAAATCTGCTCATTTTCTTGACATCAAGATATATTAGTCTAATCACAAACAATATAAAAACGTAAATTATGACTGTAAATACATAGCTCAGTATAGTCGAAATAAATCCGGATATTGTCATATTTCCATCTCCTTTTCACCTATTTTACATGAAATTAAAGAACGTTATCAGTACTCGTTCCAATAATCATCCTCACCGCCTGCGTCTGCGGCGTTTTCGTTTACTATCTTATGCTTTTTCTGCATCAGCCATAAGAGTATGGCAAATATCACACCGACAGCCAGACAGCCAAGATAAATATACACCACCGGCGGCGCTTCAAACTTCATAGTCGAAATCGGATTATAGAATGTCGCTGAGGACTTGTAACCGTTTTCACCCGCATCAAATTCGGTCGGGCTGACTTCACACATTCTTACAAACAACCTGTACAAAAACTCGGCTGCTGTCTTGCGGTTAATTTTGTTCTCCTCCGCGGCAAGAGCCATTCCGTCGTTTATTATACCTTCTCTCGCACCAAGTGCAAGATTGCCGAGCGATGACTTATTCATATACTGTATATCAGGATAATTCAAATAAATACTTGCATACGGTCTGTCACTGTCTTTACCCAAATCCGGCGTATAATACTCTTTATAATCCACAAGCAGCGCCATGCTTAGTGTAAACGTATCTTCAAGACCGACGGCTGAATTACCGTTAAATCTGAGTCCGCCCTGATCTGAATACAACTTTATTTTTGCCGCGTCAATTGAAGCAACATACACTGACTGAGGGTCAGCTTCGTCAACATCGTTATACATTGCACGTGCGTCCGTATCTACTGTAAACAACATCCCTGACACAGCTCTTGCCGCATCATAGTTTGTATATTCATCATTTGGCTCAAAACGCATCCCTTTTGTCGCAAAATAATCCTTTGAGACTAACATCTTAATATGATCCTGCGATTTAGAATCTATATCATCAATATCTGAAATATCAGGTGTGTTATTCTTGACCTTATACAGTCCAGATGCGTTTGTCTTGAACTCAAGCGCTTTATTCTTCTCATCAAACATTCCGCCGATATTAAAGTCGCGTCCATCGCTTGTCGTATAAACACTGTCATACTTATCCTGTGCAGGAATTGAAAAATTCACTTTTATCGGCAGTTTATCAATACGCTTATTCTCTGAATCAAAAAAATTGATTATGTAACCGTTTCCGACTGCGGCGCCCATCTCGACAGTAAAAGCTCCGTATTCTTCAATGAGCTTATTACATGTTGCTTTATCCATAATTACACTGTGATTATTGTCTCCGATAAAAATCCGCATGTACGAGATATTCATATCATCACGGGCAAGCTCGCTGTCAAACACAATGCGCGGTGCGGAATCTTCATTCAACCCGCGTATCACAATCTGTATAGGAACAACATTTTTTTTATTCGGACTTATTCCCTTATCAGCAACTCTGTCCCAAAGCTCACGGCTCGTTCTGTCCGCCGCCACAGCAGAGTCTCTGATAGAATCAGTTGTGAGGGTGACGGTGTTATTTTCAGCCATAATTTCAGTTTTTGAGTTTCTTATACAAGCCGATGTGATATATGCCGCAATGTTATTAACTCCCGGACCGCTCGGCGAATTATCTCCGATGCTGTCCAATATTTGTGCAAGATATTCTTCATATTCGCTGACACTGCTGAACTCATTTGTCTTTTGATAATCTATTTCGATATTCGATACAGCTTCTGACCCATTTTTTGCATCCTCGATAAATCCTGATTTTATATACTTGTCATCAAGTGATGATATTGTTCCTATTTCTGTCGCTGCATAACCGCATGATGTACTTCCGTCTTTAAGTTTAGCATAATATAACGAACCATTATGCTTACCGCTGCCTGACTCAAGGTATTCAGGTATATAATGCACGAGATATCCGCCGTCATTCAGCTTAGCAAAATACTGAATTTTACAGCTCTCCGGAGACCATGTCCACATAGTATCGCTTGGATCTTGCTGCGGCGGATGATAATTACCGTCAGTATGGTCGATATAATAATCATCAGCAACGCTCCTTACAGCATCAGGTGTTGTGCTTATCCCAAAAGTGTTTCTGATACAGCTTTGCAGATTATCCGGCGTAACAGTCTTTGTGTTACCACTTATTGGTGCGTTAGGATTCTGCCTGTCGCGCTTGCTGTACGCCAAATACTGCCACCATATTATCTCGGACATCTTACGCGTCCAATTCCTTGTATCAAATACTATTTTGCCGCCGTTTTCACTCTCAAACTCTGTGGTATAACATGCACCAAAACGGCATAAATAGTCGCTGAGCGATATTCTTCTCTCACGACTTAGCGTATATGTAATATCTATATATTCTTTTTCGACTTCTTCATCAGCCAAAACTGCCGGGTAAAATAGATTTGCAACAATAACTGCGATTAATAAACCACTGCAAAACAGCTTTTTTAACATATCTTTTCCTCTTTTTTCGTTAATATTTTAGATATCTCAGATTCGTGTATATATATAGCCATTTTAGATTATAATACTTTTTATATTATACCACATTTTTCTTTAATTTCAATATCAATTTATTAGTTTTTAAATTATAAGAAATTACACTATAAAACAAAAGAGAGACCCGTTTGGGTCTCTCTTAAAATTGACTGTATTTAGATTATTCAGCCGGTGTAGCTGTAGCTTCAGGTGCTTCTGATGCGTCAGGTGTAGCTGATGCATCAGGTTCTTCTGTAGCTTCAGGAACTTCTGTTGTTTCAGGCTCTGCTGTAACCTCAGGAGCTTCTGTCGGCTTTGTAGCAACATATACTCTGTCAAGGAGTGTAGCAGCTTCTGCTCTTGTTGCATTAGCCTTAGGATTGAACATACCGTTGTCGCCTGTGAGGTAACCTGCCTCTGACAATGCAGCAACATACGGAAGTGCATATGCTTCAATGCTTGCAGCATCTGTAAAGTTTACTGCATTTGTTGAAGTCATACCAAGCTGACGGCCGATGATTGTAGCCATCTGCTCGCGTGTGATGTTCTCATCAGGACCAAACTCTGTAGCAGAGATACCCTGAACGATACCTGCTTCTGTTGCAGCGATAACGAACGGTGCAAACCACTCGCCTGCCGGTACATCTGTGAACTGTGATGTAGCTGATGTAGCTGTGAGGTTAAAGATACCTGCAGCCATCTTTGTGAACTCTGCACGAGTTACGTTTGCTTCAGGCATAAACTCTGTTGCAGATACACCGTTTACAATACCGTTGTTGTAAAGATCCATGATGTAGCTGTAACCCCAGTATGAAGCCGGTACATCTGTGAATACAGAAGTTTCAACCGGAGCTGTTGTCGGCTGATCTTCACTCGGTGTTGCTGTCGGCTCTGTGCTGAGTCCCGGTGTTGCTGAAGGAACAATTACACCGCCCGGTGTTGTTGAGAAGCCTGAGTTGCCGCCGCCGCCCGGAGCACGCATTGTATCATCTTTGCTGTAGTTCTCTTCTACTTTGCTGTCCTTATAAGCTACGCCAACATTAAAGCTATCGCCTTTTTCTATGATAGCTTCTATTTCGTCAGCTGTAAATGTTACTACAAGCTTCTTCTCGCCGGCTTTAAATGTTTCTGTCTTAGTAATCGGTGCAGCGCCTGATTCAGGTGTAATTACAACTGTAACTGTAGCTTCTTCACTTGCATCTGTTCTGTTAATTGTTACATTATAATCTCTGCCTGTGATAGCTGAGCCTGTACTAAATGTAACTTTCTGAGCTGCCGGTGTTGCTGTCGGTGCTTCTGTTGCCGGAGCATCCGGTGTAGCTGTCGGAACTTCCGGATCCGGTTCAACTGTAGCTGTCGGGTCAGGTTCACTGCCGCCTAACTGTATTACAAGCGGATCTGACATATATGTCAAATTACTCGGTACCGTATCAGCGTTTTCATCAATAGCAAGTGCGTTCTGAGGAGTAATAGTTACAGAACTCTTTGTTGTGTCAATAACTGTGCAAGCAAATACCGCTGCCGGTGTTTCTTTACCCTTAAATTCTTTTCCTGCGGCATCCAATGCTGCCAACTTAATCAGACCGTTGCTTGTAACAGCCACACCACCAAAGTAAGAGTTAGGACGCTTAGTTTGATCCTCTATTGATAAAATAGTATTATCGTACACCAACTCAAGCTGGCTTGTTGTAAGATAAAATCCGTCTGCATTCTGTATTGTTCCCGATGCATTATCAGCAACATATACATTTAAAGTAAACTGTCCGTCTACAACCGGTGTAGATTCAAGAATATAATGAACTTCTTGCGTACTATCTGCAGCGAACACGCTTATCGACATAAGACTTAATACCATTGCAACCACTAATACAATTGCTGATATTTTTTGAAACTTTCTCATATTATTGTCTTTCTCCTTTCGATTTTAAAAATCTTATTCAAATGAAGTTATTTTTTCCAAGTAATACTGCATGATTTTTCCTGCATCTGCCATGTTAATTTCTGATGACACAGTATCAACGTTTGCAGCACTCTTCTGGTCGTCAGTAAATGTTGTTTTCTCAAGATAGAATTGCATTACAAGACCAGCATCTGCCATATCTATTGTACCATCACCATTAACATCACCGAGAGTTACATCTGAGCCGCCCTGCTGTGCATCGCCGAGCTTAACTGATGCAGCGTCGGGTGTAGCAACATCTGTACCGCCCATCTTTACAACGATGATTGAATCATCTGAGTAGCTTTCTGCAGACAGCTTAAATACCCATTTACCTTCTGCTTTCTTTGCAGCGCCTGCTGCCTGATCTATGTATCCCACAGGTGTTGTCGTCTGATATCCAACCGATGTACTCGGTGCGCCTGACGCCAAAGCTGTTATATCATATACAAAGAAAGACATCTGGCTCGGAGCGTTTTCAACCGTGAACGGAACAGTTACTGTATAGTAATCTGTTGACTTTGCAGCCGAAATTGTACCGATTTCGATAACTGAACCGTTATCGTCTACCTGTGCAGCAGCTTCGATTTCAGCAGCAGCCTCAATGTTCTCTACTGTGCTTTCTTCCATTTCAAGCGGAATAACAACTTCCTGAACATTATCAGCCGGAGCTTCCTCTGCATCCTCTGCCGGAGCTTCTGTCTCTTGTGGTTCAGCATCTTCAACAGAATCTGTAACTACGTCTGAAACAACAGTTTCAGGTTCAGCAACGGTTTCGTCAGTATCTGCATATGCAAGCATAGCTGTAGCCGAAAATACCATCATAGCAGCTGTAAGAGCTGCGCCGAACTTAAAAATATTCTTTTTCATTTAAATTTTCCTCCTAATTTTGCTTTGTTTTTATAAATCATCGATTTCTTCCCAATTAAATCTGCAATTTTAAAACTTCAAAATTTGAGGTTATCCTCCTTTCCCAAAAAATATGTGAACAATGCGTTTGCCCTGCAATTCTGCGTCTATTTACCCATTGAATCGGCAAATTAAAAGCCACAAAGTACAATTTAAACGCATTTTATTTATTTTTCTATGCTATTACACGTTAGTATTATACTACTCTTTGCATAAAATTTCAACCCCTTTTTTTAAATTTCTTATTTTTTTTCAAAAATATTAAAATAAGTTGACAATTCCGATTTTTTAGATATAATTACCTTATGAAAAACGCATTTTTAAAACACATACCAAAATATTCACTTATATATATTATGATACTTATGTGTCTGTCAGGATGCTCAATCCATACATCTTACAAGGCGAATACTGTTTCGGAGTCTGAATTTATACTTGATACCGTATGCACTGTTTCGGTCACATGCACTGAATTTTCACACGAGATCATTTCTGATGCCTTTCGTATTGCACACGATATTCAGGAGCATATTAATTACTATGAAAGTAGTTCAACCGTTTCAATATTCAATTCTGCTGCTGCAAACTGTCCTGTTCCGCTTGATGATGACACATTTAATATTATTAAATGTGCTTTGGAAGTATCTGAATCGTCCTGCGGAGCATTTGATATTACCATAGCACCTGTTACAGACCATTGGGACTTTAAATCGGACAACCCGGCTCCGCCCGATAACAATAAAATAAAAGAGGCTCTTAGTCTTGTAGGATACAAAAATCTGATACTTGACAAAGAGAATAAAACACTTGCCAAGAAAATAGACGGCGTAAAGATTAATCTCGGCGGATGCGGAAAGGGATATGTATGTGAAAAAATAACGGAAATCATATCCGATAAATATCCTGACGCTTTTGTAATAATTGATTTGGGAGGAAATACAGGGGTATGCGGAAAAAACCCCAAAAATAAAGACGGTCACACCACTGTCGGAATTCAGGAACCGTTTGAAAACAACGGTATATACACCAAAACTATTGACATATTCTCAGGTCAATGCGCTGTCACAAGCGGAACATACCAACGGTGTTTCTACTATAATAATATATTGTACCATCATATCATTGATCCAAAAAACGGATACTCTTCAGCGACAGAATCAAACAGTGTTACAATAATATCAGATTCATCACTGCTTGCTGACTGCTTATCAACTGCTTGCTTTGTGCTCGGCAGAGAACAAGGTACAGCTCTTGCTGAAAAGTACGGTGCCAAAATCATATGGACGTAATAACACAGCTATATAACAAGGAGAAAGAAATGCAAGTAATTATAAATGCAAATATATTAACCATGGATTCAAATAATACAGAATTCAAAAACGGTTATATCGAAATACAAAACAAAACTATAACCAAAATCGGTCAAATGACAGAATATGATTCTGCTGCCTATAAAGATTATGAAGTAATTGATGCAAGCGACAGACTTGTTACCCCCGGCCTTATTGACGCACACTCACATATAGGCATGTGGGAAGATGGTCTCGACTTTGAGGGGGATGACGGAAACGAGGACACCGATCCCTGCACTCCGCACCTTAGAGCTATTGACGCTATCAATCCAATGGATCATGCTTTCAGCGAAGCTTTTGACGCAGGTATAACAACCGTCATTACCGGTCCCGGAAGTGCAAATCCAATCGGAGGACAACCGGCAGCGATAAAGACACGAGGCAAAAGAATTGATGATATGATAATAAAAGCGCCTGTCGGAATAAAAATTGCTCTTGGTGAAAATCCTAAATCGACATACAACAATAAGAGTCAAACGCCTATTACACGAATGGCAACAGCATCGATTATACGCGAAAATCTAAAAAAAGCTCTTGACTACTTTAATGACCTTGAAAAGTACGAAAAAAATCCGGATGAAGAGGATAAACCTGAATTTGACATCAAATCCGAGGCACTTATCCCTGTTCTTAAAGGTGAAATTCCGCTGCACGCACATGCACATCGTGCAGATGATATATTCACTGCCATTCGCATCGCCAAAGAGTTCAGTATAAAACTTGTTTTGGTTCACTGCACCGAAGGACACTTAATATCTAATGAACTCAAAGCCGATGGATATCCGATTTTACTTGGTCCAATCCTTACAGACCGCAGTAAACCTGAACTGAAAAATCAAAGTGAAACTACTCCGGGAATACTATCTGAACTTGGTCTGTGTACAGCAATAATAACCGACCATCCTGAAACACCTGAAAAGTACCTTACAGTATGTGCGGCAATGGCGGTCAAGTACGGAATGAACAAAACTGAAGCAATAAAAGCAATCACAATAAATCCTGCGAAAATCTGCGATATTGACAATAGAGTCGGATCAATAGAAACAGGCAAAGATGCCGATATTGTTATATGGGACGGCGACTTGCTTGATATTATGACAAAACCATATAAGGTAATAGTTTAAAATACAAGAAATGCCAAGGTGAATATCCGCCTTGGCATTTCTTGTTTAAGTAGAAGATTTAATTTTTTAAATTAATTGTGTAGAAAGCAATTAATTTATTTTGAATAGATTTAATTAATTTATTTTATTTAAATTAATTGTGTAGAAATTTATGTTATTTAAATTAATTTTATGTAGAAAATTAATTTAATTTTTTTAATTAATTTAGTAGAATAGTTTTAATATATTTTATTTATTTTTTTCTAAATTATTAGTTTTTAGGTACTGTCGCCCAGTCCTTATCAAACTGTGCAATACCTTTATCTGTAAGCGGATGATTAAGCATCTGCATAATTACGCCGTATGGTACGGTTGCTATGTCGCAGCCGACCCTTGCAGCGTCAATTACATGAATCGGATTTCTGATAGAAGCCGCAATGATTTCTGTTTCGATCGCGGGATCGTTGGCAAATACTTCAACGATTTCTTCTATAAGATTCATTCCGTTTGTGCCTATATCATCAAGTCTGCCAAGGAACGGACTAACATATGTAGCTCCTGCTTTTGCTGCAAGCAAAGCTTGTGCAGCTGAGAAAATAAGAGTAACATTTGTCTTGATTCCAAGAGCTGTCATCTTCTTACAAGCCATTAAGCCTTCTTTATTGAAAGGAATCTTAATGATGATATTTTTATGGATTTTTGTGAGCGGAATAGCCTGCTCAACCATTTCGTCAGGATCCTTTGCAGTAACTTCTGCACTAATAGGTCCGTCAACGATTTCTGTAATCTCTTTAACTACATCTTCAAACTTTCTGCCCGACTTTGCAATAAGAGACGGGTTTGTTGTTACACCACATATTACACCCATATCATTGACTTCTTTTATTTCATCAACAATGGCTGTATCAACAAAAAGTTTCATTTCTCCCACACTCCTTTATTCATTTGTTTTTATAACTATTTATTAATTTTTTTACAGTTTCAACTGCAGGACCGCCGGTAAGATTTCTCTGATTAACACATGCAGTGAGCGAAATCGCATCATACACGTCATCATCAAAAAGCTCCGAAAAGCCCTTAAACTCCTCAATCGTCAGCGCATCAATAATAGTATCGTTTTCAATACAGTAAGCAACCATTCTGCCAACAACTGCATGTGCGTCACGAAACGGCAGACCTTGCTTTACCAAATAATCAGCAACGTCTGTTGCATTTGTAAATCCGCCTTTTGCTCCTTTGAGCATTGAGTCTTTATTAACCGTCATTGTGGCAATCATTTTTGCAAATACAGGTAAACACATTTTTACTGTATCAACCGCATCAAATATCTGCTCTTTATCCTCTTGCATATCTTTATTATACGCAAGCGGGATTCCCTTCATGACTGTAAGAAGCCCTATCAAATCGCCGTATACTCTGCCCGTCTTACCTCTTGCAAGTTCCGCCACATCAGGATTTTTCTTCTGCGGCATTATACTTGACCCTGTACTGTAAGCATCATCAAGTTCTATAAACTTAAATTCATGCGAGCTCCAAAGGATAACCTCCTCTGACATACGGCTGAGATGTGTCATAATAACCGATAAATCAAAAGCAAGTTCCAAAACAAAATCTCTGTCAGATACGCCGTCAAGGCTGTTTTGCGTTACACCATCAAATCCAAGTTTTTCCGCAACAAACTCACGGTCAAGGTTATATGTAGTTCCGGCGAGCGCACCGCTGCCAAGCGGCATTATGTTAAGGCGCTTTCTGCAATCAAAAAGTCTCTCGCTGTCGCGTCTGAACATTTCATAATATGCCATCATATGATGTGCAAGTGTAACCGGCTGTGCCTTTTGCAGATGTGTGTAACCCGGCATGATTGTTTCAAGATTAGTTTCGGCAATATTTAAAATTGCTGATTCAAGGGCTTCAAGCTCTTTTACAATCACATCAATTTCATCCCTCAGGTACATTCGTATATCAAGTGCAACCTGATCATTACGGCTTCTGCCTGTATGTAGTCTTTTACCCACATCACCTATTCTTGAAATAAGAATAGTCTCTATGTTCATATGTATATCTTCAGCGTCAATTTGAAATTCAATATTATCCGCTTCAATATCAGATTTAATCTCACCGAGAGTCTTTACTATAAGTTCAGCGTCCGCTTTCGGAATTATTCCCTGTCTGCCAAGCATTTCCGCATGTGCCTGACTTCCCATAATATCCTGGGCATACATTCTGGCATCAAACCGGATCGACGAATTAAAATCATCAACAAGTACATCAGTAGACTTTGAAAAACGTCCGCCCCATAGCTTTGCCATTGATTATCTCCTAAATTTTATTTATCAAATCTGTTTTTCATCATAGCTCTGACTTTAAGCGGCAGTCCAAAAAGATTAATAAATCCTTCGCTATCCTTATGACTGTAAAGTTCATGGCTGTCACCAAAGCTAGCAATATCTTCATTATATAATGAATACGGCGACTTAGCACCTGCAGGTATTGCACATCCCTTGTACAGTTTAAGTCTGACTTCACCTGTAACAGTTTCTTCCATTGAATCAACCATTTCCGAAAGTGCCTCGCGCAACGGCGTATACCACTTTCCATCATATACGAGTTCAGCAAACTTAATAGCTGCCTGACGCTTAAATGCTTGTGTATCACGGTCAAGACAGAGATACTCAAGCTCCTGAATTGCGGTATAAAGAATAGTTCCGCCCGGAGTCTCGTATACACCTCTTGACTTCATTCCGACAAGTCTGTCCTCAACAATATCAGCAATACCAATACCATTTTTTCCGCCAAGTTCGTTGAGTTTTTCAACCAACGGACGCGGAGCTATCTTCTTGCCGTCAAGTGAAACAGGAACACCTTTCTCAAATCCTATTGTAACATAAGTCGGCTTATCGGGTGCCTTCTCCGGCGAAACACCAAGCTTAAGCAAGCTGTCAAGCTGAGGTTCATTTGCCGGATCCTCAAGATCCATCCCCTCATGACTTATGTGCCAGATATTTCTGTCTCTTGAATATAAATCCTTCTTTGTAACCGGAATATCAATATTGTGAGCCTCGGCATAATCAACAGCATCCTCACGCGATTTAATATCCCAAATTCTCCATGGTGCGATGATTTTAAGCTCAGGAGCCAGCGCCTTTATAGTAAGCTCAAAGCGAACCTGATCGTTACCCTTACCTGTTGCGCCATGACATATAGCAACAGCACCTTCCTGTTTTGCTATCTCAACAAGCCTTCTTGCAATAATTGGCCGAGCATGAGATGTGCCAAGCAAATATTTGCCCTCATATACAGCCCCTGCCTTCAATGTCGGGAAAATAAAATCCTCAACATATTCATCGCGCAGATCTTCAATATATAGCTTAGATGCGCCGGCTTTTTTTGCTCTCTCATCAAGACCGTCAGTCTCCTTGCCCTGACCGACATCTCCGCATACAGCGATTACATCATAATCGTAGTTTTCTTTAAGCCACGGAATAATGATAGATGTGTCAAGACCGCCGGAGTAAGCCAGTATCACTTTATCCTTAGCCATTTTTAAGACCTCCATACTTTTCTCTTATCAGTTGATAATTTTTATCTCCATCAACTTACTTGTCTATTATATAACAAACAAAAGAATTTTGCAATACATATTTTTAAAAAATCTGAGATTTTAGATAAAATATATATATCAAACACAGCAAGATATTTTATTTTTATAGGATTTTATGTAAATACTCAAAAATATATAAAAATCTGACAAAATTTCTAAGCGGCACCCTATTTTTAGCTGGACACCGCTTATATTTTAAGGAGATATTTATAATTTATCTTCTATTTTATCTTCTATTTTATCTTTTATCACTATCTGTCTTATACTGTCTTTTAGAGGTTTAATTACGTCTGTATTTTCTTGTAACGGTTTTTTATGTACATTTTTAAAAATTCTTTTTACCGATTTCATAATCAAACGCTCCTTATATGCACAACACTTCTGTCTTAATCTTTATTTAAAATATGCTAAAGATTTTAGAATATTACCATTAATTTCAATCTTTAAAAATTAAATCTGAAAAACAGTATGATTTGTTACTTATGACATCTCGGCTTAATACATCTGTAAATATCCTGTAATACTCTTCGACATAATCAACAAAATTGCCACTCATTTCTATTATTTCTATTGCCAGTCTTTAAAAATAACTAAAAAATTATCCAAAAAAGATTTTTTGATGTAAAAAATCTTGGATAGATTATAACTTGACTTTTGGGCAAAAAGGTAGTTTAATAATACATGATAAGGGGAATAATCATCAAAGTTTGATATGCAGCGGTTTGCTGTATACGATAGTACAGGAGGAATGGTTATGAGAGAATTTTCATACACTATCACAAACAAGTATGATTTAGCTGCTAAACCGGCGCTTGACTTGATAAAACTTGCCGGTGAGCATGACTGTCAGACATATGTAGTAAAAGATAACCATGTCGCTGACATCAAAAAATTATTTGTACTACTGAGCCTCGGTGCTCAGTGCGGGGAAACCATTAAATTTATAACCGAAGGCGCAGACGAAAATTACGCTATTGACAAAATCGGAAATTATGTAACGCATAATATGTAAATCACATTACTATAATTTAAAATTTATACAGTTAAATCATACGACTAACACAAAACGACCTCAAAATTGAGGCCGTTTTGTGTTATATTTAAATATAAACTCAATAAAAAAGAATCGCTCCGCACAAGAACGATTCTTAAAATCAGCAAAATTATGCCTTAGGAGCGTCAACAGGACAAACATTTGCACAGTTTCCGCAATCTATGCATTCGTCCGGATTGATTTCATATGTAGCATCACCTTCAGAAATACATGATACAGGACATTCGCTTGCACATACACCACACTTGATGCACTCTTCCCCAATTTGATAAGCCATTACTTTCACCTCTTTTTTATAAACATTGATTTCTTAATTTCACAACTTAATTATAAAACATATTGCTGAGTTTGTCAAGTATATTATTTGTTTGCGTTAAAGGTTCTTTATTGAATCGGTAATAGTTTTTTCCATCGCAAGCTTACCATACTTATCAACCTCAAGCTTATTCTTCGGACCATGTGTCAGACATCCTGCACCGCCAATACATCCGCCGACACATGCCATACCTTCAATAAAGTTCACGTTTCCTATACCCTTTGACGCTTTCAGCAGTGCAGTTCTGCACTCCTCAATACCGTCACATGATACGGCATGAAGCTCAAAGTCCTCATTTCCCTGTTCCTTCAGCGCTTCCTGCACCGCCTCGGCAAGTCCACCGCAGCGTGCAAAAATTCTTCCATAGTATGATGCATTGTTGAGCTCAGACTCGCCGAGCTCTGTGAGTTCGATTCCCTTTGCGTCAAACAGCGCCTGAAGTTCTTCAAATGTTAGTGCGCTATCTACATACGGTTTTATATTATCTTTTCTTATCTCCGCCTTCTTTGCAGTACACGGACCTATAAACACAACCTTTGCCCCCGGATCGTTCTCTTTGATATACTTTGAAATCTCTGCCATAGGCGACAGATTATGAGATATATTATCTTTAAGCTCCGGGAAGTTCTTTTCAACAAAATCAACAAACGCAGGACAGCACGAACTTGTCAGGAAGCCTTTTTCAGCAAGTTCTTTTGCCTCGTTATACGCAACCATATCCGCTCCCAAGGCAGCCTCAACAACGCTGTGGAAACCGAGCTGCTTTATTCCGGTAACAACCTGACCCAGCGTAATGTCCGCATACGAGAACTGACCCGAAATAGACGGAGCAACAACAGCATAAAGACGCGTCTTTGTGTCTCCTGCATAATTCTTTAACAGGTTTACGACTTCTATTATATAAGACTTATCGCTGAGCGCTCCCCACGGACACTGATATACACATGCTCCGCAGTTGATACATTTGCTCTCGTCAACAACCGCCGCATTATTCTCATCCATGCTTATTGCCTTAACCTTACAAGCTTTGACACACGGACGCTGTGTATTAGAAATTGCATTATACGGACAAACCTTTGCACACATACCGCACTCTACACACTTCGACTTATCTATATGCGCCTTCTGGTTTTCGTCAAACGTAATCGCTCCGCGTTTGCATACGTCCTCGCATCTGTGAGCAAGACATCCGCGGCATGCCTGTGTAACTTCATAACCGCCTATCGGACATTCATCGCAGGCAATATCCAGAACCTCAACGATATTATCTTTTTCTTTATGTCCGCCGCTTGCCATTTCAATTCTCTGACTTACAATAGCACGCTCTTTGTAAATACAGCAGCGCATTGTCGCCTTATCTTTTACAATAGTTTTTGCAATATCGTTAAAACTCTGTGTTAAAGTATCATCATATGTATGACGTGCAACCTCACGCAACACCTTATACTTCAAATACTGAACTTTTGTATCGAACTTTCTGAGAGTTGTTGCAACTGTCTTGTTTGATTTTTTGTTATTTACATTTTGTTCGTTACTCATTTTAAACCCCCGTTAAAATAAACTGCTCAATTATATATTAATTTTAAAAATAGTTTACTATTACGTTCTTGCCCATATCTTCAAGGCACTGCGTCAGTTCTTCAACAATTTTTGACTTTATGCTGAAGCTTATATTTAAATCCGACTTCTGATGCGCCAGATTCTGAGCCCTGCCGACAAATAAGTTTATATCCGTCGCCTCTTTAAACAGCAGTCTGGCAATCTCACTTGCGCCGTCATTCTGCTTCTCCCACTTCTCAAACAGCGAGTTGTCCTGAAGATAATTTTTGGCATAGTCAAGTACACGCGCCATAGTTATAACACCCTCGGTTACCAAATCAACACCTTCAATTGATGCCGCCGGCGGTATTGTTGGGTCGGAATAATCAACACGCGTAACTATTTCCTTGCCCAAATACTTTGCGGTTATCTTTGATGTTGTGCCTCCGCATACGATATGCTTGCCCTGCTTTGAAAAGAACAGCGCCAGCATTTTATTATCGTCATTTTGATCCTTGGGCGGACCAAACAACAGATTACACGGCTTACGCTTTCTGATCTGAACTGCAACAGCGGTTGTATCGTCACCCGGCTTCATGTCATACAGATGATTACATTCGTCCGTTATACTCGATGCGATTATCTTGGCAGTTTGTCTGTAATCATAATTGGCTTCAACAAATGCGATAATATTTTCCCTTTGCCAGCCGTAATTCAGTACCTGTCCTACACCGGCATATATAGCACCGTCACTCATGGCGATAAACACATCGTCCTGTTCAAGAGAAATTCTTGATTCTAATATCTTCTTTCCTTCGATTACACGCTCGTTCATAGGATATTCATAGTTCTTTCCTTTACGGAGAAGTATAACCGCAGGGTTATCAAACTGAATTATCTCGGCTTCGGTGTTTTCGATAAACCGCATTATTGTGAATGTTGAATATGCAACGCCTCTTTTCTTGCACACAGGAAGAGCCGCCGCAATTGTAGCAACACAATCGTCCACACTCATATTTTCGGCTATCATAGTTGAAATAATCTTTGACGTCAGCGTCGAAAGAATATTTGCTTTAACTCCGCTGCCAAGTCCGTCTGCCAGTACCACAATAAGCTCATTGTCTTTGCGTACCACCTCGACCATGTCGCCGCAAAGTTCCTCTCCCACATGATTCAGACTTACATATCCGACATCAGCAAACAAATCATTCATCCTGAATCATTGTCTCCTTTAACTTAGTCAAGGCAATTTTTGTCTCGGCTGTGGTCTCACCGAGCAGCGATGCTATCTCCTGTACTACACGCATCTGCTTTTCTACTACCTTGTCGGTAATCTCTATAGCATTCAGACTTTGCTGTGACTTCTTTTCACGCATTTGCTCTTCGTCTGTTACGTCCTTCATTATGCTCATTATGATATGATATTCAGAATCATATATTATAGTCTCATCAACATACTTCTGGTATTCGGTCAAATATTTGCGCTTTGGCTCACTGCTGCGGTTATTGCTTGTCATAGCAACCATATAGTCTGTCGGATTCAATATCCTGACAACCGGCTCGCCCACCAAATCATGCGCATTTTTGATATTCATAATTCTTTGCGCCGACTTATTAATCTGCTGAATTTCAAGACTGTCACTCAGAACAATAATACCGTTTGGCGTATTATTTATTATCGTATCAGAGAATGATTCTGCCTTTTCTTTCAAAAACGGCAGGCACATCTCCATATCGGCTTTGCCGTTTAGTACGGCTATTGCCTTATCACGGCAAGTAGGATATCCGCAGCTTCCGCAGTTGAGTTCCTGTTCTTTTGTTTTCTTGCCCATACGGTGCAGGATTTCCTCAATCGCTGCACTGCCCGGCATAGTCCGCCTGATAAATTCTATATCAAACACCTTGTTAAGCCCGTCCTCAGGCTGGGCGACATCAAAGTCATTTTTTCCTGCGGTCTTTCCTATCGTGAGACAACTGCTCACATGGAAAACCTTATCATGCTTCATGATAGGTCCGCCGATACAACTGCTCTCGCACGCGCTCATTTCAACAAAGCAGTTTTCTATATTGCCGCTCTGTATATCCTCAAGAGCATTCATACAGTCATCAACGCCATCAACACTGAAATACGAGAAATCCTCGTCTATATCCATACTCTCGATTATTCCGCCCCTGGTCGGAAACCATCTGGCTCTGCCTCCGTCTGACGTGTCAGGGATAGAATAATCAAACTCGACATTTTTCTCTTCCATCCAATTATTAAGCTCGTCAAACGTAAGGGCATAGTCTATATATCCCGGATATTTATCGACTTCGTCCTTTTTAGAAATACATGGACCGATAAACACTGTGCAGCAGCCCTCATGCTCGTCTTTAAGCAGCTTGCCATGAGCCTGCATAGGCGACAGGACTTTTGCCAAATACTTAATCAGTCCGGGATAACGCTTTTGGATAAGCGTATTAACACTGTGGCAGCAAGACGATATGATAACGTTCTGACTTCTGTCCTTTATCATCTTTTCATATTCCTTTTTCACCACAGTAGCGCCGACAGCGGTTTCCTGAACATATTTAAAGCCCAATTTAAGCAGCGCATCTTTGATAATTGAAAAGTTTATGTTCTCGTAATTTGCTATGTATGACGGAGCAATCGACGCATAAACTTCTCTGCCGCTTTCAAACAGAGCTTTCACACCATCCGTATCATCTCTGAGCCTTTTTGCGTTCTGAGGACATACAACATAACACTTTCCGCATAATATACATTCTTTGGGTATTATCTCAGCATGACCGTCAACCACCTTGATTGACTTCATGGGACAATACCTGACGCATTTATAACAATTCTTGCAATTTGATTTTTCAAGCTGTATACAATTTTGCATAGTGTACCACCTTTATGTAAATATCACTTTAAACCGCGCTCAAAACATATGTATCAAATACTTCGTTAAAATTCTCGGCAGTAACACCGCTGATTACCTGCTCATCTATCTTTATGCTGACGCCGTCTCCGCACTTGCCGAGACAAAATGCTGCCGCAAGATTAACCTTGTCCTCAAGATTATTCTTCTCTATACCGCTCTTCATAAGATTGATTATGTCATATGAACCCCTCAAATGACACGAACTTCCTATACACACTCTGATTTCCATTTCCACAACTCCTTATTTGTATTGAAGTAAAAACTTATACTAACATTTAACACAATCTATATATCTTATTTTAAATTGATTCAAAATATTAAAGCATCAGAATAACTCATTTTTATTATATAAGAAAAGTGCCTAATTGTCAATAATTTGACAAATTTATTTTGTATAAATTTGCAGAAATAATTAGCAAAAGAAAACGCCTCATAAGAGGTCGTTTCCTTTTGCCTTGATTATCATACCTATAGATTAAATATGTCGCAACTGCAAATTAAAGAGTGTACAAAATTGTTGCAAATTAAAGTAAAATGTTGTATAATTGTGTTGGTATAATAATTTAACAACGACTTACTTGTATCTCAAAATCTGTTTGGGCGTATTAATATAAATTTGAGATATGTTTGCAATAGCTTTTGCACTGTTAAGTTATTTGTTTTATAACTTGATTATATTATATCACGTGAATACACGGAAGTCAATAGAATTTTCCGTTATTTCAAGGAATTTGTCGTTTTACACAAATATATAAGGATGATTATATGTATAATTTACAAATAATTGAAGAACGAATTATGTCAATAGCAAATGAATTAGGTTTATCTAAAAATAAATTATTAATAAATGCTAACCTAAATAAGAGTATTTTTGATAATATGAAGAAAGGTCAAATACCCTCTGTTGAAAAAATACACATTTTAGCAGATTATCTTGACTGCTCGGTCGATTACCTTATCGGGCGTACCGATATACCTGAAATTAATAAAAAAAATACATCTCCGAAGAGGTGATTTTATGTTCGATTCACTGAATATATCAAATCGAATTAAAGAAACTGCCAAAAAACAGAATATCTTAATCGGTAAAATGCTGTCTGAATGCAGTCTTAGTAAAAATACTTTATCAACCATGCAGTCACGCGGATTTTTGCCGAGTTTGGAGACAATTAATAAAATAGCAGATTATCTTGACTGCTCAGTTGATTACCTTATCGGACGTACCGATATACCTGAAATTAATAAAAAAGATGTATCTTAACCGATACATCTTTTTATTTAGTAAAATACTTATGTTTAAACTTTAATAATTCACGGTAAAAACGACTCTGTGAATATGTTTCAATCGCTATTGTAAAACCTTCAAGCGTTGTGTTTCTGAAAACTCCGCCGCGTGAAATCTCATAGTGATTGTCCTTACTATACTCATTTGTATCAATTGCATAACAATATGTAAAATACCGCTCCGCCTCTCGGATTACATCCTTGTTAAAATATCCGCCGGGATACGAAAGCGTAGTAACATTCTTGCCTGATATTTTGGAAAGCGCCGCACAGGATTCGCGAAACTCACGGTCTACAGTTTCCACATCGACACTCGACAGATCTATGTGATTTTGGGTATGACTCTGGATGCTCACCAGTCCGCTCTTGACCATCTCTTTAATCTGATATTCTTTTAGATAATCCTTTTGCCCAATATTTGCAGCCACGACAAAGATTGTCGCCTTTATCTTATACTTTTTGAGCAATGGGAAAAGCTCAATATAATTATCCTCATATCCGTCATCAAATGTAAGAATAACCGGCTTATGAGTACTGTATGCATCTTCATACTCATCCGAAAACAGAGTAGTATATCCGTTATCCGATAAGAACTGAAACTCCTCTTCAAGCTGAGCCGGACGAACATACAGGTTTTCGTCACCATCGCGAGGCTCGTCCGCAACACAGTGATACATAAACACCGGAATCCCCGGTTCAGTCAAGTACGGAACCAAAACCGCAGCCGCGACAGCTATCAACACAATCAAAGCAAGAATCCGCCTGCGTCTTCTGTTTCTTTTGGTTCGTTTTCTTTTCATAAAATCAGCAAAATCCCCTTATTGCAATTTGCGGCTATGATTACTTAACCACGATATTTATCAGCTTTTTAGGCACTGCAATACATTTTACAACTTCCTTGCCGTCAATAAGCTCATTAATCCTATCGCTTGACATAGCCAGTTCCTTCATCTGGTCCGGTGAGAGATTCGGGTCAATCTTTATCTTGTCTCTTATCTTACCGTTTATCTGGAGGACGATTTCTATCTCACTTACAACAAGCGCATCCTCATCATATTCAGGCCACTTCTCAACCGAAAGATTTGACGTCTTGCCTATCATCTCCCAGAGCTCAGAAGTAATATGAGGCACAAACGGACTGAGCAATACTATCAGTGCGTTAACCGCTTCTGTGATAACGGCTTTGTTATAATTCTCTTTTTCGGTCTTTTCTTTATACACATAAAGCGCATTGACCATCTCCATAATTGAACTTATAGCTGTATTGAAGTTAAATCTGTCACAGTCATATGTTACCTTTTTAATTGTCGAGTGAACCGCAAGACGCAGCTTCTTTTCATCCTCATTCAGGTCTGACTGATTTGGCTTTTCGTCTGTTAAATATTCTTTGAGGTCATCAACAGCTCTCCAAACTCTATTTAAAAATCTGTAAGCGCCCTCAACGGCTGTATCATTCCAATCCAAATCACGTTCCGGCGGAGCCGCAAACATGATGAACAATCTTGCCGTGTCTGCTCCGTACTTCTCTATGATTTCCTCAGGACTGACAACGTTGCCGAGTGACTTTGACATCTTTGTGCCTTCTTTTAAGACCATCCCCTGCGTTAGCAGGTTCTTGAACGGCTCGTCACAGCAGTCAATATATCCAAAATCATGAAGCGCCTTTGTGAAGAACCGCGCATAGAGCAGATGCAGAATTGCATGTTCAACCCCTCCGATGTATTGGTCAACATTCATCCAGTAGTCCGCCTTGTCCTTGTCAAACGGCATCTTGTCGTTATGCGGGTCACAGTAGCGCAGGAAGTACCATGACGAACAAACAAACGTATCCATGGTATCAGTCTCACGCTTTGCCGGTGCACCGCACTTTGGACAAACGGTATTGACAAAGTCCTCGCACTCGCTGAGCGGTGACTGACCCTGTCCTGTGAACTTTACGTTCTGCGGCAGCAGTACAGGAAGCTGTTCTTCCGGAACCAAAACCTCACCGCAATGCGGACAATATATCACCGGAATTGGCGCTCCCCAATATCTCTGTCTCGAAATAAGCCAGTCTCTGAGCCTAAAGTTAACTTTTCTCTCGCCTATTCCGTTTTCTTCTAAATATTCAATAATCGTCTTTAAAGCATCCTTATTGTTCATTCCGTCAAACTGACCTGAGTTTTCCATTATGCCCTCAGCGGCAAATGCCTCGGTCATATCCTCAGACTTCATGTTCTGACCCTCAGGCTGAATAACTATCTTAATCGGCAGATTATACTTCTTTGCAAAGTCAAAATCTCGCTGGTCATGAGCGGCAACGCCCATAACTATACCTGTGCCATAGTCAAGGAATACATAATTAGCCAAATAAAGCGGAATTCTATCACCTGTGAAAGGATGAATAAGATATGTGCCTGTGAACACGCCTTCCTTTTCGGTATCAGTTGCAGAACGTACAATTTCGCTTTGCGACTGTACCTTTTTGATAAACTCACGGCACTGTGCTTCTGTCTCACTTCCGCTTATCAGTTCATCAATAACCGGGTGTTCAGGAGCAATTACCATATAGCTCACGCCAAAAATTGTATCGGGTCTTGTTGTATATACGGTCAAATAGTCGTCTCTGCCGTCAATCTTAAACTTAACCTCTGCACCTTCACTTCTGCCAATCCAGTTGGTCTGCATCGACTTAACCTTATCCGGCCAGCCGTCAAGCTTATCTATATCGTCAAGAAGTCTTTGAGCGTAGTCTGTAATTTTAAAGAACCACTGTTCTAAGTCCTTCTTTCCAACCTCGCTTTTGCAGCGTTCGCACTTTCCGTTTACAACCTGCTCATTTGCAAGAACTGTCGCACATGACGGACACCAGTTTACATACGACTTTTTCTTGTATGCAAGACCATGCTTATAAAGCTGCTCAAACATCCACTGCGTGAACTTGTAGTATTCCGGCTTTGCAGTAGCCACCTCTCTGTCCCAGTCATAACTGAATCCAAGTCTTTGAAGCTGACCACGCATATTGTCTACATTTGACCAAGTCCAGTCAGCCGGGTCAAGACCGTTCTTTATTGCGGCATTCTCAGCCGGAAGCCCGAACGAATCCCAGCCCATTGGATGAAGCACGTTAAATCCCTGCATCTTTTTGTATCTTGCAACAACATCACCGATTGAGTAGTTACGCACATGTCCCATATGCAGATTACCTGACGGATAAGGAAACATTTCCAGTGTATAGTATTTTGGTTTATCGGTGTTCTCATCAATTTTGAACTCACCGCTGTCCGACCATTTCTTCTGCCATTTTTCTTCTATACTCTTAAAATCATATTTCAATCTATATCAACCCTTCCGATTTAATTTAGTTATAGTTATGCTGTCCGCAGAATTTGTCATATTATATTTTACGACAATACATCGTTCATGTCAATATTAATTCCATCCTGCCAAACATGCTCAATATCATAAAACTCGCGCGTGTCACCGCAGAAGATATGCACAACAACATCGTCATAACCGAGAAGTATCCACTGGGCAGTTCTGTATCCCTCTTTATTTGTCGGGGTGATACCCTCCTTTTCAAGTTCTTCTTCTACATTATCACACAGCGCTTTGACTTGTGTATCAGAACCGCCTGTAACAATAACAAAATATTCCGTCATTGTGGTCAATGCCGATATATCAATAACAGTTATATCCTTTCCTTTTTTGCTGTCCAGAATTTTTACTATTTTATTTACTACATCATTTTTGCAAGCCATATATGTTTTCCTTTCTGTGATCGGACTATTTAAAATACTTATTCATAAGCGCCTTTGTTTCTGCGCTGTCATGCACAAAGTATGAAACTCCGCCTATGTACTTCGAGTCGCCCGGAAGCTGATATATGTTTATATTATTCTTCCCGATTGTGAACACGTCAAACATGAGTTCTCTGACTTCGGCATTATTTAGGTCAGTTGTAGTGTTCTTCATAATTGTACTGTAGAGAACCGGCGCTTTTACAAGCCCTATCGGACTTATAGCCTTCTTCATTACCGCAGAATAAAACTGCTTCTGTGCCGCATTTCTGTCAATATCGCCCATGGCATAGCCTGTACCGTCATCGTTCTTTCTGAACCGCATAAACATCATGGCATGTTCACCGTCAAGCTTCTGTCTGCCCTTGTCAAGCTCAATCGTGAGCCCCTGTACCGGGTCATGATAATTCATATCAATCGGTACGTCAATTGTTACGCCGCCAAGCGCATCAACAATTTCACGGAATGCGTCAAATGTTATCGTTGCAAAAAAGTCTGCTCTCATTCCAATAACACTTTCCACCTCGTTATTCAGTGTATTTATACCGCTAAAATACGATGAATTAATCTTTTTGTCATTTCGCCTGTTCTGAACTCTGGTATCACGCGGAATTTGAAGCACACTGACCTTCTTGTTTATATTATTCACCTGAACAAACAGTATAAGGTCGGTTCTGTACCCGTCAATATCCACTCCGGCAACAAGCAAGTTAGTCACATCACTAAGCCGAGACTTTGCATTATCACCAAATATCGATCTGCCCATATTAAAACCAACAACCACAAACACGACAAGTATAATTATCGATACTATGCGGTTTGGTGATGACTTTCTCTTCATTAATAAATCTCCTTAATCCGGTTCTTCTCTTACTTTTTTTGAGCGCGTTTGATCACTAAATCATTTCTTGCGTGTATAGTATCGGGATGAAGCAAAAGACCGCGTTTGATTAAATCTGTAATAGTATCATCAATTCCTTTTATTATTGCTTCGTCTATATTTGTATATGCCAGACGGCGGAGTTCGTCAACACCGTCAAAGTCACGATTTGGCTCTATGTAATCAGCAATATAAACTATCTTTGCAAGCATACTCATATTGCCCTTGCCGGTTGTATGATACTTTACCGCGTCAAGAATCTCCGGGTCATAAATCCCGAACTTGCTCTGCGCTTCACACGCGCCGAGAACTCCGTGGAGAATCTTTGGTGTCAACTTTGACATACTGTCAACCGAAACGCCATACTTGGTTTTCAAAATACCTTCCATATCATGCGGCGGAACCTCTTTTGCACAGTCATGAACCAGACCTGCAAGGTACGCACGGTTTTCGTCAACACCGTACTTACCCGCCAACTTCTTTGCCTCATCTGCCACACCAAGAGAATGAACATACCTCTTATCACTAAGGATTTTACTAAGCTCCGCCTTAATCTCCTCGATTCCTGTCACTGCTAACACCTCCGACTCACATACTAATTTGTTTTATATAAGTTATTTCTTGATATATATTCAATAATCTCATCATCGCAGAAATATCTGATTGACTCTCCACTTCTAATCCTCTCGCGCAGGTCTGTTGAAGAAACATCAACAAAAGGCATATCGACAATCCTTATATCTGCTGAAAACTTAGCTCTCAAATACTCTACTTTACCCAAAAAACGTTTTTCGGGTATAGTTGAACGTTTCATTGCCGCCACAGTACAAAGCTCAAATATAATTTCGGGACTGTACCATTTGTCCATATAATCAAGCGAATCCGCTCCGACAATAAAATTAAGTCTTGCATCAGGCAATTCTGCCTTCAGACGCTTTAAGGTATTCGCCGTATATGTGGTCTCTTTCTGAGAGACTTCCATATCGGTAATGCAAAAACCGGGGTTTCGGTCAACCACGGTCTTTAACATTTTATACCTGTCCATGCCGCCTGCGCGATCATTATCTGACTTATAAACAATCTTTCCGGTCGGAATAAACAGCACCCTTTCAAGTCCAAGCTCGGTTATAGCCGTCTCTGCCATAAGAAAATGCCCAATATGAGGCGGATCAAAACTTCCGCCCATTATTCCCAGCCTCTTGATGTTTTTTAATTCCACAGAATATTTATAGTTCATAGCTTTACTTAAATAACTTTAATATGAAACAACCTTTGACACACCCTTATCAATACACTTTGACCTCTTGCCGTTCGGCGCGGCAAAGAAAAGGTTGGTATCAGCATCGTTTACTTTTTCACTGTATACAATCTCGCCGTTTCCTTTAAGACCGTACGAGCTTACATTATCTACAACGTCTCTTGTCTTGCCTTTGTTATCCACACAATATACATCGCCTGTTCTGTTTTCCAAGCTGTAATTCTTAGCATACACTATATATTCTCCTGCTTTATCAAAAGTAAACGCTCCTGCGCCAACTTCTTCAGCAAGAATTGTTGATTTTTCGCCGTTGTATGCGTTAAGCGTAACTAAATTCCATGCTACGTCATAATTATCTGCATATCTGATTGTACTTCCGTCAGGTGTCAGGTTGCACGAGTATGCTGTGTCGCTGATTTTTTTATCTGATGAAACACTGCTGTTGTTTATTGAAACAGTGAACAAAGTTCCGCTTTCATTTGCAGTGTCATATCCCTGAATATATACCGCCTTTGTAAAGTCATCGTTGATATCAAACTGGCATACTCTCTTGTGGTCCTCGTCATCCAGAACCGTGACGTTCATCGCAAGCTCCTGTGCATCGCTTCCTGTCTGGTGTGCATAGAAGTAATCAAAAGCCGTACCTTCAGCGTTCGCCTTTCTGAATACAACCGCCTGCTCATCCTTGCTGATTTCAATCAGCTCTGTCAGACCGGACGCTATCTTTTCCTTCTGACCGCTCTCCAAACTTGCATAATACAATGTCTGATAATAGTTCTCATAGCCTCCGCCGACAAACATGTTATCTGTCGTCTTTGCAATAATAGGCTCGCATCTTGAACCGTCCGTGACAAGAACTGCCTCACTTGAGTTTTCCTTCATCATATAGACATCAAAGCACTTATTTGTATTGTTATAACCCTTTGCATAAACGACAGTTTTACCCGACGGATTAGCCCCGAAAACCTTATATACATCCGATTCAATCTTCTTGGATTCCGAAATCTCGCCTTTTGTAATATAAGCAACATGCAAATCTCCAACCGAATTTTCACTGTTATACTCACTTATATATGCAGCTACGTTATCGTCTCCGATAAACATAAAGTTTCCAATATTTACATTATTGCTTATCTTAACCGATTTTTTGGTAACCGGCGACCAATAGTTCAGCGTTCCGCCCATTCCCGAGCTGTCAGCTCCGGTAAGATACAAAACTCCTGTTCCGTCATCTGAAACTCTTACATCATAGTATACATTGTTTGCTATACTTTCGATAGATTTTTTCTTGTTATTTTTAACATACTTGAGCGAACCGCTCTTTTCGTTCATATCCGCAGTATCAATATAGTATGTCACTTCACCGCCGGATGAATAATGGATTAAATCCTTTTCTTTTATGCGTTCATCAGACTCGTTCTGATCTTCAAAGTCTTGTGCTATGAAGTTCTGGCTGAGCTGTACTTCCTTGCCGTCATAAAAACCGTAAAGCTCGTTGCCTTTGGCATAAACAGTAGGAGTCTCGGGTTCGCCGTATCCTGCCTTTGACGCCATATTAACAGAAGCAATAATCACGCCTACTACCAAAACCGCAACAATACAACCCAAAATAATTCCGAGGTTCGGTTTTAAATTGAATCCCTTAATCTTGTCAATTATAGACTTTGATGCCGACTTGCTTCCCGCAGAACTTTTGGCAAGTTCTTTTTTCACCTCATCGGTGTCCATTAATACTGTCTTTGACAAATCATCAGACTTATCTGAGCCGGATGCAGCTTCGCTGTCAAATGACACAAAATCTGTGTTTTCCGATACTTCACGTTCAGTTTTTACAGCCGAAGCAACGGGTTTTTCTGATCTTTCGCTGCCGTTTAGCAGCGAACCTAAAAATCCGCCGTTGTCCTTCTTGGCAAGTTTTCTATCACGCTTTTCTTTGCGCGCAAGACGTGCCGCTTCAAGAGCTTTTATTTTCTCATCATTTGTCATGTTTGAAAAGCTCTCGTCATAACGCGCTTCACGCTTGCGTTTGAGTTCTTCATCAATCTTATATTCATTATCTCCTGAGCCTGATTTTTCAAATGCGCTTGAATAACGGAGCTCAAACTCAGAATCTGAATCCGCGGTATTTTCTTTGTTGTTCTGCTCCGAAGCGCCGCTCTCATTCGCGCCTGTATTTATCACTGTTTGAACTGAGTCCGCCGCTTTCGTCTTAGACTGTGAATCACTCTGTTTATTATCAATTGATTTATCGGATATATTATTACAGCTGGGACAATTTTCACTGCCAGCCGGTATCTCTGCACCGCACTTTTCGCATTTCATTGATGATTTAGCCACCTTTCTATATATTATAATGCCACTTAACCTACTAATATAATTACAGTTATTTTAATTTTACCACACATTAAGACAAAAAACAACTGTTTTATAAAAAAATGTAAACAAACTTTTATAGAAAAGGACAAGCAGAAAATTTAATCTGCTTGTCCTTTTATTCGTTATTTATTTTTCAGTCTTTCGACATAATCTCGTTCTTCATCGGTTAGAGACGCTTTGGCGAGCATACCGCGGCGTTTGTGAAATGTGTTCTCTATAGACTTCCTTCTCTTCCACGCCGTTATATTCTTGTGATGTCCGCTCATCAATGTTTCCGGAACCGTCATACCATGCCATACCTCCGGGCGCGTATATTGGGGATACTCCAAAAGTCCGCAGTAATGCGATTCTTCTGAAAACGCCTCCTCGGATTTGAGCACACCCGGTATCATTCTGGACACCGCATCAACCACTGCCATTGCGGCTATCTCGCCTCCGGTCAGTACAAAATCGCCTATCGATACTTCCTCGTCAACAATCTCGTCAAGAACGCGCTGGTCAACCCCTTCATAATGACCGCAAATAATAACAATATGATTATATTTTTTTGCAAGCCGTACCGCCTTGGACTGGCGAAATGTCCTCCCCTGCGGTGACATATATATCGTATGCGGTTTATAGTCAAGCCCGTCCGCCACACTCAAATACGCCTGATATATCGGTTCTGCCTGCATAACCATCCCAGCGCCGCCGCCATACGGATAATCATCAACCTGCCTGTACTTGTTAAACGCAAAGTCACGGATTTGTATATAGTTTAGAACAATCAACCCCTTATCTTTTGCCCTGCCGATAATGCTCGAATCAAGGACTGCCTCAAACATCTCAGGGAACAGCGTTAATATATCGAATTTCATGAATTTATTCCTTTTCTTGTTATTTTTCACATCGCTTGTAATATATTATTAAGGCTCCCTCCGAGAGGTGTGACCACACACGTAGTGTGTGCATTCTCAAACTAATGCTTGTCCTCAAATCATCGGAGTTGGCGTTCAGCCTTAGGTATGATGTATTAAGCCTTCCTTCGAGAGGAAGGTGGCATGAGAAGTATGACGGAAGGAGATTTGCGAAAGCTGTTTGCAGGCACTAATTAAGTGGATTTAACAAGTTACTTATCCCGTATACATAGTACTTTTGAATAGTTTTCGCCGTGCTCCCTCCGTCAGTCTTTCGACTGACACCTCCCTCCCGAGGGAGGCTTTCATTGCCTACAAACTCTCCTATATTTTGTTAATCTCTATAATTCTGCTTTTCACCATGTTGTCTACCAATTTGCAAACTGCCTCAAAATTTCTGTCTACATCAATATTTAGTATTCTTAATGTGTTAACTCCCATTGTTGATAAACAACGTGTTCTGTTTTTATCATATTGGATCGCTTGCTCGGTATAATGCTGTGAACCGTCCAGTTCAATCGCAAGCATAGCCTTGTGACAATAAAAGTCAACGATATAATTACCTATTGTTTTTTGCCTTTGAAACCTTATTGGATATTTTGATAAATAATCATACCACAGTCTTTTCTCTTGCGGTGTCATGTTTTTACGTAATTCTTTTGCATTTCATATTATATTTTTATTATAAAGCAGTTACATATTTAACATTCCTCAATCAAGCCGTTTGGCAGGCGGACTGTGATGTATCCATCAGTGACGTTTGTCTCTAAAACAACACTGTCAATTACCGGTATAAGAATAGGCTTATTGTTAAACGTGTCTTTGAGTGAATATACATCGTTGCTGCCCGTCTTTATAACCTCATCAACCACGCCCAGAACTCTGCCGCTTTCTTCACGCACGGTCAAACCTTCAATGTCCGTTATAAAATATCTGCCGTCAGGCAAATCAAAAGCATCACGTTCAATCATCACAATTTTGTTTCGCATGAGTTCTGCATCATTCATATTCATAATTCCGTCTAACTGCACTATCTGGCAGTTTTTGTGCATACGGTTTTTGACTATATCATATTTTTTGCCGTCAATAATCAGATATTCAAGCTCATCAAATATATACGGGTCATCGCACCACGGCTGAATTTTAACCTCACCGCGTATGCCATGGGTATTTACTATTTTGCCTATTTCAATCAAGTTATTATCGCCCGCCCAATTGCGCTCGACGCCTCCACCCCGAGCGCTATAATTCTCACTCATAAAAATACCTCCAGCTATATAATAACATAACTATTAAAAACAGTCAACATCTTGCACCGGCATATGTTTTACAATAAAAAGGCAGAAAATCCAATAATTATGTTTTCTGTAATGGAAACACAAAAACACCGCATGGTACAATCCCATGCGGTGTTAAAAATTCTAAACTTTCAAATATGTTTTAAGATTTTTAATTATCTTAAATATTATTCAGGCAAAGCCTCAGTTGTTGTGAATTCTGCTGCATAAACCGCACCATCACCTGTTCCTGTATGACCCATAACATATGTATGTCCTGCCTCCATAGAAATAATCAATTCTTTTATTTCATTTTGACCTTTTTCTTGTAACTTATATGCCGGAGCATCTGCATTATTATCCCATACATAGAAAGTTGAAGTATTAGTAGTACGCTGACCTATAACTATTTTAAATGTTCCGCTAACTTTAGGCTTAACAACTATAAGCGGATTTGCGCGGGTGGAGTCAATATATGAAGCTCCCCACGAAAAATCAGCTGCAGATTCATCAACATATGATGTTAACTGACCAAAAGCAGTACTTCCTCTGGTAGCAATACGATACTTATTATAGGTACTGTCAGTTATTTTTACAGCTTCTGCCTTATAAGAAGTAGCCGAATAGCACTGTAAAACCATCGAAATAGCTTTATCAACATTACCGTCCGAACTCGAAAGCAGATTTGTATTCACATTATATGTCTGCTGAGTTCCTTGATCAACTGCGAATTTATAAGTGTATGAAGTGAATGAAGCCCCCTCTGCCGCAGTTGCCGTAATAGCAGTTGCCGTACCTGCCAGGCCTGTGCCTGTCACCTTAACAGCGATATACTTTCCCGCTGCATCAGCAGGAACGGTAAGCGCCGCACTTGTCGCTCCGTTTATCGCAGTCCAATCAGCTTCTGCTGCAGTTGCTGAATCAGCAGTATACCACTGATATGTTACAGCTGCGTCAACAGGATCAATATTTGCAGTAAGTGAGCTGTTAACCTTCACCTCTCCTGAAATTTCAACAGTAGAAGGTGCAGAAGCAAGTCTTATATTCATTGTCTGGAATTTTACAATCGGATTAGATGTTCCTGTTGCGTCCATCGTATCTTGATTACTTGTAACTTTACCCAATGTACTGTGTACTGTCGAAGCGTCAAATGATGACTGGAACCAGTTATTAGATGCACCATCTGTATCAGCTGCCTTAAAGCTGTGACCTGTTACTGTGGCAAGCTTTGTGTCAGCGTTTACATCACTCTTTGTGAACTTAAGAGTTGCAGGAGTGATATCATTCTTTTTATTGAAGCTTATCGAATATTCTTTACCTTCTGCAAGCTGAGAATAGCTATTTTCATCGAACTGTACAGGTACCTGATAGGTATATGTTTTAACTGCATTGATAGCCTGTGTTGAAGCTTCTGTTCCTGTAGTTACAGAAGCTCCGGTTGAAATCTCATATACATTTCCATCTGTATCTTTAAGAGAAGCTGTATATGCTGTTTCTTTAGCAAGCTCTGCTGTATAAGAAAGTGCATTTTCTGCAGCGCCATCCTGTACACCTGAAAGTGTAGCTACTACAGAATCTCCCTGTACAGGAGCAAACTCTAAAACGAGATCAGAAGCTGTCATCTTATACTTATCTTTTTTGTTATCCGCATTATTATAGATGCCGGTAAGAGTTATTACACCACTTAATGTTACAGAATCTGCAACAGGTGTTGCAGTCGCCGGTGCAACTGTAGGTGTAGCTGTTGCAGGCGCAGGTGTCTCAGTTGCCGGAGCATCTGCCGGCGTAGCCGTCGGATCTGCCCCCGGTGTTGCTGTAGCTTCTGAAGCATCAGGTGTTGATGTTGCCGGCGCAGGTGTTGCGGTCGCCGGAGCTTCTGTTGCAGGTGCATCTGTCGGAACTACCGGTTCATCTACTTTACCCGGATATACAGGTGTTTCGCCCTGCTTTGTGATAGCAACCGCTGTAAGATTGCCAACTCTTTTCTTGTCATTATCCGGCTCAAGAATCTGTACTGTGTATGTTCCTGCAGCAAGTGCAACGCCCGTCTTTTGAAGAATTGTTACAGCATTATTAGCATAAGTACCTACTTCTGCCATTTGAGCGTTATCGTTAGGAAGAATTAAGTTCTCTTCAAAAGCAGGTGTTGTCTCACCGTCCTTTTTGATAACAACCTTGAAACCTCTGTCTTTGTACTTACGAACCAAGAAACTTATATCATAGTCGCCTGCTGATTCAACAACGAAGTTATTTATTGTTATATCTGCGCCAATAGTTGAAGTAAAGTTCTGGAGGTTCTCAATAGCGCCAAACGGGCTTCCTGCTGCTTCGTAATTTGTCTTATTTGCATCAGTAGCTTCGCCCCAGCTATTTTCTGTAACACCGCTCATGAGCTGTGCCATATTATAAACGTTGTTTGCATAATATGTGTTAAACTCCGCCGGATTCGGCGCCGGCGTCTGTGTAGGTTCTGAAGCATCCGCTGTGGCGGTCGGCTCTGAAACTGTTGCTGTTGCTGTCGGTCCTTCTGTCGGAACAACCGGAGCTGCATATGTAACATCAACTGTTACATCCTGTGAAGGCATAACGAATGATACACCGTCTACCGCAACCTTTGAACCGTCTTTTGCTGTAACAACGATTGTCGGAACTTCGCCGGCATTTGCGGCTGTTCCGGTATAGGTT
Organism: uncultured Eubacteriales bacterium; assembly: GCA_948468535.1. GTDB lineage: Bacteria > Bacillota > Clostridia > Monoglobales > Monoglobaceae > Monoglobus. The sequence goes on from CAOKIL010000003.1 coordinate 68,387, forward strand.
ACTGTTGAGCCTTCTACAAATGTGTATACATTCGGAGCGTCTGTCGGCTCTGACGGAGCTGTTGTAGATGTTGGGTCTGCCGGAGCTGTTGTTGCTGTCGGGTCTGCCGGAGCTGTTGTCGGATCTGCCGGTGTGCTTCCGCCTGATTCATATGTGTATGTGAAACCATACGTACGAGCACCCATACCTGTTGTCCACAGTGCGTACTCTTCTCCTGCTTCCAGCGCAACTGTCACTGTTGTATAAGCATAACCGTCAGCTGTAGACTCTGTCAACGATGCATCATATGAGTCAGCGGTTGTAATTTCAGAATATGCTCCATCTGTTTTCTTGGATATTTTCAAATGCTTATAAACGCTTTTCTTTGAATCCCACTGGTCTCTGTAAGCAACAGATATTGTTCCACTTACTTGCGGTGTAATCAACACATATGTGTTATCCGCATCCTTAGTTTCAATTGTTTCTGCAGGAACTGCTGCTGAACGAACCTGTATATATCTTGTATAATCCTGTCCGGCTATTGTTTGCGCATTGCCGCTTCCCTGAGTTGGATGCTCCAATTTAGCAGTAATAACACCCTGAATACCAAATTCTGTATTGGCTGCTACATGAGCCTTTGCTTTTTCATCATTCGAATCCTTAACAGCTTCCGGAACATCAACCTTTGTTGTCGTGTCTGCTGCTGCAACAACCGCTGCTGCCGCGCTTGAAAGTGTACCTGTTCCGCCTGTTACATTAAGAGTTGCCTTGTATGAATTTACTCCCGGTGTCGGCTTTGCAGTAGCTGTCGGCTGACCCGGTGCTGTTGTAGCTGTAGGCTGACCCGGTGCTGCTGTAGCTGTAGGCTCGCCCGGAGCTGTTGTTGCTGTCGGTGCGCCCGGCACTGCTGTTGCTGTCGGCTCACCCGGCTTTGCTGTCGGAGCGTCCGTCGGAACAGCATTTGCACGACCTGCATACAAAGTCATAGCGCCTGTTATACTCTGCTTTGTCGGGTCAAAGTTTGTACCTGCACCTGACTGAGCATTTGCCTTGTTTCTGTACCACAAACCGTTCCAGTTGTCGTCACCCTTTGATGAAGGATTAGGAACTTTGCTTGCGCTGATTCTGCTTCCTTTTGAAACTTTAACCTGTGCGTCCTTACCAAAGTCATCGCCCCATCTGAATGTAACGGTTACTGTCTGCTGAGCATTGCTGTTACCGGTTGAACCGCCGCCCCAACCACCAACGATAACGTTGTTCGGAGCTGTTGTATTATTAGGCTCTGAAACTTCAACATTTGAGCTGATTACTGCATTGCTTGAAAGGTTAACAACCTTACCTGATACCTGGCAGTTTGTGATTGTAACATTGCCACCAACCTGCGGTGATACTACCATACCATTTGCAACGATACCATTGAGCACAACATCGCTGCTCTTAATCATAACGATTCCGCCGGAATAATCAGGACCATATGTACCCGAAGCTGTGATGTAAAGCTTAATCATATTGTCAAGAATCTTTACAAATTCTGCTCTTGAAATAAAGTCCTTAGGTCTGATTGTTCCATCGCTATAACCGCCAACATATCCTGCTGCAGTCATTGCGCCTACGTAACCTGTTGCATAATCTGATACGTTCTGATAATCTGAGTATTGTGTGATAGCAGCCTGGCTGTTCTCAACAGTAAGACCGTATGCACGTGCAAGCATTGTCATAGCGTCCTCACGAGTCATAAAGCTGCTAGGTGACATTGTACCATCGCCATAACCTGTGAGAGTGCCTGCTGCAACAAGCTTGAGTATTGCATCAGCATACCATGCGCTGCTGTCAACGTCTGTGAAATTATTATCAGCTGTATCCATATAACCGATAACGTTCTGAGTTACTTGTGCAACTTCTGCACGAGTAATAGTGTCGTCCGGTCTGAAATAACCGCCGTCACCCTGGATTACGCCGCGATTTGACCATGTGTCGATGTATGTCTCTGCCCAGTGACCTGATGTATCACCGTATGAAGCAGCCGAAACGACTGTTGCACCGAATGCGGTCAAAACCATAGCAATGGCCAAAACGAGGGCCAAACTTCTTTTTAAGGTTCTCATTTACAAGACCCCTCCTTGATTTTATTTCGACGTATTATTACAATAATAATTTATTGTAATAATATGTCTTTAAATTTAATTTATTTTTTACTAAACCCATGCACCATCGAGAGTAATATATCAAAAAAACTGTAATCTGTTCAAATTATCTGTATCGTTGTGTCAAATACGCCCACTCTCCAACGATGATATTTATATGATAACACAATCATTTTTAAAATGCAATAGCTTAATTTAAAATTTCTTTGCATAAATATTACAATTTGTTTATGTTTGTCTTTTGCTTAAGTTATGAAGCTTTAGCTTCCTTAATATATAGCTATAAAATATCAACAATTGTATTATCTCGTCTTCATATCCAAAAGTATTGTTTTAAAATACGGTTTAATTTGTCTTAATATTTCTTTGCGATTGTTAAGCACTAATTCAAACTGATTTTCCTTAATCTGAAGGCGTGCTTCACCGTTATTTACTCTTACCCTGAAATCAGAAAATCCCATTGACATCAAAGAGTTTTCAGACTGTTCAATCCTGTTTAACAAATTCTGTGTGATAGCTTGTCCGGTATGTATACGCGTTGCGAGACAAGAATATGACGGTTTATTCCATGTAAAAAGCCCCGCTTCTTTTGACAGCTCTCTAATTTTGTCCTTTGTTAGTCCGCACTCTCTGAGCGGAGAACGCACTGACAGTTCCTGCATAGCCTTTGTGCCCGGTCTGTCCGAGAGGTCGTCAGATGCGTTTGTTCCGTCTATTATTAAGTCATATCCGTCATTCTGCGCCTGATGTTTTAAGGCGGTAAACATTATTATTTTGCAATAATAACATCTGTTTTTCGGATTAGATGTTATAACGCTGTCTAATAAAATATCATATTCTATCGTCCTTATGCCAATATCAAGCATATCACAAAGATTCATAACATCCGCGTACTCAAACTTCGGCTGGAATGCTGTTTTGACATAATACGGCTGTATATCGGCTCCGTATTTTTTTGCCGCATACAAAAGGTATGCCGAATCAACTCCGCCTGAGAAGCCAAGTGCAGCTTTGGGATTTTGTTCAAAAAACTCCTTTAAGATCACATGTACACCACCTATATTAGCAAAAAACGGCTCAGGCGGCATAACCGGAACCGTTTTTTTATAAACTGCAAAATATCTTTGATTCTCACTGAATTGCTTAACTCATTAATTTACATTTGCGGTTGGCAGATTTATGGTTACTCTGGTGAACTTTCCGTATTCACTTTCGATAACTATACTTCCGCCATGGCTCTCTATAATCTCTTTTGCAATTGAAAGTCCGAGACCTGTTCCGCCTTTTTCACGGGTTCTTGCCCTATCCACTCTAAAGAATCTGTCAAAGACATGTTCAAGGTCTGCTTTGGGTATTCCGTGTCCATCGTCCTCAACCTTAATATACACTTCATTATACATACTGCCCGCAGCAACATTCACATGACCGCCCTTTTCACCGTACTTAATTGCGTTTGACACGATGTTTACTATTGCACGTTCTATTTGTTCAGGGTCAGCATACATCTGCGGAAGCTCATTGACCGGAATGTAATTAAGCTCTATATCCTCAATCTCCGCTTCAAGAGCAAAACGTCCTACTATACCGCTGAGCATTTTGTCTATTGAAAACACCTGCTTTTTCATTTCAAACTTCTGAACGTCAAATTTTGAAAGGTCAAGCAGATTTCTCACGAGTGCAGTCATCTTGTCGGCTTCGGTTTCGATTGTGGTCAGAAACTTTCGCGACATCTTCTTATCATCCATATATCCGTTGAGAAGCGTCTCCGTATGCGTCTTGATTATAAACAGTGGTGTTTTAAGCTCGTGCGACACCTCTGCGACAAATTCACGTCTTGCCACCTCAAGATTAAACTGCTCGGTAAAGTCCTCAAAAACGCACACAACCCCTGCTGTTCGGTCATTGTTCATCTTAAACGGCACAAAGTATATTCTTATATGACAGTTCTCATCTATAGTAATGTCACGAATTTCAGTCGAATACTTGTCGAGGTACAAGAACTCAGCCATACAAACTCCTGCATTCAGTTCTTTGAAGAAATCATCAAACATAGGAATCTCATCGTCTCCGATTTCAAACATCTCTCTTGCTGCAGGATTTATATGTATGAGCCTTTGGTCTGTGTCAAATGCCATAATGCCATTCGTAATATGCTCCATTATTACGTCAACCTTATGTTTCTCGGCGCTTATCTGGCTGATACTGCGGCTCATTACACTGCCCATATGATTAAACGCGCGCGACAACGAGCCGATTTCGTCCTCACGCGATGTATCAGACGGCAAATCATATACGCCGCGCGCAAAACTGTCTGCACGCCGCGACAGCTTTCTGAGCGGCGCGGTGACGGACTTTGATAACAGCACTGCCGCTATTACGGAAAGCGTTACTCCGGCAAGAAACAACCACAGGAAAATCCACAAATGTCTGTCTGTAACAGAACGAAGAACATTTTTGTTATCCCTGATATATATCACATATCCGTCTGTTATTGCTTCATTCAAAGGTTTAACATAATACGCATAATCCGTATAATCCTTTTTATACGTTTTATCACTGCCAACCGTCTTTCTGTCGAGGGCATTACTAAGATTTGACGTCTTTGCAAAAACTCCCTGAGTCTCACTGCCCGGCGCAATAATCTCTCCGCCCGGCGCGGAAAGAATGTAACATTTCCGGTCGCTGCTTAGACCCAAATCCTCAGAATATGTTATAATCAAACTTTCAAGCTCATACTGTTTAATAAATTCGCGTTTTGATGAATTCATCAGAGTTCTTAAATTGTCGACAAATCCGTTTTGTATTGCCTTTTCAGCATCGCTGATAAATCTTGTTTCATAATTATTTATAATGCAGAACAAAGTTGCCGACTCAAATATGACCATTATCAAAACAGCAATAGATATAAATACCGTAATGGTTTTATATATAAATTTTTTTCTTAACATCAATCCGTACCTCATAACTAAAATATGATATAATTATATCATTAAAACTTTTGTGATACAAGACATATTTTTTACGTTTATGTATTTTATTTCAAAATATAAGTTGAAATAAAATTTAGTTTATGATATACTTGTTTAGGCGGGGGTGCGGTATGTCACATAAAGTAAAACTGATTTGTGTTTATGCAGGACTTTGTATCATATGTATTGCACTGTATGCAATAACAAAGTTGAACATACTGCATATGTTTTGTCCGTTTTACAAACTAACAAATCTGCGCTGTCCGGCATGCGGCAACACTCGTGCGATTTTGGCTGTATTGCGCGGAGATTTTCGGGAGGCATTTAGATTCAACTATATGTTCATCCCTGAAACAGCAGTTATTCTGTATATTTGCGCTTGGCTTCCTTATGCGTATATATACAAAAAGACTGCCAAACAAAAGAGTGTTACAATCCTTTTTTGCCTGGCAATATACTTTGTGATATGGGGAATAATCAGAAACTTATTTAATATATAGAAGGAGTGCTTTTTTATGAAAATATGTACAAAATGCGGTCAGCAAATTGCGGATAACGAATCATTTTGTTCGGTATGCGGAACACCGACCGGAAACAACAATCAATATCAAAACAACAGCAGCTATACTCAGTATACTGCTGCTACGAACACGCCGCCCCTTGGATATACACAGAAGTCACGCCTGCTTGCCGGACTTTTGGGAATACTTCTCGGTGCGTACGGAGTTCATAACTTCTACCTTGGTTTTACAACAAAAGCTGTAATCCAAATTATCGTAACATTCGTGACATGCGGCATAGGCGGTCTGTGGGGATTCATCGAAGGTATACTTATACTGTGCCGTCATATAAACATTGACGCATACGGCGTTCCGCTCAAGCAGGACTGCTAAGTGTACAATTTAAATTTCTTGACTTTTAATTCTACATATGGTAATATTTATAAATGACATTTTATGTCGTTTATAATCAAAATATTGGGAGGTAACAAAATGAAATTTAAGAAAGTTTTAGCAACTGTTCTTATCGGCATTATGACTGTATCGGTTCTGGCAGCATGCGGCACAGCTCCGTCTACAATATCAAACGAAAATGAAACTGCAGCCTCAAGCGACTTGCAGTACATCAAAG
>CAOKIL010000004.1 GCA_948468535.1 uncultured Eubacteriales bacterium
CGGACGGATTTGAGTTAAAGGAGCGTTAATCTATGAAAAGAAAATTCAAAAAAACACTTTGTTTGCTGCTGAGTATATTATGCTCAGTTGCATGTATTGGAGGCATTACAGCAAACGCCGAGGTTAGTATTCCGTCTGTGATTAAAGTCGGACTGTTTTACGGCTCAAATGCCAAAACATCGTTTGGTGTATCATGTGAAAGGGGATATTATGCCGGATGGTTTGATGATCGTGATTTTAAAGAGGACAAGATTATTGAAAATACGGATATCAAAATAGGTCTTGATACAAACGGACAGGTCACAGCATTTGACTTAAACGGTAATCTTTTATATCAGGAATCAGGAAATCAGGGGCTGGGCATCAGTCCGATATATACCAACTTTTGGGAAGAACGTTTTTCGATTGACGGGACAAGCTATCGTGGCAGTCTGTATTTTATTAAAGATGGCGACGGTATTGCGGTGATAAATATAGTCGATATGGATCAATACCTGTACGGTGTTGTTTCGCGTGAAATGAGCGACACATGGCCGATAGAGTCACTTAAGGCACAGGCGGTGTGTTCACGCAATTATGCGGCGCAGAACCTAAACAAGCACTCGGCTTACGGCTTTGATATATGCGCAAATACGCATTGCCAGATGTATACAGGTATAGAACGTGAGGCACAGTCGATATATGATGCGGTTGACGCAACCCGCGGACAGGTTCTTACATATAACGGCGAGCTTTGCAAGTGTTATTATTCTGCTTCGATGGGAGCAACCACCGAAGATGTAAAATACGTGTGGGGCAACGAAGTGCCGTACCTCGTATCTGTTGATAATTCCTATGAAGATACAGAAAACATACCAAACGGTGTGTGGTCAGGTGTTATTACTGTTGATGAAGCATCAACAATGATGCGCAACAAGGGGTATGATGTCGGCGATGTGCAGAAGATAGAAGTTCTTGAATATTCACCAAACGGAAGAGTAATAAAAATGCGTGTGACAGGCAACACGGCTATAAAAACTCTTGAACGCGAAGCGTGCCGTCTTGTATTCAGTACAGTCACAAAGAGTCAGATGTTCACTGTTGTAGGCGACGGCGAGGCGGAAGGTCATGCGTATGTTGCAGTCACAGACGGTCAGAAGCTTGCAAGAGTTCGTCCCGGCAAGCTTGAACTTCTGACAAGCGTCGGACGTTCGGAATTCCAAGGTGAAACACTGTATACGACAAACGGACGTTATCAAAAGACATATCAGGATTCTACAGAAGTCTCCGCGGCAAACAAGAGTTTTACGTTCAGGGGACAGGGCTGGGGTCACGGAGTAGGAATGAGCCAATACGGTGCAAGAGGTATGGCTAATGCAGGCTACAATTATGCTGATATACTAACGCATTATTTTTCAGGTGCAGAAGTAACTCAGGTATATTAAATCTGTTGAATTTTTGAATTGTGATTATAACTCAGGAAAGGTATAATATTTTTAAATGACAACAAAAGATTTCTATTACGATTTACCGCCGGAACTTATAGCTCAGCATCCGCTGGAGGACAGGACCGGTTCAAAACTGTTGTGTCTCAGCCGTGAAACAGGCGAAATACAGCATAAGCATTTTAGGAATATTATTGAATATTTAAATCCAGGCGATTGTTTGGTGATGAACAACACGAGGGTCATTCCTGCCAGACTTTATGGCGTTAAAGAGGATACCGGCGGAAAGATTGAGTTTCTGCTGCTCAAGAGATTGGATATAAATACATGGAACGTGATTTTAAAGCCCGGAAAGCGCGCAAGATGCGGAGCGAGGTTTGTGTTCGGAGACGGAATGCTTAGGGCAGAGATAACTGAAGTTTGTTCGGACGGAAACAGAATCGTCAGGTTTGAATATGACGGTGTGTGGGAGGAAATCCTTGATAAGCTGGGTGAGATGCCGCTTCCACCGTACATAAAAGAGAAGCTCAGCGACAGGGAACGGTATCAGACAGTATATTCCAAAATAGAGGGTTCGGCTGCCGCACCGACTGCCGGTCTGCACTTTACAAATGAACTTTTAGATAAAATCAAAGTAAAAGGTGTGAGTACTGCGTATCTCACACTGCATGTCGGACTTGGCACATTCCGCCCGGTTTCAGTCGAAAATGTAGAAGAGCATGTAATGCACACTGAGCATTATGAAGTCACAAAAGAAGCTGCGGATATAATAAACAGTACCCGAAAAAACGGCGGCAGAATTATTGCTGTCGGAACAACATCTGTCCGTACTCTTGAGACGGTTGCGGATGATGACGGAGCAGTTCATGAGGGGATAGGCGATACGAGTATATTTATATATCCGGGCTATAAGTTTAAGGTTACCGATAGTATAATAACAAATTTTCATCTTCCTGAATCTACCTTGCTGATGCTGGTTTCGGCATTTGCAGGCAAGGACAATATATTCAGGGCTTATGACATTGCGGTTAAGGACAAGTACCGCTTTTTCAGTTTCGGTGACGCAATGTTTTTATATTAATTTGGCAGGACTTTGCTGAAAAATCAGGAGAAAAATATGTTTAAAATATTAAAGCAACAAGGCAGGGCAAGACGCGGAAGATTTGAAACTGTACACGGTACAATTGAGACCCCTGTGTTTATGAACGTCGGAACCGCTGCAGCAATTAAGGGCGCACTTGATACGTTTGACTTAAAGGAGATAGGGTGTCAGGTTGAGCTGTCGAATACATATCATCTGCATCTGCGTCCCGGTGATGATGTAGTCCGTGATATGGGCGGACTTCACAAATTCATGAACTGGGACAGACCTATCCTTACCGACAGCGGCGGATTTCAGGTATTTTCACTTGCCAAGCTGCGTAATATAAAAGAAGATGGAGTTTATTTTTCATCTCATATTGACGGAAGAAAGATTTTCATGGGACCGAAAGAGAGTATGCAGATTCAGTCAAATCTTGCTTCTACTATAGCAATGGCGTTTGATGAGTGTATTGAAAACCCATGCGAAAAGGACTATGCAAAGCAGTCTGCGGACAGGACGGTTAGGTGGCTGAAACGCTGCAAGGCTGAGATGAACCGTTTAAACAGTCTTGATTCCACGATAAACAGGAATCAAATGCTGTTTGGTATAAATCAGGGCAGTACATATGATGACATCCGTGTTGAGCATATGAAGCAGATAGCTGACCTTGACCTTGACGGCTATGCCATAGGCGGACTGGCGGTAGGCGAATCAACAGAGGAGATGTACAGAATCATTGAAAGCGTTGAACCGTATATGCCGATGAACAAACCGAGGTATCTTATGGGCGTGGGTACGCCGGTCAATATTATTGAAGCCGTTGACAGAGGCGTTGATTTTTTCGACTGTGTAATGCCGAGCCGAAACGCAAGGCATGGAACTTTGTTTACTTCAAAGGGAATAGTGAATATCAGAAACGCCAAATATGAGAGGGATGATTCGCCTGTTGATTTAAGTTGCAGATGTCATACTTGCAGAAACTTCTCGAAATCATATTTGCGGCACTTGTTTAAGGCAAACGAGATGCTCGCCATGCGTCTTGCGGTTATTCATAATCTTTCTTTCTATAATAATATGATGCAGGAAATCAGAGACGCGCTTGACAATGGTGAATTTGATAAGTATAAACAAAGTAGGGTCGGAGTTTTAGATAAAAGAATATAAAACAAACTAATAAACCAATAAACGGAGGTAAGCACATGGGATTAAATTTTATTGAGATAATCAGGTCTGTTATACTCGGTATTGTGGAGGGCATAACAGAATGGCTGCCTATAAGCAGCACAGGTCATATGATTTTGGTGAACGCGTTTATGAATAACTACGATACGTTTACATCATCGGATTTGTACTTATACGTTATACAGCTTGGTGCGATACTGGCGGTCGTAACTTTGTATTTTAAGAAGCTTAACCCGTTTTCTTCGTCAAAGACCAATCAGGAGAAATCCGATACATGGCAGATGTGGTTCAAGGTAATAATTGCTTGTCTGCCTGCGGCAATAATAGGATTGCTGCTTGATAATATTATGAATAAGTTCGAGAATCCGTGGGTTGTTTCAGCGATGCTGATTATATATGGTATTGCATTTATTATCATTGAATCAAGAAACAAAACGGCAGTTATAAATGATATGAAGTCAATGACATACAAAACTGCATTATATATAGGTATGTTTCAGGTTTTGTCAATTATTCCCGGTACATCGAGATCGGGCGCGACTATTCTCGGCGCGATAATCTTAGGCTGTTCGAGAGGTGTAGCTGCTGAGTTTTCGTTCTTTTTGGCAATCCCGGTTATGTTCGGCGTGAGTCTTTTGAAGATAGTAAAATACGGTCTAAGTATGCCATTTAATGATATTTTTGTTCTTATAATCGGAATGGTGGTTGCATATGTGGTGTCAATGATGGCGATAGAGTTCCTGGTTAGCTATGTCAGAAAGCATGACTTTAAAGCCTTCGGATGGTACAGAATAATTTTGGGCGCTTTGGTAATAGCGTACTTTCTTATAATGTTTTAGTATAGTTTGTAAAGATACTGTAATATTGCGGCATTAAGTTTTATGATTATGGATGAACTATATAGTGCGTGTTTGTTAACATTGCATATTGCGGATTACTTTTTTATATGATATAATTATGTTTATTCAAGTTTTTTTACACAAAATAAAAAGGATTGATTTAGTGAGAAACCATAAAGGTATACATAACAACAGAAAAATTTGTAGTATGATTTTTGGAAAGAATGCAAAGCGTGTAATGTCTTTAGTAACGTCGGGGCTTATCGTTTTCAGTTCGCTTACCGGTTTTGCATCTGTTTTGGGAGAACAGACTTCTCATAGACAGACTGAGTTTGCTCAGGGAACGACCTATAACCGCAATACGTTTGAAAACAGCAGTGTAGGTCAGCAGACTGAAAACTTTTTTGAGTACATTCCAAATGTTGACGTTCTGCCTATTATTTCAAACGGTGAACAGGTATTCGGCAAAAGAACAGTATCCGAGGCGAATGAATATTTAAATGAACAGGGAATATTCGCAGCTATGGGAATGAACGCGGATTTCTTCTCGTTCCAAACGGGCGTGCCGATGAGCAATACAATCACTGACGGATATGTTCTGACATCAGATGCAGATCTGACGACAGGTATCGGATTTAATAAAGACGGTACGGCTTTTGTTGCACCTATGCAGCTTAGCATTAATATATCGCCTGATGACAGCTCATATTTTAATGTAGAGTGTCTTAATAAATACCGTCAGCCGTATGCTTTGTATCTGTATACCGATGAGTTTGGCAGCTATACAAACGCATCGGGCAGTGGCAGAAATGTAGTGCTGGGAAATGTGAGCGGAAACTTAGCAATTGGACAGGCAGTAACGGCAACTGTTGAAAATATATTTGACGATGACGGTTCGGTTGAGATTCCTGACGGAAAGCTCGTTTTGAGCGTTGACAATAACGCCGCATGGGAGATTAAAGCACGTCTTGACGTACTCAGTGTGGGACAAACGGTGACAATACAGGTGAGCGAGATTACAGGTGAGAGCCGCTGGAGTGCCGCACAGTACGGAACAGGATGTCTTGGCGGAACGCTGGTCAGAAACGGTCAGCTTGACTTTGAGGACGACTCTGCCGCACCGAGAAGTGCAGTTGGAATAAAGGCGGATGGCACTGTTATATTCTATACCATTGATGGCAGACAGGAAGGACACAGCTACGGCGTGAGAAAAGAGACCTTGGCAAAGCGTCTGCTTGAGCTTGGCTGTGTTGACGCAGTCAACCTTGACGGCGGAGGAAGCACTCAGCTTGGCGGTACCTTGCCTGAGACAACCGAGTTTCAGATACTAAACTCACCGTCAGAGGGTCTGAGAAAATGCGCGAACTTTATATTCCTGAAAAAGATGAACGAACCGGATGGATTGCCATATAAGCTGTTTGTATATCCGTACGGCGACTATGTTCTGTCGGGCAGCACAATAGGAGTATGGGCTGCGGCGATAGATGCGTCATATGGCAAGGCTACAATGCGTGAGCCGCTCAAGTTTAACATACAGTCTGACTTAACCGGTAGTGGGCGTTCTGTTATAACCAATGACGGTTATCTTACAGTATATGGTGACGGCGAAGTTTATATTGCTGCAACGTCAGGTTTGGCAAACGGCAGTACAATGGTTCACTCAGTCACAACGCCTGAGAGCATAACTGTTATGAATGAAGCGACAGGCAGCGAAGTAAGCTCAGTTACTCTTCCGGCAGGCGGAATGATAAATATGACTGCTGACTCATACTACCAGGGTATGAACCTGAGCGATAGCGACGAGGCATATAGCTGGATGGTCAGCGACCCGAATCTCGGAACTATAACATCTGACGGAATATTTACCGCATCAGGAAATCTGGCAAGCGGAGCGATAATTTGTTCGGCAGGTTCCGTTCAGAAAAGAATAAGCGTGGATATTTCAGGCGAGGGTGTTCCTTCAACTCCTTCAACATCAAAGCCCGATTCGTTTGAAACTGACTATCCGACAATAGTATGTTCAAGAAACGGCAGTATGTTCACCGCAAAGATATACGATGCAAAGGGTAGCATATCTTCAGATAATATAACATTTAAAGTGGACGGCAGAAAAACACAATTCACATACTTTGACGATGATAATACTTTGCAGTACACTTTTCCCGCCGAATTTGATAAATCTGCTCATCAGCTCACGGTCAGCGTAACAGATTCTGAAGGCTACAGCGGGTTTAAGGCACACACTATCGGCAGTCTGTCGTCGCTTGAAAATAATTATGAAGATACAGTCGGTCACTGGGCTGAAGAGTATATCGAATATATGTCGCAGAGAGGCGTTATTTCGGGATATGAAGAGGATGGTCAGTTCAGACCAAACCGTGACATGACCCGCGCTGAGTTTGCATGTATGCTGGCAAAATATCTTGATATAAATGTGTATAACTATCGCGGAACCGAGCTTCCGTATGCGGATGCGGACAGTATTCCCGAATGGGCAATGATGCAGGTTCAGGCTCTGTATTCGCTTGGTATAATGCAGGGAAAGCAAGACGGCGATCGTGTTTTATTTGCTCCGTATGATAATATAAGGCGCTGTGATTATGCAGTTGCTGCAGCAAGACTGATGCCTGACGGACTTTACAGTGCGCCTATGGACGCACCTGATTCAGATGATATACCGGGCTGGGCATACGATAGCATAGAATTGTTGCTGACCCAGGATATAATGAACGGTTACACAGATGGTTCTATACGTCCTATGAATAACGTAACTCGTGCGGAAGCAGTAAAAATTCTTTTTGGCTTAGGATAAGAAGTTAATAAAATAAAGGCGTTTCGCAAAATTGCGAAACGCCTTTATTTTATACTGCAAAACTCATTAATTCACAAATCCGTTCGTTCTGTTTTTTAAGATACAGATAACCAATTAAGGCTTCAATGCCTGTTGCAATTCGATAATCCTTCATCTCGGAATTTTTCGGAACATGCGACTTTGTATTTCTGCCGCGTTTAAATACGGCGAGTTCTTCATCTGTCAGCATCCTCTCGATTTTATAAAAGAATTCCGCCTGATGTTTGCAGCAAACATACTTTGTTGCGGTTTTATGCAGTTTATTCACGTTATGGTTGGCGTCCTTTATCAGGTATGTGCGTACATACAGTTCATACACGCAATCTCCGATATACGCCAGTGTCAGCGGTGAGTATTGCTCTGCTTTTGGCATTTCGCCGCCGAGATTTTTTAAAATAGATTCTATCATATAGTATTTTCCTGTTATTTTTTTGATAAGTATTGTTATGTTTTACAGACGGCTGAGCTGCTGACCTTTTGGTGTGTCCTTCACGGCATAGCCAAGTTCTTTCAGCGCGTCTCGGATTTCGTCTGACTTTGCCCAATTCTTTTCAGCTCTTGCGGTTTGTCTCTCGTCAAGCATTGCCTGGATTTCAGCCGGGATTCCTTCATCTGATTTGCTCAAAAGTCCAAGAACTCCGCCGAGTTCCCTGAGCACATCCAGTGCATATTCAAGAATTTCTTTTGACGGTTCGTTCTCGGCGGTGAGTTTTTTGTTTGATTCACCAACGATTTCAAACAGTTCGGATATGGCGTCCGCAGTGTTGAGGTCATCCTCCATAGAATCAATAAACTTTTGCTTGTATCCGTCGAATGATTCTTTAACCTGATTTTCTTCCTGCTTTATATTTTCAATCGTACTGTTTTCGGCAAGGAATTTTAATGTTTCCATACATGTGTATATTCTGTCAAGCGCTGATTTTGCCGATTCCATTAGGTCTTTGCTGAAGTTAATCGGACTTCTGTAATGCGCGGACAGCATAAAGAAGCGGATTACTTCATAATCGAACTCTTTGGCTACATCACGCACGGTGAAGAAGTTACCCAGAGACTTTGACATCTTGCGGTTATCAACATTTATGTAACCGTTGTGAACCCAATAGTTTGCGAACTGACAGTTGTTTGCGGCTTCGCTTTGAGCGATTTCATTCTCGTGATGAGGAAAGATTAAATCCTGACCGCCGCTGTGTATATCAATTGTCTTTGCCAGATATTTGTTCGCCATTGCGCTGCATTCGATATGCCAGCCAGGTCTGCCCATGCCCCAGGGACTTTCCCATGCAGGCTCGCCTGGTTTTTGCTTCTTCCACAGCGCAAAGTCCATCGGATCTTGCTTATCCTCATTGACTTCGATTCTGGCTCCGCTTTCCAAATCTTCAAGCGGCTGATGTGACAGCTTGCCGTATTCCCTGAACTTTTTTGTGCTGTAATACACGTCGCCATCAACATTGTACGCATATCCGTTTTCTATAAGGTGATTAATGATATCAATGATCGCATCTATATTTTCAGTTGCTCTGGGATGAACGCTCGCCTCATGTATGCCAAGACCTTTGGCATCAATAAAATATTCGGCAATATATTGGTCAGCGAGTTCCTTTACGGTTATGCCGAGTTCGTTCGATTTGTTTATCATCTTGTCGTCTATGTCGGTGAAGTTTTGGACAAATGTCACGTCATAGCCTTTATATTCAAGATAGCGGCGCAGCGTGTCAAATATAATAAACGGACGCGCGTTGCCTATATGAAAGTAATTATATACAGTCGGACCGCATGAGTACATTTTTACTTTTCCGTCCTCAATCGGTACGAATTCGTCCTTTTGTCTTGTAAGTGTATTAAAGAGCTTCATAAGTTATCAACTTCCTTCTTAATTATTTATACATCAGAATTGCACTCAATATTTTCCATGCGTTTGTACAGTTTTTCAACTTGAACTCTAAGACTGCATAAGTCCATAGAAACAGGGTCAGGAAAGTGAACTTGGTCAAGGTCAGGAACAAACGGTTTAGCCGGAGCAACACGCACACCCTCACGCTTTACGATATGTGCAGGAACCCCAACACAAGTGCTGTCCGGGGGTATTTCGTTCAGCACGACCGCATTTGCCGCAACTTTTGAGTTGTCGCCGACCGTGAAAGGCCCGAGAATTTTCGCTCCGCTGCCTATGGTGACATTTTTGCCTATAGTCGGATGGCGTTTGCCTTTGTCTTTTCCTGTGCCGCCGAGAGTTACACCCTGATATATTGTACAGTTATCGCCGACTTCGGCGGTTTCGCCTATTACAACGCCCATACCGTGGTCTATAAACACGTTCTTTCCAATCTTTGCGGCAGGATGAATCTCTATACCGGTTACGCGTCTTGCGTGCATCGCAATACAGTCAGCGAGGAAGTACCTGCCTTTGCCGTGGAGCTTGTGAGCGATTCTGTAATAAATCATTGCCTTTACACCCGGATAGAAAAAACAAATCTGCGCCATTGACCGTGCCGCAGGGTCACGTTCAAAGGTCAGCCGGATTTCGTCTTTGATTAACTTGATAATCCCCATATATATTCCCCAATACTTTGAAATTAAACTAATCAGTTAGTTCGATTAATTATATCAAACATTAACCTATATTATAACATTAAAATTCCTTATATACAAGAGTGAATTTGCAATAATGAAATCAGTACAGGCAAATTAAATATATTTTTGCTAAAATAATGCTTGCATTTTGTAGTATGTAAGTATATAATGTAATTATATAATTGCTGGGGGGACCGCATACAGGCGGTTGAGATAGGCAGAAGCCTGACCCTTTGAACCTGACGGTTAATACCGACGTAGGAAAGCACAGTGTTTATTTGAATATTCTCGGTGCTTGCTATATTGGTAAGCACTTTTGTTTATTTAAATCATTTTATACAAGGAGTTATATTAATATGGAACGAAACTACACTACACAAATGGACGCTGCAAAGCGAGGAATTATCACGCCTGAGATGAAGATTGTGGCAGAAAAGGAGCATATGGATATTGAAGTCCTAATGTCACGTGTTGCAAAGGGAACAATTGCCATACCGGCAAACCGGAACCACAAATCATTATCGCCTGAGGGTATCGGCGAGGGGCTTAGAACAAAGATTAACGTCAACCTTGGAATTTCACGCGATGCTGCCGACATGGATCTTGAACTTGAAAAGGTAAGAACAGCGATTAACATGAAAGCCGAAGCGATTATGGATTTGTCGAATTATGGCAAGACCCACGAGATGCGTCAGAAGATTCTTGAAATATCAACAGCAATGCTTGGTACGGTTCCGGTATACGATACTATCGGATACTGTGAAAAGAAGCTCAAAGACATTACAAAAGACGACTTTTTGAGAGTAGTGCGTCAGCATGCGGAGGACGGTGTGGACTTTATGACAATCCATGCAGGAATCAACCGTGCTACTGCCGAAAAGGTCAAGAGAAACAAGCGCCGTATGAATATAGTATCGCGCGGCGGTGCACTGCTTTTTGCGTGGATGGAGATGACAGGCAACGAAAATCCGTTTTATGAGTATTATGACGAGGTTATGGATATATTTGCCGAGTATGATGTAACAATCAGTCTTGGTGATGCGTGCCGTCCCGGTTGTCTTGATGATTCGACAGATGCCTCACAGATTTCAGAACTCATTGTACTGGGCGAACTCACTAAGAGAGCATGGGCAAAGAATGTTCAGGTTATGGTCGAGGGTCCGGGTCACATGGCAATGAACGAAATTGCAGCCAATATGATTGCTGAAAAACGCATATGCCACGGCGCACCGTTTTATGTGCTCGGCCCTCTGGTTACTGACATTGCTCCGGGTTATGACCATATAACGTCTGCTATCGGCGGCGCAATTGCTGCGGCAAACGGAGCGGACTTCCTTTGTTATGTTACACCTGCGGAGCATTTGAGACTTCCTGATTTGGATGATATGAAGGAGGGCATTATTGCGTCAAGGATAGCCGCACATGCAGCGGATATTGCCAAAAAGGTTCCGGGCGCAATGGACTGGGATAACGCAATGGCTGATGCACGCCGTAAGATAGATTGGGATAATATGTTTGAGCTTGCGCTTGACTCTGAGAAGCCAAAGGCATACAGAGCAAGTTCAAAGCCGAGAGAAGAGAACACATGTACAATGTGCGGTGAACAGTGTGCGGTTAAAAACATGAATAAAATTCTCGGCGGAGAGGATATAGGTATATAAATAAATATGAAAAACTTACTGACTATTGCAGGTTCGGATTCAAGCGGCGGAGCAGGGATTCAGGCTGATATAAAGACATTTTCGGCAAACGGCGGTTATGGTATGAGCGTTATAACTTCAGTCACTGCCCAAAACACAACAGGGGTTACTGCAATACACGATATACCTGCGGATATGGTTATTGCACAGATTGACGCTG
This sequence comes from uncultured Eubacteriales bacterium, assembly GCA_948468535.1. GTDB lineage: Bacteria > Bacillota > Clostridia > Monoglobales > Monoglobaceae > Monoglobus. The sequence goes on from CAOKIL010000004.1 coordinate 11,812, forward strand.
TGTTCAGCGATATTAGAGTTGACGGAGTTAAAATCGGAATGCTGTCTAATCCGGAAATCGTTTCAGCGGTTGCGGACAGGCTCAGAAAATATGCGCCGAGAATAATAATCGTTGACCCTGTGATGGTCTCCACAAGCGGTTCTAAGCTGTTGAGCGATGACGCGGTAAATTTAATCAAGACCGAGCTTATACCGATTGCAGCTATGGTTACGCCAAACATACCGGAGGCAGAGGTTTTGACAGGCGTCAAGATAAGTGATGTGCATGATATGGGCGATGCGGCACGGATTATAGGAGACATGGGATGCAGATATGTGCTTGTCAAGGGCGGTCATTTGACAGATACTGCAAATGACCTGTTGTATGGCAGCGGTAAGGAGACCGTTTTTGAAGGCACACGGCTTTTGTCAAAGAACACGCACGGAACAGGGTGTTCGATTTCGTCAGCGATTTGTGCAAATCTCGCGAAGGGCATGGATGCAGAAACAGCAGTTGGAGTGGCAAAGAAGTATATAAGGAACGGTATTAAAAATTCAGTCTCAATCGGCAGAGGAAACGGACCTATACATCATTTTTATGATTTATGGAAAACTTCAAATCCTAATATTGAGAAGGAACACACATCTTATTAAGGCAGAGAGAATGGAGTATATTATGGAAAGAAATAATGCGATTTTGAAGAATATTATTGATGTAACAGAAAGTATGAAAGCCAAAAAGCCGTTGGTTGAATGCCTTACAAACCGTGTAACAATAAACGACTGCGCCAATATGGTTCTTGCAATGGGCGCATCGCCGATAATGGCAGAAATCGAATGTGAGATGCGGGATATTATGAATATTTCGGACGCATTGGTTATTAATCTCGGCTTGCTTGGTGAAGTGTATCTTGAAGCGATGCGGACTGCCGCGAAGGCGGCTAAGGAATTCGGCAAGCCGATTGTGCTTGACCCGGTCGGAGCAGGAGCCTCCGCGCTTCGAGACAGGGTATGCAGTGAGATGATTGAGACGGTTCAGCCTGACATAATAAGGGGGAACTTATCAGAGATAAAATCTCTTGCCGGCGGTGAGGTCAGGAGCAAGGGTGTTGACGCTTCAGCAGACGATGCAGTGAATGACGACAATATGGCGGAGTTCGGAGAGCTTGTGAGAGCATATGCTGAAAAGTGCGGCTGTACTGTCTGCGCTACAGGCGCAATAGATATAATCTCTGACGGAAGCCGCATAGTGTTTATAAAGAACGGTAACGAAATGCTCTGTGATGTGACGGGCACGGGCTGTATGTGTACGGCAATGACAGGAGCAATGGTTGCGTCAGGGGATGCGCTGGCGGCAGCGGCAGCGGCAGTGGTTATGCTCGGTATTGCCGGCGAGTATGCACATGAGTATGTTGAAGAGACTGAACAGGGTATAGGTACCTTCAAAGTTAAGCTGTTTGATTATGTGTATACGATGAGTGCTGAGGATTACATAAAGCGAGGTGAAGTTTACTGTGAATAATGTAGATTACAGTATATATCTTGTTACCGATACCGATATGTGTCCGCGCGAGAATTTGGTTCAGGTTGTCGGTGAGGCTGTCAGGGGCGGCGTTACGCTGGTGCAGCTCAGAGAAAAGAACATTTCAACGCGTGATTTTTATAATGAAGCGTTAGCTCTTAAAGAGCTATGCTTAAAGAATAATGTTCCGCTGATTATAAATGACCGTTTGGACATTGCGTTGGCGGTTGACGCTGACGGTATCCATGTAGGGCAGAGCGATATGCCGGTTTCTGTTGTCAGGCGGATTTTAGGCAATGATAAGATAATCGGTCTGTCAGCCGGTAGTGTAAAGCAAGCAGAGGAAGCAGTCAAAGACGGAGCCGATTATCTCGGTGTCGGAGCGGTTTTTCATACTTCAACAAAGAGTGATGCGAATGATGTAGGAATAGAGATTCTTAAAAAAGTCCGCAGCTCGGTGAAGATTCCGATAGTCGGGATAGGCGGTATCAATGCGGAGAATATAGAAGAACTTTACGGAACAGGGATTGACGGTGTGGCGGTTGTGTCGTGTATTATGGCAAGCAGCGACCCGTATGCCGCGACAAAAAGACTTGCCGAAAAGGTGAAAAATCTATGATTAACAAAGAAACATTGCTTGATAAGAGCGGATTCATATTTGATTTTGACGGAACATTGGTTGATTCTATGTGGGTTTGGGACAATCTGCTGATTGACTTTTTGAGGCGTTATGACTACGATACACCTGACGAACTGCTTAAAGAAGTAGCGTATATGTCTATGGAACAAAGTTCAAGTCATGTATGCAGTCTTTATGATTTGCCGCTGACGCCGAAGCAGGTTTATCAATCATGGAATGATATGATTTATGACGGTTATGCAAACGAAATCAGGCTTAAAACGGGAGTAAAAGAGTATTTGGAGCGGCTCAGGCAGCAGGGTAAGACGCTTGCGATTGCAACCGCAAATACAAAAATGCTGACCGAGATTTGTCTTGAAAATAACGGAGTGCTTGAACTGTTTGACGTATTCACTTATGCAGATGAAGTCGGAGCGGGCAAGTCTGACCCGAAAATATATTTGGAAACATTGAGAAAAATGAATATGCAGACCTGTGAAGTTGTGCTGTTTGAGGATATTTTAAAGGCGCTTGAAACGGCAAAGTCAATCGGGCTTGATGTGGTGATTGCCGAGGACGGAGCCGCAGAAGCAGACAGAAACTCGCTTATGACTTTGGCGGATTTGTATATCAACAGTTTTGAGGAATTGTTATAGTTCAGATTTGTTTTTGAATTCATTAAGGCAAAGCCTTGATGAAAAATTTTCATTTATATTAAAAACGATCATGATGAACGTCCCGTAATATTATTGTAATTTGACATTGTTCGTGAGATATTGTATAATGTTGATACTGACAATAGTCAGGCAGAATAAGAAGGTATTAAAGAGCGTCATACCGGACGCTCTTTATTTTTATAATGACCTTAGTTACTTTGAATAAATGAAATACTTTATTAGATGCACAATCAAAGATTGTGGTCACAGTTAGCCTCCCCTACATATAGGTGAATGCTTATATGACAAAGGAGGTCTGCATATGTGGAATACAATACTTAAAGTAATTGTTTCTATTATAATATTTTTTATAATAGTCTCCATAAAAGCAATATAGCCGTCTCCGGGTCAAAGGTACGGCTATATGTCTAACTTTGGCTAACCGTTTTTACGGTGCCTTCTTTTTCTGTTTTTATTATATTATTTATTATTTTATTTGTCAATATATTTATTTTAAAGCCTTAAATGTTGCGAATGATTATGCGATTGTTTTAAAATTTATAAAAAAAATTTCCTTTACAAATATAAAAAGTGTGATATAATGTTTTTGTGATAGAAATGAATATTTAACCAATTAATAAGTTTATGTTTAGGTAAAAACGTATGCTTTGATTTATTATAACTATTAATTGGTTATGATATTTCTATCACAAGGTCAAGGGTGCGTTTTTGTGCGTCAGCTTTGCTGGCGCATTTTTTAGTTTAGAGGTTAATTTAAGGGGGATGAATAGTATGTTTAACCTCAAAACAAAAAAATAGAACGCTCACAGTTCCGGCAAGAATAGATGAGCGTTCTATAACCACAAGACAAGAGCGAATTCTGTCCGTAAATTCAATTATACTACTGAAAGTTCCTCTTGTCAAATACAAAATAATAAAAAATCAGGAGGAATATGCAATGAACGAAAAAACAAATACAATAACCAACAGATTGGTGGAGATAATAAAATGGCTGTCAAGTCATCGTGAAATACAGCGGATTATATGCCGCGAAGGATATGAGGCCGAATTGCCGGAAATAAATTAATGTGCAGAGATATAAAAGAACGCATTAAAGCTGAAATAGAGTTAAAATAAAAATGCGCAGCCTCATAACAGGCTGCACTAAAAATATCCTAAAACTCTTCAAAATTAATTCGTTTGAGCTCGCTCACTAAGTATTCATATCTCGACATTGCCTTTTGTATATCGTATATGCAAACATCTACAAGTTTTTCTTCACTTATAAAATTAAAGTTGTTCACACAGCGTTTAAAGTCGCCGAGGGCGGACAGCGCTTCTTCACGCAAATATTCATATGCTTCTCGCTCCTGACGTATAATTCGTTTTTCGACTGATGAAAGAGATTTTTCCGCAGATGTACTCATAATGTGTTTTTTACTCCTTTTCCTGAGCTGAATTTACGCATTAGTCTTAAAAATTTTTCTTGTACAGATTTATTTTACCAAGATTAGAGAATGCTATACAAATTGTTTTAAATTTATTTTATAAATGTTCATAAAATATTTAGACATTTCAGATTTTATATGTTATACTTAATTATATTGTAAAATGGGCTAAAGCCGGAGGTGCAGAAAATGGATAATAAACAAAAGATACTTATTGTAGATGATGAAGAAAATATATGCGAGCTTGTGCGGCTGTATATCGAAAAGGATGGCTTTGATTCTGTTATAGCAAATGACGGAGGTGAGGCTGTAGCAAAGTTCAATACTGAAAAACCGGATTTAATTCTGCTTGATATCATGCTCCCTATTAAAGACGGCTGGCAGGTTTGCCGCGAGATCCGTTCACAGAGCAATGTGCCGATTATTATGCTTACTGCAAAGGGCGAGACATTTGACAAGGTTCTTGGTCTTGAACTCGGCGCTGATGATTATGTTGTAAAGCCGTTTGAGCCGAAGGAACTTATTGCAAGAATAAGAGCCGTGCTCAGGCGTTCCACGGCAGTTGTTCAGGATAATATCTCAGATGATGAACTGCGCTTTGACGGACTCAGAATAAATCAGTCAACTTATGAGGTATACATAGACGATAAAAAAGTTGAGATGCCGCCAAAGGAATTTGAGCTTTTGTATTTTTTGGCAAAAAATACGAACAAGGTGTTTACCAGAGACCAGCTTCTTGATGAAATCTGGGGCTATGAATTCTTTGGAGATTCGCGTACTGTGGACGTTCATATAAAGAGAATACGCGAGAAACTTGACGGTGATGACAGAGCATGGGCTCTTAAAACGGTTTGGGGCGTTGGTTATAAGTTTGAGGTGAACTGATGTTCGGAAAGACGATATTTTCAAGAGTTTTCTTTACTAATCTTGCAACTGTTTTGATTGGTATAATAATCCTGGCTTCACTGCAAATGGTGCTTATGAGCAACTATATCACTAAGCAGAACGAAAGTACTCTTTCAAAGAATGCGGATTCAATTGTCGGGCTTATAAGCAACGGAATATCACGCGAAAGTTTGAGCTCGGTACTAAATGGATTTTCAAAAAGCAGCAGCAGTCATATTATTGTTACTGATGTTAACGGTTATGTGCTTGTCAATACCAAAGAGAGCGGTTACCTCCAGAATCAGAGCATGGACAGTCTTGAGATGGAATATCTGCGCGAAGTCTTAAACGGACGAAGAATTACTTTTGTAGGTACTATGAACGGATTGTTCAGCGAGACAATGTTTACGCTTGAAGTTCCTGTTCTCAGCGGCAGCGGCGAGGTTCACGGAGCCGTATTAATCAGTGTGCCTATACCTCAGAGAAGAAATATGCTTGTGGAGCTTTTTAAAATTCTTTTATTTTCAGCGCTTGTAGTAATATTAGTGTCATTTATCCTGTCATATATGCTGTCAAAAATTCTTGCAAATCCGATAAAGCGCGTAAGCAGCAGCGCAAAGGAGTTTGCAAAAGGCGATTTGTCGTCCAGGGTTGATATTGACCGTGTTGACGAAAACGTAACTGAGCTTACTGAACTCGCTGACGCATTCAATAATATGGCAGATGAGCTTGAAAAGTCTGAAGATATAAGAATGAGTTTTATATCAGATGTGTCACATGAGCTTAGAACGCCTATGACGACAATAGGCGGATTTGTTGACGGAATTCTGGACGATACTATTCCTGTCGAGAAGCAGAAGGACTATCTTGTTATTGTCAGGGATGAGGTTACGCGTTTGTCAAGACTGGTCAACACATTCCTGGATATTACCAGAATGCAGACGGATAAAGTTAATCTTGTAATATCAAATTTTGATGTCAATGAAGCAATAAGGCTAATTATTATCGGGCTTGGTTCTAAGATAGACGAGCGCAAACTTAACATTAATCTTGAATTTGAGTCGGATGTGTGCTATGTCAGAGCTGATGCGGACAAGATAAAAATGGTTATCACCAATCTGATTGACAACGCAATAAAGTTCACGTTTGAAAATGGCACAATCACTATATTCACACGCCCGAAAGGTTCGGAGATTCAGATAAGCGTGCATAATACCGGTGTGGGAATCCCGGAGGAGCAGCAGAAGATAATATTTGAGAGGCTGTATAAAGTCGATAAGTCAAGAAGCATTAATAAAGAGGGTACCGGCATCGGTTTGTATATCGTAAAGAGTATGCTTGCTGCTCACGGCAAGGATATAAAGGTATCAAGCAAAGAAGGCGAATATGCTGAGTTTGTGTTCTGTCTTGAAAGAGGAAAGAACCCGTCCAAGAGCAGCTATCGGATTGAATCAGATACTGCCGGTGCAATGAATAAAAAATCCGAACAAAATAGTTAATTATTATTTATGAGGGAAATAATCTTATGACTAAAATAACAAAATTGTTTATGTGTATGTTTTTTGCATTTGTGACTGCGATACTTGGTGTACAATTTTGTGTTTTTGCCGAGAGTTTTGACGGATATATTGTCAAGTTTGTCAATCCTCCTGTTATGACGCTGTCTGATAATGTTTTGATAGAAGCGGTAGTTCCGGATAACAATGTGTTTAAAGTAAGCACAAATGACAGTGACTATATATCATATCTTGAATCTGACCCAAATGTTGAGTTCATTGAACCTAATTATATTATTCCCGCGCATGATGACGAAGTGGTTTACTTAAATAATGATACAGAAGAAGCCGTTTCAGAGGATTTAAACAGCAGAAGCGGTTTAGGTTTTGAGACGCCGAACGATTTTGGTTATAAGAACCAATGGAATATGCCACTGATTAATGCACCGTATCTGTGGAAATGCGGAATATCCGCGGATTCTGTGAAGATAGGGGTTATTGACAGCGGTAATCCGTCGAAGCATCCTGATGTAACATTCAATATCGAAACCGGCAGAGATTATACTGATACAAATGTATATGATATATTCGGTCACGGAACATTTGTAAGCGGAGTTATCGCGTCAAATATTAATAATTATATGGGTACGGCAGGTATACTTAATGACTGCACTATTATTCCGCTCAAGATTTTTCGCAATAGCGCTACGGATTCTGATACTTTAAAGCTCTACCGCGCAATTTATGATGCGGTTCATGTATATAACTGTGACGTAATAAATTTGAGTTTGAGCATGACTACGCCGATTGAGAGTATAAAATCTGTGATAGACGATGCGCTGGCAAACGGAACAATTGTTGTTGCGGCGGCAGGAAATCATAAGGATTCAGGGATATTATACCCTGCCGGTTATGATGGCGTAATAGGTGTTGCGGCGGTAGGCAAGAACAAAGTTCGCTATGTAAACTCACAGCGCAATGAGTCTGTTGATGTTTCTGCGCCCGGAGCAAGCGTGTATGGCGCATATGTTCAAAAGGCGGATTACGGAAGCAATAAAGCATTAAACTACACATATGTTTACGGAAACGGCACGTCATATGCTGCACCTCATGTTACGGCAGCCGCGGCTATAGCGAAAAAATTTAATCCAAAAATCACATCGGATGAGTTTCTGAAGATTTTGGCGCAGACGTCAGAAACTTTAGGTGAAGTTGACAGCAGCGGAAAGAATATTGACTATGGCTATGGGCTTCTTGATATCCAAAAGATTGTTGAGCTAATGGAGACGGAGGCAAGTCCGTCTCCGACAAGACGACCGGGAGGCTCATCAGGTACAGAGCCGACAGAAGAACCGAGCACAGAGCCGTCATCTGAACCGTCTGTGTATCTGAGCAGTTTTGAGCCAAGAGTAGTGATTGATGCGAACTTCAGAGTGACAAACATTTCGGCAAAAGTTTCGGTAAAGAATAATATGCCGAATACGAAAGTCAAAGTTATTATGGCGCTTTATGATAAAAGTCCTGATTTAGCGGACGAGCTGTCTTTCAGTGATAGATTTTGTGACGCAGTGGTTTTGAGCGGTGAGATAGTAAAAAACAGTTCTTCAAGCTTCACATTGAGTTCGATTGACATACCGACAGACTGTGAAAATCCGTATGTCAAAGTGTTTTTGTGGGATGAAAACCTGTCGCCGCTGATAATGCCGTATGATTATATTATTCAGACGTACAGTGTTGATTACGGTCAGTCTAAGTAATTAAGTCTTAAAATCAAAAAAACGGAATACTATTATTTCACCTCTAATATCATTAGATATATGGGGTGATTTTTTATGTTTGTTATACGGCTGCATACATTGATTTTTGCTGTATTAATTTGTATTATTTCTGCCGCATTAATTGTGTTTGGTGCGGTATGGATATATGATTCTGCTAACACACCGAGCTTTGCGGTACCGGCAGACGGAACGGCATCGGTTGAATTGCCTATACTTATGTACCATTCACTTACCGATAAGCAGTCAAAGGTGAATACATATACAGTTGCATTGAGTGACTTTGAGGCTGATTTGAAGTTTCTGAAAGACAACGGATATACTACCGTACTGCTCAGTGATGTTATAGATTATGTTGACGGCAAAGCAGATTTGCCTGAAAATCCGATAGTTCTTACATTTGACGATGGGTTCAGAAATAATCTGGAATTTGGTCTGCCGCTTCTTGAAAAATACGATATGAAAGCAGTAATCTCGGTTGTGGGGAGTTACTCTGAAAAGTTTGCAGGGCTTGATGACAAAAATCCCGATTATGCGTATCTTGACTGGAACGATATAAAAGAACTTGATGCAAGCGGACGTGTGGAGATAGACAGCCATACATACAATATGCACATGCTGCCCGGAGTGAAAGATAATAAAGACTCACGCAAAGGCGCGGCACAGAAGAGCAGCGAATCAAGCGAAGTATACAAGTCAAAATTAGTTGAGGACGTCACAAAGCTCCAGAACATGCTAAAGGAAAACTGCGGAATTGAGCCAAAGGTTTTTACATATCCTTACGGAGAGTTGTGCAAGACATCAGAAGCAACCTTAAAGGAGCTTGGTTTTAGAGCGACACTCTCGTGTTTAGAAAAAATGAATTATGTATCTGTGGGTAATACAGACAGTCTTTATTGCATGTGCAGATTTTTGCGAAGCGATAAAAAAAGCGCCGCTGCAATCTTAAAAGACGGCGCCAATTAGGCACCGTCTTAGAATTTTATGTTGTATATCCAAGGACAACGCGTTCGATTCCCGATAAATCTTTATGAATTTCAATATCCCGGTATCCGTGTTTGTGCATTAGATTCGCAACATCATCTGATTGGTCATAGCCGACTTCAAAGGCTGTTATTCCGCCTTTGACAGGATGTGCATTTTTTAATATTGCACGGTAAAAGTCAAGTCCGTCCTCACCGCCGTCAAGTGCGAGAATAGGTTCGTGCTCTATAACTTCCGGCTGGAGTTCAAGCAAATCGTTAGTTCTGATATACGGCGGATTTGATACAATGCAGTTAGGCACATATCCTATATCGGGCAGACCGCTTATTATATCACCGTGTATAAAATCAATTTGTTTTGAAACCTGATGTGTCTCGGCGTTACGCTTTGCCAGTCTGAGCGCAGGGTCAGAGATATCAAGCTCTGTGACCGTGCAACCGTGCAGGTGTTTTGCCAGACTTATGCCTATACAGCCGCAGCCGCAGCCGATATCAAGAATTTTAGGCTGGACTGAATTTAACTTATATTTCGCAATCACTGCCTCAACAAGCGTCTCGGTGTCGGCTCTTGGTATAAGTACGTCCTTGCTTACCGCAAATTCCAAAGACATAAATTCACACTTTCCGATGATGTACTGAACAGGCATACCGCTTAAACGTCTGTTAATGTACGAGTTAACTTCAACTGCCAGAGCATCGGGAATGTTTAAATCCTTTGTCAGCAGTGCAGTTTTGTCCAAATCAAGGACGTGCATTATTATCAAATCAGCATCGGTTTCAGGTGAGTCAATGCCCGGATTTTCTTTAAGCTTTGTATGCGCAGTGCGGCGAAGTTCTTTTAATGTCATAATTCCTAATCTCTAATCTCTAATCTCTATTACCTATGTTACCATCTATCTAAGTTTTTGTCCTCAGGAATAACCGCTTTGAGTGAAGCGATTGCAACCTCAATCTGAGAGTCGTCAGGTTCGTTAGTTGTGATATGCTGGAACCACATTCCCGGTGCGCTTATGGCGCATGTAAACCAATTATCGTGACGGCCTGCAAACTTGATTATTTCATAGGAAATCCCTGCAACAACCGGAAGGAGCAGAAGCCGTAGAACAAGTCTCCAAATTGCCCATGGCATAACTGTAAATATTCCGCCGATATACGGTATATGTGTAAAGGATTCCTGCTGCCATGGTATAATTGAGAATACCAGAATACTTATTACCATAACGATAAGAAGAAAGCTGGTTCCGCACCTGGGATGCAGTCTTGACTGAGTGCGTACGTTTTCGACAGTCAGCGGCAGACCTTTTTCATAGCAGAATATAGACTTATGCTCCGCACCGTGATACATGAATACGCGTTTGATGTCCTTCATTTGAGACACCAATGCGAGGTATGCAATAAATATTACAATCCTGACAATGCCTTCTATAAGAGTCAGAATTGTATTGCCTGTCACATGCAGGAAGTCAGTCAAAAATCCTGCGACCAATGTAGGGAGCAGAATAAACAAACCCACTGACATAATCAGAGATATTATAACAGAGCAGTATATAACAACATTCATTGCCGCTTCTGAATCGAGCTTTTTCTCCAGCCAGGCTTCAAACCGGCTCGGCTCTTGTTCAACTTCATTGCCGTCATCGTCAACGTCAAAGAACTTTGCTGAGAACATCAGTGATTTGACTCCCAGAATCATAGAATCAAAAAATCCAACACAGCCGCGGACAATCGGGGCTTTTGCAATTTTGCTTTTTCTGCCCTTTCCGAGTTCATGCTCATCAACTATTATTTCTCCGTCAGGCTTTCTGACAGCAACAGCGATTTTTTCAGGACCGCGCATCATTACGCCTTCAATAACCGCCTGACCGCCGATAGAAGTCTTTTTCAAAACACAGGAACTGTCAGGCGAGTTTTGCTTTATTTCTTCACTCATGTGTTCACCTTCTCTTTCAAAAATCGTCATAATATCATATAATATCATAACCGGTATTAAAAAGCAATGAATATATTGTAAACATTGCAGCTGGTATTGTTGCAGCACATAACAAAAAATTTTTATTATTCAGATTTATTTACTTCAACAACATCAGTTCGTCCCAAAAGGTAATCAACAGAACAGTCAAGATAATTAGCTAAAATATCTAACTTTACGGCTGATGGCATACTGCGTCCGCTTTTCCAATCGCTTATGTTTCCGTTTGATATTCCTGTCGCCGTGGATAATTGCGTAGCTTTAATTCCCTTCTCATCTAAACGCTTAAAAATATTGTCTATATTTACCAAAATAATATCCTCCCTATTAGGCACATGCAACAAATTTCGTAATTACGAAAAACATATCTTGACAAACACGTATTTACGAATTATAATATAACTAAGTTATTAATAACTTATAAAATCAAAAGCTATTGCAAATTAACACCCAAACTAAAGATATGTGGTGATTTTTAAGGGTGATAAATTGTTGTTAATTATTTCGACAAAAGTATTATATAACAATTTATTTTAATTTGCAACAGTTTTGATTTAATATTGTCAGCGCGCGAACTCGCGCGCTGACAATTTTTATTTATGCTCATGTTGACAACTTAATCTGTAAGGATTATAATAACGTATATAAAACTTAGCAGATTAGGAGAAAATAACATGGGAATCTTTATGCGGAATTATAACAAGCCCGGTAAGGGTGTTGACCCGCTTGCGCCGAAAAGTGAAGGCGCAATGCTTTTTTTTGAAATATTTTTCAGAAAGTTCTGGAAGTTCATTCAAATTAACTTGTTGTACTGTCTGGCACTTATCCCGACTTTTATTATTATGTTAATACTGTCAGGAGCAGTATCAAACGCAGTGCTGACTACGTTTAACGCGCAGATTGCTTCGCTTGTAGGGCTGTCTGCTCCGGATTTCAATAATGCTGACTTTAACCTGATGTACATTACAATCGACGTTTGCCTTCGCGCTTTTGTAACTGTTATGTTTACCGTGTTCTGGGGTATGGGTCCCGCAACCGCAGGTGTACATTATATATTCAGAAACTACTCGCGTGAAGAAAATTCTTTTATCATGAGCGATTTCTGGGATGCGGTCAAGGATAACTTCAAACAGTCTGCTGTGGTGTTTTTAGTTGATGTTGTTATGATGTTTGTGTTCTTTTATGCAATTACGTTCTACAGCTCACAGAGTAATATTCTAAAGTACGCAAAATATATCGTGTATTGTTTGTTTCTGTTCTATACAATGGTGCACTTGTTCCTGTATCCGATTATGGTTAGGTATAAGCTGACAATCGGAAAGTTATACAGAAACGCAGCGCTGTTTTGCATGGTCAGTCTGCCGTACAGTTTTTTGGTTATAATATTGCTTCTTGCTCTTACGGTCGGACTATTGTATATTATGTCAAAACTGGCGTTCACAACGGCGATAACAGTGTTTGTAATTTTTGCAGTGCTTCTGCTTTACTCGCTTTGCGGATTTATAGTAAGCTACAATGCCGAACGTCAGATTATAAGACATTTGGATGAAAACGCAGTTGTTGAGGAAAAACCGACGCACAGTGAAAAATAATTTAATGAGTTCGACTTCTGTCAGCCTAATGCTGTCTCGTCAAGTTTAAAGCGAGGCAGCTTGTTATTTTTACATATTTGCAACGGAGATATAAAAATGGATATAATAAGAAAATATACAGAAAACGATGTTGAAATGATGAAGGATATCTGGAATGAAGTCGTGCGCAGCGGTATAGCGTTCCCTCAGGAGAATGAGCTTGACACTGATTCTGCAAAGGATTTTTTTGCTGAGCAGTCATACTGCGGAGCTGCGTTTGACAGCGAGAGCGGCAGAGTTACAGGGATGTATATACTTCATCCCAATAATGTTGGAAGGTGCGGACACATATGCAATGCAAGCTATGCAGTAGCATCGGATATGAGAGGAAAGCATATAGGTGAAAAGCTTGTGAAGGATTGCATTGTACAGGCAGAAAAGCTTGGATTTAAGATTTTGCAGTTCAACGCAGTTGTTGCGTCAAATTCGGCAGCGCTTTTGCTGTATGAAAAACTTGGTTTTACAAGACTGGGAATAATTCCGCATGGGTTTCGGCTGCCAAACGGTGAATATGAGGATATTATTCCGCATTATATCAATTTATAAATATTTTATAATTGTTTAGAAATAATTTATATTTGTTTTATATGTTTTCAACTTTTTGGTCTTATACTTTCGGTATAGAGTTAAGCGAACGTTCCGGCTCTATCGAAACTCAAAACAAAAACCTTCCAACAATTTAAAGAAAGCGAGGATTAAGTCATGAAGAAGAACAAAAACAGGTTTGTGCGTGCAGCGATTTGTATCGGAGTAAGCATTGTGCTTTTGACAATGGCAGTGTTTGCCAATTATGACAATGCGAACGGATATTCGACAATCAAAGAAGCGGCAAAAAATATGATGTATACTGATAATATGACAGTGAACACAATTCTGGAGGCAAATATTGACGGCGTAAGTCTCGGAAAATACAACGGTACGATAAAGCTTGACAAAATCGGTGATGTAAAAATGCAGTCGTCTATGAATTTCGGCAACAGTGAGTACACAAGTGAATCTTTTGAAACTGTGCAGGACGGTTATAAATTCAATAAGTATAGCTACGGCGGAGTAAATGATTATTCATCAAGCTATAAGTATCAGATATCTGATGATAGTCTTCCGATGGTTATGGACAGGGATAATGAAATGTTCACTAAGGGCGTTAATCTTGTTGAGACACTCTGTGACACACTTATCGGTGATGTAAAGAATAATATCGTTTTGGCAGAAACTGACGGCGGCAGCAGAACATACAGTCTTAATGTTTCGGGTGAACAATTGCCAAAGTATATGACGGCTGCATTTTCATTCATGTGTGCAGGTATGCGTTCTGATATGGATTATGACGCTGATGTTGAGATTAGCGAAACAGAAAAAATGATAAATGAAATGTTTGTAAATCCGACAGAGCCGTATATCAATAACGTAAACGGCAAAGTTACAGTTGACGAGTGTAACAGAGTCACGGCGTTTGACGGAAAACTGATAATCACAGGTTATGACAATCAGGGCAATGCAAAGGATATGACTTTTGATGTCAACATGACAGCAGGTGAGTTTGGCACAACGGCAATCGAAAGAGTAAATCCGGATGAGTATGAGGATATTGTCTCATCTAGTTCATACGCTGTGACATACAGCGATGATGTAGAAGTAAATGTTAATACGTTGACCGGAGACTATATGATTAGCGAGAATAATTAACAGCATACCACATCAAAGATGTGGGTCACAGAAAGGTAAATTAGTATGTCGAAAACAATACTTTCGGTAAAGAATTTAAAAAAGCTATATAAGAACAATCGCGGCGTGCAGGACATCACCCTCAGTTTAGATGAGGGTGATGTCGTTGGTCTGCTTGGTCCCAATGGTTCGGGAAAGACGACCGCAATGAAGGCGATTATGGGTATGACAAGTGTGGATAACGGAGAAATACGCATTTTCAATCATGATATAGATACGGACTTTGAGGCGGCAATTCAAAATGTAGGCTGTCTCATTGAAGCTCCTGCACTCTATGAAAACATGACGGCGTATCAGAACCTAAAGCTTGCGGCACGGTTTTATCCGAACATGAGCAGAAGTGAGACACACGATAGAATTAATCATGTAATGCGGCTTGTTAATCTTGAAAAATATGCAAATGACAAAGCGGGCAGATTTTCACTTGGTATGAAGCAGAGACTTGGTATTGCTTTGGCATTACTTTCGTGCCCCAAACTTGTAATACTTGACGAACCTACAAACGGACTTGATATAGAAGGCGTTGTGCATATCCGTGATGTAGTTACGGATATGGCAAAGAGCGGAGGCGCATCGTTTTTGATAGCAGGGCATGTTGCGTCTGAGCTTGAAAAGATGTGCAACAAGGCGGCTATAATTTATGACGGTCAGCTTATGGCGTTTGAGTCGATGGATAAAATCCTGGAGAGCCATCCATCGCTTGAAGATTATTTTCTTGAAACTGTCGCTCATCAGCGGCGTCATGTAACAGGGATATAGGGAGGCGGAATTATGAAACTAATAACGGCAAATCTTAAAAACGAGAGCGCTAAAATCTTTGCACATAAAAAATACATAGTATTTATGATAATAGAAGTTATAATCTGTATTGGCGCGGTATGTTCAAAATTGCTTGCAGCAAGACTGTCAAACGGTATGTTGACAATGAGCAATATTAGTACTTCTATAACTATGATGAGCCTTTTCTTTGAGGCTGTTATTCCGTTTATCAGCATTATGGCGGTGTGCGAGCTGTTTTCAGCGGAGTTTCATTCAAAGACGATACGCAGTATATTTGTGCGTCCGGCAGAACGGTACAAGGTATATATCGGCAAGATAAGTGCGGTTTTGATTCTTGCGGTTATTAATATGGCAGTGGTGTTTATTGCGTCAAGTGCTGCTGATTTTGCGGTATCGGGCAAGGTTGTCAGCTTTGGTTATTCGCTTAGCGCATATATTTTGGATATTATACCCATGCTTGTTGTTATACTGATGGCAGTAATGCTTAATCAGATTGTAAAAAGCTCGACAATGGCTATGTTTTTGTGTATAATAGTATATGCAGGATTAAAGGTTATGGGCATTTCGTTCTCAAGCCTCAGCGGTTTGGTATTTACCGGATACATGCAGTGGCACAAAATTTGGCTTGGCGGCGGTATGCCGTATCTGGCGGCATCGTTCAAAGCTCTTTTGCTTTTGGGCTATGGCTTGACCTTTGGTGCTGTCGGATATTATATATTCAGATTTAAGGAATGTTAACATGTCTATAAAAACCAAATTTTTTATTTCGTCAATAATAATGCTGGTGCTGCCTGTTTTCATTATGCTTTTGATTACAGCATTTATTTTTGTGATTTTCGCAAGTTATATGCCCGGCATTTCTATTGAGATAAGCGGTATGTCAGAAACATATACAAATCCGGTTATGCAGAAGTATGCTATTCTTTGGATTATTATACTAATCGGTGTTGTCGCTATTTGCTGTGTAGGGATTACAACATATTTATCTCGGACTATTCTATCACCGCTCAGGCAAATGATAGATGCGATGGAGCATATCGCAAAGGGTGACTTGGATTATGAATTTACTTGCTCGGCGGATAAGGAAATCAGAGAGGTGTATGATTCGCTTGACAGGCTTAGGATAAGCCTTAAAAATTCTGTCAGCTCTGAACTGAGGCGTGAGAAGGAGTACAGAAGGCTTATAGCTAACATCTCGCATGATTTAAGAACGCCGATAACCTCCATAAAGGGATATGTAGAAGGAATAAAAGACGGAGTGGCAAATACGCCCGAAAAGACTGAAAAATATTTAGATACGATACTACTAAAGGCAAATGTGCTTGAAAAGATGGTTGATAATCTTTCGGTTTATTCAAGGCTCGACTTTGAGAACGAATCGTATAATATGCAGATACATGATTTAAATAGATTTGTTACGGAGCTTTTGGGTGAATATTCGATTGATTTGCGGAACGGAAATGTTGAACTTGAAATAGGTGAAGCTTTGGATAAAGGCGATACCGTCTATGCTAAGTTTGACAGAGAGAAATTGCGCCGCGTCATAGTCAACGTAGTAGGAAACGCAATAAAGTATAAAAAACCCGGCGCACAAGGCAGTCTCAAAGTTGATATAACCCACGAAGATAATGGTGTGATACTTAGCTTTGCCGATAACGGAATAGGAATATCAAAAGAAGAGGAAAGCAAGGTGTTTGAGACATTCTATCGTTCTGACCCTGCGAGAAATCTTGACGCGCAGGGTAACGGTCTCGGTCTGTCAATAGCCGACAGAATAGTGAGAGAGCATGGCGGAAAGATTTGGATGCGTTCAAACGAGAAAGACGGTGGCGTTACGGTTTACATTTTTCTGCCGAACAGAATACTGAAAAGAGGAAGAACATGCGAATATTAATAATAGAGGATGATCGCAGTATAGCCGAACTCGAACGGGATTATCTTGAAATTGACGGATTTGAATGTGACTTGACGGCAGACGGGAACACCGGTCTCAAGATGGCACTCAGTAATGAGTACGATTTGATTATAATAGATATTATGATACCGGGTCGAGATGGTTTCTCGGTATGCAGTGAGATTCGGAAGGAAAAAGAAATTCCGGTAATATTTGTATCAGCAAGAAGCGAGGACATTGACAAAATCCGCGGTTTTGGTCTCGGTGCTGACGACTATATCGCAAAACCGTTTTCACCGTCCGAAATGGTTGCAAGGGTGAAGGCACATATTAAGCGTTATAATAAGTTGGTGAGTTCAGGAGTAAAACCTAAGAACAAAGTTATAGAAGTCAAAGGACTGACGATTGACACCGGGTCAAGGCGTGTGTATATAGGAAGCAGCGAAGTTATCCTCACTGTTAAGGAATATGATTTGCTTGTGTTTTTGATAGAAAACCCGAACATAGTGTTCAGCAAAGACACTTTGTTTGACAGAATATGGGGCATGGACGCACTTGGTGATGCCGCAACCGTAACGGTTCATGTGCAGCGCATAAGAGATAAGATATCGCCAGGCTCAGAGAATAAGAACAAATACATAGAAACTGTCTGGGGCGCCGGATATAGGTTCAAAGTATAATGCTCCGCATATTGTACTGTATAAAATTATAAGTGATTTTATGACATGTTGCTAAACAGAATGAAAACAGCGCAGTATTTTAAATTCTACGCTGTTTTATCTTTGTTATCAAATTATTAATTTAGATTTTAATATTTATGCTATTTCATAACTCTTTTTTGAAGTCTGTCCATTTGGCAGCCACTTCAAGATGTATGTCATTGTCCAATTCTTTAAAATGTTCCTGCCCGCAACGGATTTTTAATCGTTCTGTTTCTCTTAAATTCATAGAGTCGTTCGTGCCTTTTGTTTCAAAAACAAAATATAATTTTTCTGTTCCATCCTTGTCAAGATATACAGCCCAGTCAGGATTATAATTGCCTATTGGTGTTCTTATTTTGAACTTTTGTGGAAGTTTGAAGAACATTTTAACATCAGAGTCATTATCTAAGGCTATCGCAAAATCCTTTTCTATGTTACTATCATAAATCGTATAATCATAGACACTGTTATTTACAGCAACTGCATTTTTATCAAGTGTCGCAATAAATTCCTTACTGTCAAAAACCTCCTGTGCATAGTATTCCTGTCCGTCCAATTTGATATACTTGATACCGTCTATTGATAATTTGTGCCTTGTAGTTTGTATAATATCAGTACAGCGTTCAATAAATAGCTGTGGATTGTTTATTAAGTCCTTTATCCGTCCGCTCTGTTTGATAATTTCAAATATAGTTCGTTCCGTTGTCAGTGTTTCAGCACATATAGCCGCCAATCTTAAACGGGGATACATCATATTAAGCCAATTTGTATGGAAACGTCCCATTGTTTCAGGATTGCTCTTTGTGGTCTGCTCTGTAACCTCTTTATATCTGCTTATCGGGTCTGAAAAATCGTCCTCATAAACAAAATCGTTGCCTGTGTTTTACGGAGGGTCTATGTAAATCATTTTAATTTTACGATAGTAGGAAGTTTGCAATAATTTTAAAACCTCTAAATTATCGCCTTTAATATAGATATTTTTTGTTTCATCAAAATTGACGCTCTCGTCCTTGTTTGGTCGGAGCGTTCCTATTGAGCGTTTTTGAGCGAGCTGTAAACATTCGCTTTTGCCTTTCCACTCAAATTTATATTTTTCAAGGTCATTTGTAATATATTCACCGCATAAGGACAGCAACTTGTCAATATCCAGCTTTCTCTCGCTGAAACATTCGGGAAAGACAGATTTTAGTTTTCTATATTTGCACTCTCCAAATCCATTGAAAGACCGTCTAATATATCCATTGTAAATTCCTCAGCTCTAATTTTTGATTTCTCATTCTATTATAAAGTTTTTACTGCATTTTGTCAATAAATAGTATTTAATAGGTTGTACGATATTAGCATTATTATGAAAAAATGAAACAGCATATTATGAAATTATGCTGTTTCATTAAAAATAGTATTAGTGTTTTATGAGTACTAACAATATGTGAAATATTTAAAATCTGAAATCTCTTTCGCCGTGTTCGATTTTGCCGAGATATTCAATTGTTGTGTTTCTCACCTTTTCGTTCGGAATCTTTTTAATTTCTTCTGCGATTACCTTTTCGCCCTTTTGTTTTGTGTCGTCGCTTGCGTAGTCCTCAAGATATTCCTTTAAGGTGATTAGAGCGTTCGGCTGGCAGCAGTTTTGTATTGCGCCCGACTTTGCCAGAGGCATGAAGCGGTCGCCTGTTCTGCCCTGACGGTAGCACGCAGTACAGAAGCTTGGTATATATCCGAGTTCAAGCAGCCAGTTTAAAACTTCGTCAAGAGTTCTCGTGTCGCTGCGGTCGAACTGCGCGGTGTTTTCATCTTCGCTTTCAGGCTCTACATATCCGCCGACGCTTGTGCTTGACGCGCCGCTTATCTGTGAAACTCCGAGCTCGAGCGCGCGTCTGCGGCTTTCTTTGCTTTCACGTGTTGAAATAATCATCCCGGTATACGGAACAGCTATTCGTATTACGGCAACAATCTTTTCAAATATATCGTCGGATACTGCGTTTGAAAAATCATCGACATCAATATCGTCGGCGGGGCAGATTCGCGGTACGCTGATTGTGTGCGGACCTACGCCAAACGCCGCTTCCAGATGTTCGGCGTGCATAAGCAATCCCACAAAGTCATAGCGGTAGAGGTTTAGTCCAAAAAGAACGCCGCAGCCGACATCGTCAATACCGCCCTGCATTGCTCTGTCCATCGCTTCAGTATGATAGGCATAGTCATGCTTCGGTCCTGTCGGATGAAGCTGTAGGTAATTTTCTTTGTTGTATGTCTCCTGAAACAATATATATGTTCCTATTCCTGCATCTTTGAGCTTTTTGTAATTCTCAACGGTCGTTGCCGCAATATTGACGTTTACACGGCGGATAGCGCCGTTTTTATGTTTTATGCCATAAATTGTGTTAATACATTCGAGGATATATTCGAGAGGGTTATTTACAGGGTCCTCGCCGGCTTCAAGCGCCAGGCGTTTGTGTCCCATATCCTGGAGAGCAATTGTTTCGGCTTTGACCTGATCCTGAGTCAGCTTCTTGCGGCAGATAGTTTTGTTCTTTGCGTGATAAGGGCAGTAGACGCATCCGTTAACACAGTAGTTTGACAGATAAAGCGGTGCAAACATAACAATTCTGTTGCCGTAAATCTTTTGCTTTATCTCGCGTGCGAGTTTGTACATCTCTTGATTCAAGTCATTAATTTCACAGTCAAGAAGAACAGCCGCCTCACGATGAGTTAACCCCTTACATTCGCGTGCTTTTTCAATTATTGATTTAATCAGTTCGCGGTTATTTTTATTTTCACTTGCATATTTAAGCGTTTCATTGATTTCACCGTCGTTAATAAATTCTTCGGCTTTCATTGACTTTACGTCATATTTGTATTTCATATTATTACTCCTTTGAACTATCAATATGTTAACACACAAAACAACAAAAGTCAATATAGAGATTTATGTATTTGCCGGATGAAATCCCCTGAATACATGGGATAATGTTTGCATATAGTTAGATAAACGCAGAGTTTCGGTCAAAAGGATGATGAAGATGAATAACAGTGCAAGACACAACGACAGAGATAACCGCCGTGACAGAAAAAAGGAACGTGATGAGGATACCTTAAAAGAAAAGATAGCCGATGCGGTTGATATATCAAAGGACACGATTCTCGGTATACCGCTTGTATCTATGATTGGAGACAGAGAGATAACTATTGAAAACTACATAGGAATTCTTGAATACACCGATACGGTTATTCGCATTAAGTGTAAGGCGCTGAGCGTCAGGCTTGAAGGTAAGAACCTTGAACTTAAAACAATGACCCGTTCGTTTTTGTATATTACCGGGAGGTTTAAATGCTTTTCATACGAATACTAAATTTTCTAAAAGGCTATTTGATTATAACCGCTTCTGGTCGGTTTACCGAAAGGTTCATAAACATATGTGTGCGCCGCAATATGACAATGTGGGACGTCAAGTCAGAAAACGGAGTTATAATCGCAAAACTTTCTGCTTCGGATTTTTTCAAAATCCGTGATGTCGCACGAATCACCTCTACAAGTGTCAGGATAAAAAGACGTATAGGACTTGGATTTCTGTGCAGAAGATACCGCAATCGCTGGCCTTTGATATTTGCAGTTATTTTGTTTACGGCAATCATTTATTATACCTCAACTCATGTTATGTCAATAGAGGTGACAGGCAACCAAAGAATCCCAACAGATAAAATTTTAGACGAGCTGAATCAGACCGGTCTAAAGACCGGTATCAAAGCCGAGGATATTGTGCCTGACCAAATAAGAAACCAAATCATGATAATGGACGAGGATGTGTCGTGGCTGGGTGTGAATGTCAGAGGCAGCCGGGTATACATAGAAGTCGCTGAAAGAATCGATAGTGAAAGCATACCTCATGAAACAGGCGAGCCGTGTAATGTTGTAGCTGCTAAAGACGGAATTATCAGCAGTATGCAGGTTAAACAGGGGCAGACAATGATTAAAAAGGGTGACGGCGTGAGAGAGGGAGACCTGCTTGTCAGCGGAATAATGGACAGTACATACGGCGGATTCAGAACTGTTCACGCATACGGCGAAATTTGGGCAAGAACCGAATATTCAGCATCAGCAGATTATCCGCTTGTATATACAAAGCGTGAATACAGCGATAATGTGAAAACATTTTTGGGTCTGGATTTGCTTGGGAACTGTGTCGATTTATTTTCGAGAAAACACATTGATGATTCGCGTTTTGAAGAGAGAAGTACGAATTATGTGTATAAGACAAATATTTGGGGCAGAGATATTGAAATAGGGGCAAAACGCTATGACTTTGTGGGATATGATACGGTTGAGATTCACAGAACGGTGAGCGAGGCGGTTGAAGAGGCGGAGACAGAACTGACAAAACAGGTTGAAGCGGAAGTTCCCGGCAGTGCAAAGGTTGTTTCAAAAAATACCGACCATAATATTGTGTCAGGTGAGACAGTAAGAGTTACCGTTACATGGTACTGTGACGAGAACATAGCGAAAGAAGCGCCGATTGAAGATATGGAAGATATAGATTATACGGATGATGGGATTTAAGCGATAAAATCGCTTAAATCCCATATTTTTATTTGACAAATTCTTCTTTTTGGATTATCATATATTAAGTAAAAATATATCTTATAAACTTTGGTAAAAATATTGATAAAACGGTTTGAAACATCGTTTTTGCAATACTTTAATTAACTACGAGGTAATTTGATGGAAAGACACATTGAAGTTGAAAAAATGGAGCTTGTCGTAAACCTTTTCGGAAGCTACGACGAGAATGTTAAAATAATAGAAAAGGAACTTGACGTTGCGATTATAAACCGGGGTTCAGAAATCAAAATAGGCGGCGAGCCCGATAAGGTAGGCAAGGCAGTAAGCGCTGTAAATCAGCTTTTGGCTATGGCGGCAAATGGTGATACTATCGGTGAACAAGAGGTTCGTTATGTAATGTCACAAGTCGAAATCGGAAATGAAGAACAGCTTGAAGAATTAGGCAAGGATGTAATCTGCATTACAGCAAACGGTACGCCGCTAAAGGCAAAGACTCTCGGTCAGAAGCAGTATGTCGATAAGATAAAAAATAATTCAATCGTGTTCGGCATAGGTCCTGCCGGAACCGGAAAGACATATCTTGCTGTTGCAATGGCGGTTCGGGCTTTTAAAAACAAAGAGGTCAAGCGTATTATCCTTACCCGCCCTGCGATTGAGGCAGGCGAGAGCCTCGGCTTTCTTCCGGGCGATATGCAGGAAAAGGTTGACCCGTACCTCAGACCGTTATATGACGCACTCGGTGAGATGTTCGGTTACGAATCGTTCCATAAGAACATTGAACGCGGACAGATTGAGGTTGCTCCTTTGGCATACATGAGGGGCAGAACGCTGGACGACGCGTTTATAATTCTTGATGAGGCGCAGAACACTACTCAGGAACAGATGAAGATGTTTCTGACCCGTATGGGATTTGCGTCAAAAATAGTTGTAACCGGCGATATAACTCAGGTTGACCTCCCGCGGGACAAGAAGTCGGGATTGCGTGATGCAGAGATAGTGCTGAAAAATATAGAAGGTATCGAGTTTATGTATCTTTCAGAAACAGACGTTGTGCGTCATCCGTTGGTACAAAAGATTGTAAAGGCGTATGAACGCAAGACTATGGAACGTGAACGTGCGGCAAAACAGCGTAAAAATAAATAATATATGATAAATCAGGAGCGGTAAGTCATATGAGGGTTTCAATATTAAATCAGCAGGACAAAATAAAGGTAGGCAAAAAGCTAAAAGATTTGATTAGTGAAGCGGCAAAAGCTGCGCTTGACTTCTTTGAACTCAGCATTGATGTGGAAATCAGCGTTATGCTCACGGATAATGAGGAGATACAAACACTTAACAAGCTCCACAGAAATATCGACAGACCTACAGACGTACTGTCCTTTCCTATGTTCGAGTATGATGAAAAGGGCGATATAGAAGAGGACTATGCTGAAATCAGCGAGATGAGCGAAATCTGTATCGGGGATATTGTAATATCGCTTGAGCGGGCACAGGAACAAGCTGAGGAATACGGACATTCATTCGAGCGTGAAGTTGGATTTTTGACTGTTCATTCAATGCTTCATTTGCTCGGATATGACCATATGACGCCGGAGGACGAAGATGAAATGTTCGGATACCAGCGTGAAATCCTCGACAAAATGGAGCTTAAAAGATGATTAAGTTTTTAAAGAGCTTTAAATATGCCATTTGCGGGATTTGGATATGTGTGAGATGCGAGAGAAATTTTAGGGTTCATATTGCTGTGGCGTTGACTGTACTTATATTCTCATGTGTTTACGGAATAGACGGCACGCACTTTCTTGTGCTGACGCTGACGGTGTTTTTTGTCATGGCAGCAGAGGCGGTTAATACCTCAATAGAGGCGGCAATAGACTTAATCTCGCCTGAAAAGACAGAGCTTGCAAAGATTGCCAAGGACACTGCGGCAGGAGCTGTTTTGCTGTCTGCTGTATGCGCCTTGATTGTAGCTGTTGTCACGTTTTCGGACTTGCAGAGACTGGCTTATACATTTTTGGTGTTTATAAAAATGCCGAATCTGATATATACATGTTCATATGCAGTCGCCGTGCTGATTTTTGTGTTTGGGATAAAGAATAAAAAGTATTAATACAGGGGATGTTAGGGTGTTTATCACCTGTCAGAAGGAGATATTATGAAGTCTGGATTTGTTGCTATAACAGGACGGCCTAATGCCGGTAAGTCTACATTGCTGAATAAAATAATAGGAGAAAAAGTGGCTATCGTTTCACGAAAGCCACAGACTACCAGAACAAAAATTCTGGGTGTTCATACAGGTGACGATTTTCAGATTGTCCTGATTGACACACCGGGAATCCATAAGCCGCATAACAAGCTGGGAGAGAGAATGGCGAAGTATATATATTCCGCCACACAGGATATTGACGTGCTGATATATGTAATCGACTGCAATATATCTGATCGCGAACTCGAACTTGAAAAAGAGGCTTTGGCAGGCCTGAAAAAATCGGGAGTTCCGGTCGTTCTTGCCGTGAATAAAATTGATACAGTACCCAGGCTTAATTTACTTCCGGTTTTGGACAAGCTAAAGGATATATACGATTTTAGTGATATAGTTCCTATTTCAGCGCAGAAGGGCAATAATGTCGAAAAGCTGATGGATACGGTTAAGGAATATATTAAAGACGGTCCTAAGTTCTTTCCTGACGACGTAATAACAGATCAGCCCGAACGTCAGATTGTGGCGGAGTTTATACGCGAGAAGGCGCTGAGACTGCTAAATAAAGAAGTTCCGCACGGAATAGCTGTTGAAATCGAGAGAATGTCACAGCGCGCAAACGGAACATATGAGATACTTGCGGCGATTTACTGTGAGAGGACAAGCCACAAGGGAATTATTATCGGTAAGGGCGGCGAGAAATTAAAAGATATCGGACGTCAGGCAAGACAGGATATAGAGAGATTTTTAGGTGAAAAGGTATATCTTGAACTTTGGGTTAAAGTAAAGGAAAACTGGCGCAATCTTGAAAACTTTATAAATGAAATGGGATTTGATAAGTAGCCGTAAGCAATTTTAAAATAATCAAAGGAGTGTGCATATGCCGAATATTGATGTTTCCGGACTTGTCACGCGCGAGGTCAAGTATGGTGAAAATAGTCGTATACTGACTGTACTCGGCAAGGACAGCGGCAAGGTTTCAATACTTGCAAGCCGTGCCAGAACCAACAGATCCGGACTTCTCACGGCAACGCAGCTCTTTGCGTATTCGGACTTTACGCTATTTAAAGGGCGCGATGGGTCACTGTTCAAACTGAATGAGGGCGAGGCAGTCAGTACCTTTCCGAATATACGCAATTCACTTGAGAAAATGGCGTATGCTTCATACTTTTGCGATGTGGTCAATCAAATCTGCCGTGAGGGCAGCGAAGAAAACGAACTGCTTGCGCTTATCTTGAACATGCTGTACCTGCTTGACCGTGACGACTGCACTGCCGAGAAGGCAGTGAAAATAAGAGCTGTATTTCAGTTCAGAGCGCTTGCTGCCGCAGGATTTGCACCTGATTGTGACGGATGTGCCGAATGCGGAGACGGAGCGGTGAGATACTTCAGCCGCAGCGGAGGAGTGTTCTACTGCGAAAAATGCAGCGAAAACGGAAACGCTTTGTCAGAAGTCAATCAGGGGATATTCAATGCGATAAAGTATATCATTACATCCGACAGCAAAAAAATTATGGCGTTTAGTTTAAGCGATACAGCGATGAAGTACCTTGCGGATATTGGTGAAGAATTTATGCGTATCCAGCTTGAACACGACTTTAAAACTCTGGATTACCTAAAGAATGTTATCGCTTTGGGATAAAGATTGCAAACAAATACTTGACAAATTCTGCGATATATAAGATAATATATTTTAAGTATATAGTTAGGAGAAACGATAACATGAAAAAGAGAGAAGATATTCATAAGGTTCTGATTATCGGTTCAGGACCTATTATTATAGGTCAGGCATGTGAGTTTGATTATTCGGGCACACAGGCGTGTAAGGCTTTGCGTAAGCTGGGCTATGAAATCGTGCTTGTTAACTCAAATCCGGCTACCATTATGACCGACCCAGAAACCGCAGATGTGACGTACATAGAACCGCTTAACGTCGAAAGACTTACGCAGATTATTGAAAAGGAACGTCCTGACGCATTGCTTCCGAATCTCGGCGGTCAGTCAGGGCTTAACCTGTGCTCTGAGCTTGCAAAGGCAGGCGTTCTTGATAAGTATGGTGTTGAAGTAATAGGCGTACAGGTTGACGCAATCGACAGAGGTGAGGACAGAATCGCATTCAAGCAGACGATGGACAGCCTTGGCATTGAGATGGCAAGAAGTGAAGTTGCGTATTCTGTAGATGAAGCGCTTGCTATTGCTGATAAGCTTGGTTATCCTGTTGTATTGCGCCCGGCTTATACGATGGGCGGCGCAGGCGGCGGTCTGGTATATAATACTGAGGAACTAAAGACTGTTTGTGAAAGAGGTTTGCAGGCGAGCCTTGTCGGACAGGTTCTTGTCGAGGAGTCTGTTCTCGGCTGGGAAGAGCTTGAACTTGAGGTTGTCAGAGATTCAAAGGGCAACATGATAACCGTATGCTTTATCGAGAATATTGATCCTCTCGGAGTTCATACAGGAGATTCGTTCTGTTCGGCGCCTATGCTGACTATATCGGAGGATGTTCAGGCAGAATTACAGAGACAGGCGTATAAGATTGTTGAAGCGATTGAAGTTATCGGCGGTACAAATGTGCAGTTTGCAAGAAACCCTGAGGACGGCAGAATAATTGTTATCGAAATCAATCCCAGAACATCACGTTCGTCAGCTCTTGCATCAAAGGCTACAGGCTTCCCTATCGCTCTTGTTTCGGCTATGCTCGCGTCAGGACTTGATCTCAGTGATATCCCCTGCGGAAAGTACGGAACTCTCGATAAGTATTATCCTGACGGTGAATATATCGTAATCAAGTTTGCACGCTGGGCATTTGAAAAGTTCAAGGGTGCAGAGGACAAGCTTGGTACACAGATGCGTGCTGTCGGCGAGGTTATGAGTATAGGCAAGACATATAAAGAAGCATTACAAAAGGCTATCAGAAGTCTTGAGACGGGCAGATACGGTCTCGGCGGGGCAAAGGATTTTGCTGAAAAGTCAAAAGAAGAACTGATCAAAATGCTCCATACACCGAGCAGTGAACGTCAGTTTATTATGTATGAGGCGCTGCGCAAAGGCGCAACAGTTGATGAACTTCATAATCTGACTAAGATTAAACATTATTTCATTGAACAAATGAAGGAACTGGTAGAAGAAGAGGAAGAGCTAAAGTCATATAAGGGCAGCGTTCCGCCGACAGATGTGCTTGAAAGCGCAAAGAAGAACGGATTTTCTGACCGTTACCTGAGCAATATTCTTGAAGTGGTTGAGGCTGATATAAGAAACGCAAGAGTCAGTGCAGGTATAGTTGAGGCATGGGAGGGCGTTCATGTAAGCGGTACTGAAGATGCTGCATACTATTATTCTTCATATAATATGCAGGATAAAAATCCTGTTAACCCCGACAAGCCAAAGATTATGATTCTTGGCGGAGGTCCGAATAGAATAGGACAGGGTATCGAGTTTGACTATTGCTGTGTTCATGCGGCTATAGCCTTAAAGAAGCTCGGATTTGAAACCATTATAGTTAACTGTAATCCCGAAACAGTATCAACCGATTATGATACTTCGGACAAGCTCTACTTTGAGCCGCTCACATTAGAGGATGTTTTGAGTATACATGACAAAGAAAAGCCGGTTGGAGTTATAGCCCAGTTTGGCGGTCAAACACCGCTTAACCTTGCGGCTGAACTCAAAAAGAACGGTGTAAATATCTTGGGTACTACACCGGAGACAATAGATTTGGCGGAGGACAGAGACTTGTTCCGTGAGATGATGGACAAGCTCAGAATCCCAATGCCTGAATCAGGTATGGCGGTTAATGTTGATGAAGCGCTCAAGATTGCCGAGGAAATTGGATATCCGGTTATGGTTCGTCCGTCATACGTTCTCGGCGGAAGAGGTATGGAAGTGGTGCATGATGCAGACAGTCTGCGCGTATATATGGATGCAGCAGTAGGCGTAACTCCTGACAGACCGATTTTGATTGATAGATTCCTGAGCCATGCAATGGAGTGTGAGGCGGATGCAATCAGTGACGGTGAGAATGTGTTTGTTCCGGCTGTTATGGAGCATATCGAACTTGCTGGTATACATTCGGGTGACTCAGCATGTATTTTGCCATCGCTTCATATACCTGAAAAACATGTTGAAACAATAAAGGAATATACAAGAAAGATTGCAAAAGAGATGAACGTTCGCGGACTTATGAATATGCAGTATGCTATCGAGGACGACAAAGTTTATGTTCTTGAAGCAAATCCTAGAGCGTCAAGAACTGTACCGCTTGTTTCAAAGGTGTGTAATATCAGAATGGTTCAGCTTGCGACTGAAATTATTACAGCTCCGCTTACAGGCAAAGATTCTCCTGTACCGGCGCTTAAAGAAAAGAATATACCGCATTACGGAGTTAAAGAAGCTGTGTTCCCGTTCAACATGTTCCAGGAGGTTGATCCGCTGCTCGGACCTGAAATGCGTTCGACAGGTGAGGTGCTTGGAATGGCATCGGGATTCGGCGAAGCGTTTGCAAAGGCGCAGGAGGCAACTCAGACAAAACTGCCTGTATCGGGCAAGGTGCTGATAAGCGTAAAAGACCGTGATAAGGATGAACTAGTTGAAGTTGCCAAAGGTTTTTACGACTGTGGATTTGAGATTATTGCCACAGAGGGCAGCAGCAAATATCTGAATGAAAATGGTATCTCGTCTGAGAAGATTGCAAAGCTCGGCGAGGGCAGACCAAATGTACTCGATGTGATAACAAACGGTGAGGTCAGCATTGTTATAAATACACCGAACGATAAAAAAGGGGCGGCTGACGATAGTTATATAAGAAAGGGAGTAATCAAAGGACGCATCCCTTATATGACAACGATGGCGGAAGCTAAGGCGAGTGTTGCAGGTATAAAGGCAATGCAGACTAACAGTTCGGGTGTGAAGTCACTTCAGGAATTCCATAGTGAAATTACGGATTAATATTATTTATTAAGTTAATAACGCCGCTATTGCAATTTTGCAATAGCGGCGTTTGTTATTCAGTTAATAATTATTCTTTGCCGTTCCAGCAGTAAGTACAAAGTTTTGACGGGTCAATACCTACCGAATCAAGCAAGTCGTCAAGACGATGATATCTGAGAGTAGTAAAGTGTAGTTTCTCTTTAATCTTTTCAACCATTGCTTTGTATTTATCACTGTCAGGATCTGCGTACTCGCGGAGAGTTTCGTCACTCGGCTCGCCGCCTTCAAGTTCGTTTATAACACGCCGTGTTATAAGTTCCATTTCGGATGTAGAACGCGAGAAGTTAAGATACTTACAGCCGTACAGAAGAGGAGGACATCCTGTTCTTATATGTACTTCTTTAGCTCCGCTGTCGTATAAGAATTCGGTTGTCTCACGTAGTTGTGTTCCGCGTACTATCGAATCATCAATAAATAAAAGACTTTTTCCGTCTATGAGATCGTGTATCGGTATGAGCTTCATTTTGGCAATCAAGTCGCGTTTGCTCTGATGCGTCGGCATAAACGAACGCGGCCATGTGGGCGTATACTTGACAAACGGTCTTGAAAACGGAACACCCGATTCGTTTGCATAGCCTATAGCGTGAGCAATTCCCGAATCCGGGATACCTGCAACTATGTCAGGTTTAACGCTCTCGTTATCACGTTTTGCCAAATACTTACCACAGTTATAACGCATTTTCTCGACGCTTATTCCCTCGTATGAAGAAGAGGGATAACCATAGTAAACCCATAGGAATGTGCAGATTTTCATATCATTTCCTGGAGCTGCAAGAGTTTTGACATCATCAGGCGTCATAACAACAATTTCACCCGGACCGAGTTCGCGGTAATCAGCATAACCCAGATTCAGATAGGCAAAGCTCTCAAAACTTGCACAGTAACCATCGTCTTTTTTGCCTATAACAATCGGCGTTCTGCCGAATTTATCTCTTGCTGCATAAATACCCTTTGGAGTTAAAATAAGCATACTCATAGAGCCGTCGATTATTTCCTGAGCATACTTAATACCCTCAATAAAATTCTCTTTTTGATTAATGATTGCAGCGACTAATTCTGTTTGGTTTATTTCGCCGTTTTGCATTTCAAAAAAGTGAGCATTTTTGTCGATGATTTTATCAACAATTTCGTTTAAATTATTGATTTTTCCGACTGTGGTTATTGCAAATGTGCCATGGTGAGAGCGTACAAGAATGGGCTGAGCCTCAAAGTCTGAAATACAACCGATTCCAAGCTGACCATGCATTGTGTTTGATTCTTTTGTAAATTTCGTTCTAAACGGCGCATTCTCAATGTTATGAATCGCTTTATCAAACCCGTTTTCTTCGCTGTAAACTGCCATTCCTGCGCGGCGTGTACCAAGATGCGAGTGATAGTCGATTCCAAAAAATAAGTCAAATACACAATCGTCTTTAGATGCCGTGCCGAAAAATCCGCCCATAAATTATACCTCTTTCCTGAGTTATTTGGCTTGTCCTCAGTTAGTATAACATATATTTCTACATATTTCAATAAGCAGACTGAAAAAATATCGGTTTTCTGCGATTTATATTTATTAATTTTCAGGATTTCTTAATAATTTTTGTGTTTTCTTCTGCAAGTATATAGTAAAGCACAGAGGTTAATGTCCCCCGTGCTTTAATTTGAGCTTTTACTGTTTGAGTTCAAACATCCTCTCTTTTCAGCAGTGAATTTATAAAATTCATTTGCGCCTTCAATATTCGTGAGCATATGCTCGTCATAACATATCAATGCTATTTTCAAAGAAAATATCTATTATTTATAGCATATTATATACCTCTTGTTAATTCATAAAAGTTACGCAATTCAGCTTTATCATCAAACATATCTTGATATATTTTCGTATCAACAAGCACAAATCCCGCTTTTTCGAGTGTCTTACATGACGCTTTGTTACTGACTGCCGGCGTTGCTATAAGAACATCAGCATCGTATTGTTGAAAAAAATACTTTGCAAACGCTTGAACAGCTTCTGCCATATACCCATGACTTCTGGAATTAGTGCCGAGAAAATAGCTGATGCCGACTTTCTGCATATCTTCATAGTACGAAGTGCCGACACTTCCTATAGCATGACCACTGCTTTTCTCGTCAATAACAAACGCCAGATACGCATGATTCGGATTGTTCTCTGTCTCTAACTGTATACTTTCTTGAATCCATTTTTTCATCCATTTATGACATTCACTGCAATCACCATAGATTTCAGTCAGGCTTCCGTCAGATGCCATTTCAATAAACGCCTGTTCGTCAGCTAATGTCAAACTACGGATTATTAGCCGTTTTGTTTCAATTCTCATGCTTCTCTCCTATATATAAATATAAATTGGAATTTGTTAGTATCTGTTTCCGTATTTTAATTTTGCTTCATTTGTGTATTTTTGGACAAATTCAGTTTTTGCATTTGTATAGTCATCTCTGTTATGTTCAAATTTTTTCCACAGCGATAACTTCATTTTTTGGTATTCACAAGCAACATTCGGATGTTCAATAATGTAATCTCGGAAGTACAATTCATCATTGTCTCCAATGTATCTTAAATGTAAATGAAATACTTTCTCAGAAAATCCATTTTTTGTATATCCTTTATTAAAAGAAAGTCTATCTGCACTTTGACTCATACAGGTGTAGCCATTTTTTATTAGTAAATCTTTTGTAACCGTCAAATCGCATTCTTTTGGAACTTCCATAAGAATATCAACAATTGGTTTTGCCAATATAGAGCTTACTGCTGTACTACCTATATGGTTTATTCTGAAAGATTGGGGAATGGCTTTCTCCAAAGCAGCTTTTTCATTATCATACCAATTTTTCCAACTGTCTTGATGTTCTGTTAAAAATATAGGAAATAACTGCCACAGTTCTTCTAAACTCATTTTTGATAGTTTTTTACCCATTGCACACCTCATCAATTCCGATTTGTCTATTATATAATCATACCACAACTATCGTCAAAATTCAATTATTAATAATACAAAAATGGGTGTTTAGGACTTTCATCTTATAACACCCATAATTACCATTACCACATGATGCTAGCACCATGTCATTATATAATTAAAAAAAATCAGTTTCCTATTCATACTGGATTTCTCAATTCAAATCTATCGTAAAAATCTCCTCTACCGGAAAAGTTATTTTAACCAATCCTATTGCAGTAAATTCGCCACTCATCTTTTTAAATTCGCGCAATAATAAATCACTTGCCTTAAAAAAAGCCTCATTGTCATCCTCGCTAGTAAGTGCTATCGTACAATGCGGCACCCATCGATTCGGACAATACCACTCCCAACCATTTATATCAAAATCTCCTAAGCACTCATGTAACTCTCGCTGGAATTGATACATACTGTTATTCATTACGGGCGATACAAAAATTGTCTTCGTATCATTAAACATTCCAACAGAGCCAATATAGGCAGGCATAGTTTTATGGTTTTGCGCAAAGACCTTTAACTGTTCTATACACTGAGATTCATCTACATCATTAAAACAAGCTAATGTAAGATGTGGTCTTGTTTTCCATTCCAAAAACTTTGTGCTGATTTTTTCATCAGCAATTCTTTTGGTTAAATTAAAAAGTTTCTTTTCTGTTTCTTTGTCATAATATAATTCTATTGCATACTGCATAATAACATCCTTCATCATTCCCG
Organism: uncultured Eubacteriales bacterium; assembly: GCA_948468535.1. GTDB lineage: Bacteria > Bacillota > Clostridia > Monoglobales > Monoglobaceae > Monoglobus. The sequence goes on from CAOKIL010000004.1 coordinate 45,292, forward strand.
CTCGGCAAAGTTTTCTTAATACTAAAATATTTGTTTAGCGTTTCATAGATTTTAGCGTATATTTTATACCTAATATCCATATTATTTTACTCTATTCAGTTTCTTAGTATCAAAATAGTATCACATAAAATCAATACATAATATAATCTTTTGACATTATCTATAATACCATATATTCTATCAAAATACAAGGTTTGTATATCATAAATACAGCTCCATTTCATTTTCTTTTTTGATAAATCCTCGTTCTGTATATAATTTCTTCCATTACTCACTACTATTGAGCCATAACCTTTTTATGTTATTTTTTTGACTATACTTAATAATATTATCTAAAATTTGATTTGCAAAACCACACTTTCTAAATTGCGGAGAAGTATATATGTTTAATATATAGCCCTCTAATCCACTTAAATTTTCTTTATACGGAATACGAGTAAATAGACATAAAGAACCTATGGCAACAAGTTTTTCTTTTTGGAATATCCCCCAGCAAATTAAATCTTTATTTATATGCGACAAATAGTATTGCTTGGTTGCTGATTTCAATTCGTAAATATCCTCGTATTTACTGACTTCACCTAATTCCTCAAACAGCTCTATTCTTAAACGCCAAACATCATCTGCCGATTTCTCATCTAATCTTAAAATATCACTTCCCATAACGTGAACACCTCTCACTCAATTTGGAATTTGTTAATGCTGTATGACATAACGATAATGTGGCATATCTATACCCCGATAATGCTTTGTCCAAATATCTGTTATTGTCATACCATTTCTAATAGCTAAATTTTGAGAGGCAATATTCGTATCTCTAATGATAGAGCATACTTCATCTGCCTTTAATATTTCAAAAGCATATTTTTTACAAGCCTTTGCTGCTTCTATTGCATAACCTTTATGCCAATATAACCTGTTGAAAAGATAACCTATTTCAAGCACTTCTATTTCTTTCCATGGTTGCATTGTAAGTCCGCACTGACCTATCATTTCATCGGTTTCTTTTAAAATTACTGCCCATAAACCAAAATTCCATTTTTGATAACGGAAAATCTGTTTATCAAGCCACTCTTGTACTTCATTATCGCTGAATGCTCCCTCATATGCATACATTGTATATTCATCTTGTAAGATTTTGCACAAAGAATTAAAATCTGCTTGATTCATCTCTCTCATATACAATCGTTCCGTTTCAAGTATCATATTTACCCCCAATAAATTCCGAATTGTCTACTATATAATCATACCACAAATACAGGCAAAATTCATTATTATGAAATAAAAAATGAGCATTTAGGACTTGATTTTGAAGAATATCCGCATAAGCTATATTACCTTGTTCAATTATGAATTTGAACATATAGCTTTTATGCGATTTTCATTGTCCTAAACGCCCATTTTTATATTAAGATTTATAATGCCTTCTCTTTTATATACAATCGTTGAATATACGATTTCCTCCGCCTGTGCATTTATAAAAAAACGAAAAAATACCACTGAAAACGGTAAAGTTTTCAGTGGTATTTCTATATAGTCAGTATTATCGGCTCATAATACAAATAGTATCATTTTAGTATCACAAGCTGTTTTCAACCCTTAAAAAGTCAGTGTTTATGCGACTTTCAAGGTTTTATGACATCATTCCCACTCGACTTCTGATAAATCAACCTTAAACAATTTTGTATGAGTGATTTATCACGGAGTATTTACATTTCTTGTATTATTCATTTATTTTTCACTATCTAATTTTTCGTTGCCATATTGTTGCCACAAATTATTGATATACTGCGATAGGGATTATCACCATGGCTGGCCCCTTTATAACATCTCGCATAATATCAGGATTATCCATATTTTTAGGCATTTTCCTGCGTTGTTTTCGGTTAAGCGGCATACTTTTTATGTCATCAAAAAGCTCATCAAGTTTGACACTACTGCCTTTAGGAATTTTCCGTAGAATTTTACACAAAACATATGCTTGGCCTACAAAGTTATCTTGTTCACATCTAAAATAACTTTCATCTAAATAGGCAATTAGAGGGTACTTTCCATCATTGAATTCAAACACACATGAAATTTCTTTTTTTGAGCTTAACTTTCCAAGAGAGGAAAAGCCGTTTATTGCTTCAGTAGCTTCTTCATCAAGAATTTTTTGGTCAGTAATTCCTTGAATTACAGCAGCTAAGTCGGCAACTTTTTTCACACTATCCGTGAGTTCCTTTGTTTTTGAAAATCGTGATGTTGTAAGAACTTCAATAAAATCGTCTCTATCCAATTCTTCATAAATTTCTTCTGTTAGAAACTCGTAATATTTTAACGATTCATCTTCACTTTCCGATTGCAAATATTTATATATTTTATCAAACTTTGCGGCATCGCTAATTTTTACTGAACGCTTTATTTCTTTAGAAGTTTTTCCGCTGTGTGAACCTTCTCTAGATACAATTTTCACACCAAGACTACCTTTAGCTGTATTTTCACTGCTGTTAGTAATCGCCTGTGCTTCTTCATAATATGTATATCCATCAATAGCAGAAATATAGTCTTCCACTATTTTTGTGTTTAGATAAAGGAAATTCCGCAATTTCATTAATTACACCTCGTATAACCTAATATTTTAATCCTTTTTATAAATTACTTTCCCAGCTTCAATCAAAGCATTTGTAACCTGCAAATTATACGCACCAATTCTTGAGTGCCAGTGTTTATGTTTAAAAAAAGCTTCCCAATCGAGTTCTAAAATAAGTTCAGGTTGATACTTTTTGTCAAGTTTAATTATTACTACATATTCAAATAGCGGTTTAAAGGAACTGATATCTGCATCTTTTTCTATACCGTAAAAGGCTCCCGTTGTATTTGTAGTAATGCATTTGATTGAATACCTTTCGCCATTAACACTAATAGCATCTATATTCTTAGTTGATGGTGGGGCAAATTGCAATTTGGGCAAACCTTTTGTTTTAGTATAATAATCGACAACAATGTATTCGCCCAAATCACCAGTAACGTTTTTGGAACGAATCAGCTTATCTTCACGCATTTTGTTCAGCAATTCGCCATAAATTTGTATTAATTCCATATCTGAATATTTTGAAAAATCCATTAACTCTAATCCTTTATTATTTATTTTGCAAATCCTCTATATTCATTATAATATCATAAAATTTGACAAAAATCAATGTATTAACAAGCTATATAAAAGAAGATATGCAACTGCATATCTTCCTTATAAAATTTTGTATTATTCCTCTAAACCATCATAACTCATAGTTCTAAATACTTGGCAATATTTCCCAAATCCGTCTTGCCCGATAACATACATATTCGGCATATAGCTCATTCTTGCTTTTGAATATACAATTCTTTCCAATCCATTATCAACAGCAGTATGATTGCTTAATGCCACATTGACTTGTTTTTCATCAGCTTTTTCAAGAAAATAATCCAATGATTTAAGATATTGTATTACACCGTGCTTTGTTCTCGGCGGTGTTGTTCCGCCCCAAAGTCCCGCCATATATGCTTTGCCGTTTTCCGTAACAGGAAATATATAGCTCAATCCGCCCGGAGTATGTCCCGGTGTACCGTAAGCATATATTGTTTTATCGCCTAATGTTATGGTATCGCCATCTTTAATATAATTTGTTATATCATAATCTTTCCAAGTTTCAGGACGGTCAGGCTTTGTGTGGTGTTCTAACCAAAAAATATCGTCTGTTTCGGATAAATAGGTATTAACACCATATTCCTCAACAAACCACTTTCCGCAGCCTGTATGGTCGGTATGCCCATGTGTTAAAACTAATTTTTTTATTGTATCAGCATTCCAGCCAATATCTTTGATTGCGTTTATTATGGCGTCAAATGCCTGCTTTGACGGCCATATAGCGTCTATCACAATCAATCCATCAGTAGTCTTTAATACAAAACAGTTTGTTTCTTTTTGAGCTATGATAAGCAAATCATCAAATATTTGTGCGTGGATAAACCACGACATATCTTCCATATTTTTAATTGTTTCTTTTGTTACGATTGGCTTATTTAACCTATTCATTTATATCCTCCTCTGCACAATAAATTTATTTTTGCACAGAGGATAAACGGTTCTTTGGGTGTATGCGTAACATCATTTTCACGTTTTCACCTGCTTTCTATATTTATTTTTCATATTGCATAGGTGTGTATCTTATACCGTTTTTTAATTGTTCCATATCCGTATCAATAAACCCCAACTTATGATAGATAGGTACAGCGTATGGAGAGGAATTGACCGTAATTATATTGTGAGGACTGCTGTTTTTAACATATTCCCATAGTTTCCGACCAATCCCCAGTCCTTGAAATTGTTCCTTTACAAAAAAGCAACAGATATGCTTTCTGTCATTTCTCGTGGCAATAACTCCTTTCAGCTCACCATTTTCATGCGCACCAAAAAATTCTATTTCTGACAGAATGTCTTTGTTATAAATAAACTCCTGAAACGATTTAACTCCATCAGGTGAATAATCGGGAGCTTCAAATTTCAAAAATGTTTCCCATATCAGTTTTATGGCTTTATCAATTTTGAAACGTTAATTTTTTGTATTTTCATACCGTAAACACCTTGTTTCTTATCTGCTTGAAAAATTTTAGTATAAATTATTTACCTTATAATTCTTCTATTAGTTTAATAGCGGTTAAAATCATATTTGAACGCACACTCTCTTGCATATTCCAATTTCGAGAATCCCATACCTCTCCGCTTACATCATCGCCTGCATAAAGCAGCTGCGCTAAAGGAATATCATAATATTTAGACACAGCAAAAAATGCTGCCGCTTCCATTTCAACCGTTATGCAGCCTTCGCTTCTTCTCAACTCGACCATATCAGGTGTTTCTCTGTAAATAGCGTCTGATGTCCATGTTTTTCCTGTTGTAAATGGAATACCCATTTGTTTTAAACACGAAACAACAGTCTCAACTGTTTCTTTATGACATTCCACTTCATGTGACGGTTCTAAATAGTGGTACGATGTACCTTCATCTCTTACAGCCGCAACAGGAACGATAATTTCTCCTACTTTAGAATCTTTTTTTATCGAACCTGCACCACCGCATATTATAAATTTTTTACATCCCATAGCATGCAGTTCTTCAAGCGTTACCGCCGCACCGGGCGCACCGCAAAATGCCATTGTAATGCAAATTCTTTCTGACGGTGTATAATACTCATAGATAGGAATGTCTAAAACTTCAGAATGGAGATACCCGATTACGGAAAGCTTTTTATCTTCTACAAACTGATTAAGTTCTTTCCCCAAAAATGTAATGACGCATTTTTCGGGAAGTGTTTTTGCCAAAAAATCAGCGGCATTTATAATGGGTTTTCGACTTGTGTCATGCTCACAAACAGGATATTTATTCTTGATTATCATTTCTTATCCCTCCATAAAACTTGGAAGTTGTATTATTTAATAGCAATTTTATTTTCTATTTGGCTTTCTTTTAATTCTCAACAATCTAATAAAATCATTAAACAAAGAAGTATCTACTGGCTCAAACATTATCCATTTCCCATCGTGGTAAGTTTGAGCTTCGTCATATATTTCTTGAACCTCCTTTGAGTAATTTTCTCTATCTGTTTCAAATTTTAACCGTTCGTCTTTCCCTAAGATAATCATAAAACCCACACAGTTTTCTCTTACATATAATGCACATAGCGTTTTACCGCCACGATGATATTTATATTTATATTTCCATGCTTTACCGCCTTTATTCCACAAACAATCCATATCATATTCTTCATCAATTAAAGTACATAACTTGTTCCATACATCATATAGAGATTTTCCAACTAAAGCTGTCATTTCTTCTTCGTTAGGTATCGTATTAAGCATAATAACCCTCCTATATTCCGATTTGCCTATAATATAATCATACCACAAATACAGACAAAATTCAATCCGTATACACAAAAAATGGGCATTTAGGACTTGATTTTGAATAATATCCGCATAGCTATATTATCTTGTTCAATTCTACATTTGAACATATAGTATTTATGCGGTTTTCAGTGTCCTAAATGCCCATTTTATATTAAGTTTATAATGTTTTTCTCTTATACACAATCGTTGAATATACGATTTCCTCTGTCTGTGCTTTTATATTATTCATCAGACCAACCCATTTCATTTGGTTAGTGGCTTTTAACTGCTCTGTAACACCCTGCTTGTCTGCAAGTTCGGCAATCAGCCTATCAACCTCGTTTTTAGCTTTTGTATCAATTTTTTTAAGATATTCAAGCAGTGTTCCGTTTGCAAGCAGTAAAGAATAAAAAGCATTATGATGTTCCTTAATGAATTTCTTATGTAAGTTGCCATATTTCCCGATATTGTATCGCTTCTGTGGAACAGTTAAATTCGGGATATAATAATCTCCAACTTTAACATACTCAATTCCGTTTTCAACAAATCTCTCTTTCATAATCGTGTCCTCCTAAAATTCAATATATTTTCCTAACTACCCACACAGGAATGTGGCACATTCCTGTATGAGTAATTATGGAATAGTCTGTTTATCTTGATATATCAGACCGTTTCTTGTGTTTGGTTTTATTTATGGTTCTTAATATTTCCTTTATTTTATCAATTCCGAAAAATTCTTTTATTCTGTCAAAATCTCTGACTTGCACCTTTAATTGGCTATTCTCTAAATTCAAATCCCAAACTTTTGATTTCAGCTTTTGGTTTTCATTTGTTAGTATTGAGATTTTATCTGCGGATTGTTGTTCTAATTGTTCTGCTCGATAACATCTTCGGACAAGGTTTTGAATAATTGATTTCAATTTTTTCAAAATCGGCTCTGCATACTTTGTCTTATATGTTTTTGCCGACATAAACGGTGGCGGCTCTGTAATTTCAAAGTCCTTGTTATCATTCAACTTTTGAGCTGTTGTCAATGCGTATTCTTCTGCATTTTTGTAAACAGACATTTTATGCTCTAATTCCGATTTTTGCTCTGTTAAGGCTTTGACTTCCTCAATCAGTTTATCACGCTTAAACTCACTGACTGATTTATGCTTTTCGTGTGTTCCTTTTTTATCCCACTCAATGCCGTATTCAAGCATAATTTCAGATAGCTTTTCCTTTTCGGAATAAACCCATCTGTTACACTCCGTATCGCTTCTGCCGTTACCGATAAAGCCCTGCGCTTCAAGAGCCTTTTTGAGCGAAACCCTTGTTTCAAGACCTCGTTTACTTCCTGTTGTGAACGGAACAAAATCTATATGTAGATGCGGTGTAGCTTCGTCCATATGAAGATGAGCCGAGAATACATATAAATTCGGATTGCGTTCTTGAAATGTTTTCATAATTGTAATATAAATTTTATCAAGTATTTTTTCCGTCTTTTGCAATTTGTTTGTATATAAAATCCAGAAAATATAGACTTTTATCTCCGTTTGTGCTATAATAACGACAAAAGCAATGTTGTTCAAAATACTGCGAGATATGAAGGATGAATAAAGATTAATCAAATTACAGCGTTCCAATATTGTGCTCAATTCAAAAGGCGGTATAAGCGTTAAAGTTTCATCGGATGTTGCGAACTAATAGAATAAGAGGGTGCTCAAATGTTATCTAATGTGAATAGATCTTTGTTGTTGTACTTATTAATAGCAATTATAGTTATTGCTGTTTTAGTCATAGTTATCGGAACTATAATAACAATAATAAAATCGTACAGACAAGGAGAGCATAAAGCTGTCCTTGTAACATTGTTATGCATAGCTGTCGCAGCGGTTTCGTGGATTTTTAATATGGGGTGGATAAGATTTATCATGACACTTTTACTTATTCCATTTATCCACGCAGTAATTTTCTTTTTGGTAAATATTTTTTCTGCAAAATATATGCAAAAATCAAAAAAATCAAGAAACATATTTATTATGTTTTGCGTAACATATTTATTATTCTATTTACTGTTGCCTGATATAGCAGATATTGGTGAAATGTATGTGTTTTTAGGGCTAATACATAACAATACATTTTCATACATTTGTTATTCGATATCTTTAGTTGCCATTTTAGTGCATATAGGGTTATTGATATTGCAAATAACAGAAATAGTAAAGATAAGGAAATCAATAAAATAAATAAAACTATTGTTTATTTTATTATTATCTTGAACTCAAAAGGTAAAAAGAACCCCCGAAAGCATTGCAAATACGCAGCTTTCGGGGCGTTTTACTCTCACTCGGCGTATTCTTTGCTACCGTTTAACTCTATTTGTTTAAGTTTTGTGCAAATACACGCCCTTTTTTACGTCAATTACATCATTTATTATGGCTTGCTGATTTTCTGTTGCTAAATTGTTGACAAAAATCAATTATAGCATTTGCTCCTCAAAATTTAATATTTTTGCATAAAATAACTTTATGCTATATCACCGTTTTCTAAATATTCATTTATCAGAATATCTTGTTTATAGCTCTCATATGAATTTTTTCTTTCTTTAAGATATGCCCTATGTTCAATAAAATCCGCCCCTTTAAGATATGTTATTAAATCGCTTAAAAAATCAATCTTATTTTCAATAAGAGGCATTTCACTACCACTCCAAGACGAAGAACTTGCAAATAAAGGTATAGACTTGAATACCTCTATATCTTTTGTATAGTTCATCAATTCTTCCAAAAACTCTAATTTATCTGATACGAAAAATATTGCAATAACGTCAAAAATCATTCGTAGATTATTGCTATTTTCAATATTTTTCCCAATATAATCTTTTATCCATTCCTTTTTACGCTTCGTTATAAATTCTGAAGTTTCTTGGCTATTAGCGAAAATCGCCGTCCCCTCACGTTCTACCTTAAACCCAAAGCAATCGCCCGGTATATTCTCATATGCAATTTGAATTAATTCCTTATAATTATCCATCCCCCAAATATTTTCAAATACTTTATCTTCATGCAATGTTTTGTGCATATTACCATGAAGTTTCTGTGTAATTTCTCTCCAAAAGGAGGAGTTTCTTTTGATAAGTTCTATTAAAAGCGTTCCGTCATAATCAAAATACTCTCCTAAAGCAAGAAGATATAGATTTTCCAATAACTCCCATTCATCCAGGAACAAATCCAATATTATTTGAATTGTTTCCTGATCAGCATAATTAAAGAATTTCGCTACATAAAAACTATTTTTAGGTGGAGAATCTAAAATAATTTCTGATACTCTTTTTACAATTTTTGTATCATAATTCCTATATTTCTCCAAACATAATATAGAAGGGAAATCAGGCCTCTCTAAAGAAACCTCTTGCTCCATAAAATTTAAAAACTCTTTTGTCAATTCTTTATTAAGCATTTCTCTCGGAACATTTTCCCAAATAGCACTTTCCCAATTATGCTTATATGGAAAGTCCTTTTCTGCTATAATTTTTTTGGTCTGCTCAATTCCAAAATACATTAATAGTTTGTTTATAATTCTATCAGCATTATATCCATAAGGAGCTTGACATCGAAGATAACTGTTTACAACATCTAAATATACATTTGGTTCAGACTCTAAGTTTACAAAAATAATATCTATCCCTGATTTTAATGACCAATCTTCTTTATTTTTATTGTTTTCACAAAATCTACATAATTTAAATAAATGGGTATAATCTTCTAACTTATAGTTTTTAATCATTTCTTTTATTTGTTCTTTTCTCTCCGCGTCCTCCACTTCCCATGTTTTACCTTTTATATGCTCTTTAACCAGTGTTTTGTATATCATAAAATCCTTGTTTTCAGTATATCTATCAAATAAGTCCTTATTATCTATTTCCAACCATTCACAATGTTTTTCTAATTGTCTTAATATTTTACATTGTTCAAATGTCAAATTATTCCATTTATCAAAAAACATTTCCTTTATACATTGCAAATCAAACTGTTGGAACTGCTTTGCGTCTTCCTGTTTTAATCCACTTATATAACATGACGAAATAATTCCATTAAGCTGCTCTACATATTTATTATTGGAATATAACTTAGAAAATCCTCTCCAAA